>DAOTIG010000078.1:0-15995 GCA_035448065.1 Dermatophilaceae bacterium
GCGCAGGAAGCCCTCCGGCGGGATGACGACGCCGCCCTCGCCCTGGATCGGCTCAAGCAGCACGGCGACCGTCTCGTCGCTCACCGCAGCCCGCAGCGCCTCGATGTCGCCATAGGGCACGGTGACGAATCCCGGTGTGAACGGCCCGTATCCGTCGCGGGCGACCTTGTCGGTCGAGAAGGACACGATGGTCGTCGTGCGGCCGTGGAAGTTGCCGCCCATGACAACGATGGTGCCCCAGTCCTCGGCCAGCCCCTTGACCCGGTGACCCCAGCGGCGGGCCACCTTGATCGCCGTCTCGACGGCCTCGGCGCCGGAGTTCATCGGCAGGATCATGTCCTTGCCGGTGAGCTCGGCCAGGTCGCGCGCGAACGGCCCGAGCTGGTCGGAGTGGAACGCCCGCGAGGTGAGGGTCAGGGTCCGCAGCTGCCGCTCGGCGACGGCGACCAGCCGCGGGTGGGCGTGCCCGAAGTTCAGCGCCGAGTAGCCGGCCAGTGCGTCGAAGTAGCGCCGCCCCTCGACATCGGTGACCCAGGCACCCTCGCCGGAGGCGATGACCACGTCCAGCGGACTGTAGTTGTGCGCGGCATACCGGTCCTCGAGAGCGATGAAGTCGGACGTCGTCGTGGGGGTGCTCATCGGCGGCTTTCGTCGGGGAGCCGCGGGTCACGGCTCGTGGGGCATGGGGGTGTGAGGCTCAGTATGCCGCGTGCCTGGCCGTCGCTCGTGGCAGTCGGCTGGCGGCGCGACGCCAGGGGTCCAGGTCAGCCGGACACCTTGCTTCCGGCCATCCAGGTCTGGACGACCCGGGTCTGCGCGAGCTGCTCGGGCGGCACAGCGAAGATGTCACGATCGAGTACGACGAGACTCGCCTCCGCGCCCTCGGCGATCCGACCCAGACCCGGCAGCCGCATGCAGGTCGCGGCGCGCGACGTGTAGAGCTCGAGCGCCTGCGCGACCGAGACCGCCTCGGACTGGCCGATGTCCGCCCCGGTGTGCGATCGGCGCTCGACCGCGGCCTGCACCGAGACGAAGACGTCGTCGGCCGCCTCCCACGCGGTCGCCGGGCTGTCCGACGAGAGCGCCGTCGCCCGGAGCCCCTCGTGGAACGAGCGGATCGGATAGGCGATGGCGAACTGGGCCGGCGACAGGTTGCTCTCGTAGGAGCCGTATTCGGCGAAGAGGAAGATCGTGTGACTCACGACCGCGAAGCGCATTCGAGCCGCCCCGACCCGCGCGATCCGCTCCGGGGAGAAGAGCGTCGCGTGCTCGAGCCGCACCGACGGGACGTCGTCGAGCCACGGATCCTCGTCGGCGAAGGTGTCGATGACCGCGTCGAGCGCCGCGTCGCCCATCGCATGCACCGCGACCTGCACCCCGTTGGACCGGGCCCAGGCTCCCGCGGCCCGCAGCTCCTCGACGGTCGTCGTCGGTATGCCGTGGTCGCAGCTGTCGGGGTAGGGGTCGTGGGTCCACGCCGTCCGGTTGCTGTAGGCACCGTCCATGAGCAGCTTGCAGCCGGCGATGTGGATGCGCCCGGTGCGGTCGTCGTCGGTGAGGGTCGGCGGGTCGGCCTTGATGTGCTCCCAGCCGAGGTAGAGGCCGACCTGCGGGAAGGGGCCGAGCCGGGCCGCCGCCCGGAAGGTCCGGAGCGGATCGGGGACCATCGTCGCGAAGAGGTCTCCCAGGCCGACCAGTCCGCGTTCCGCGAAGTGCCTTGCCAGCCGGGCGATCCGGGTCACGCGCTCCTTCTCGTCGGGCACCGGGATGAGCCCGTGCACCCGCTCGACCGCGGCGACCTCGATGAGCCGGCCGTCCTGCATACCGGAGGCATCGCGACCGTATGCCGCGCCCGGCGGGTCCGGCGTCTCCGCCGTGATCCCGGCCAGCTCGAGGGCGACGGTGTTGCACACCGCCGTGTGCCCGTCGCAGCGGCGGGCGAACACCGGGCGGGTCGCCGACACCCGGTCCAGGTCGTGCCGCGTCGGCTGCCGACCCTCCGGATAGCCCGACTCGTCGAAGCCGTAGCCTGCAATCCACATGCTCGAGCGACCCGGCGAGCGGCGCGGGCTGGACTGACGAGTCGAGTGAGGAGCGAGCGAGCGAGGAGGGAAGTCCGCGTCCACAGCGAGCCGGTTCGGTCGCTCGGGCAATGAGCCCGCGCCGCTCGAGCGAAGCCTGGCGACGAGGCTCTCGATCGAGTCGACCTCGGGGGGCAGCAGGCTCACCGCGTCGACGAGCTCGGACATGAAGGCCGGGTGGGTGTGCACGTCGAGCAGGCCCGGCAGCACCGTCGCGCCGGCCAGGTCGACGACATCCTCACCCGGATCGGGCGGCGGCTGGGTGCCGTCGAGGCAGACCTGGTCGATCCGGTCGCCGACGAAGCGCACGGCGAGCGGTTGCGGCCGGTCGCCCTCGCCGGTGAACACCCGACCTCCGATGAACCACATGTCAGTGCCGCACCTCAGCAGGGGCGACCGGGTCTGCGCCGACCGGCTGGTCCGTCGGCTCCCAGTGCGGCTTGAGTCGCACCGTGACGAGGTAGAGAACGAAGCCGACGAGCCCCATGACCAGCCAGGCCCAGACCAGGCTCTGCGCATTGGCCAGGCCGGAGGTCTCCTTGCTGCTGCCGTAGAAGAAGCCGCCGAAGATCGGGGCGATCGCCGCGCCGAGCAGGGCGAAGGTCGACACCCAGCCGTAGACGGCGGCGTAGTCCCGGTCGCCGAAGAGCTTGCCGGCGAGGTAGGCCGGGGTGATGGTCACCATCGTCGCGCCGAAGCCGTGCAGCAGGTTGAACATGACCGCGCTGACCATGGAGTCCGGCTTGAGCATGAAGAAGAACTGCGCGGCATTCGCGAGCGAGATCAGCGCGATGGCGAGGATGAGCGACAGCCGGTCGTAGAGCCAGCCCGCGAGGAACTTCGCGCCCATGACGAACAGCCCGACCGAGCCGAGGATGAAGCCGACGATCGCGGTCGGCGACTGCAGCGAGCCGAGGATGGGGGCGAAGTTGGAGATCATCCCGTTGACCGAGATGCCGCTGAAGATGAGCGCGGCGCCGAGCGCCCAGAAGGCCGGGCTGCGCAGCACCTGACCCTGGGTCAGGCCGGGGCGGACCGTCGTGCCCGCTGCCGCCTGGGCAGCGAGCAGTTCCTCGTGCCCGAGCGGCAGCAGGCCCTTGTCCTCGGGTCGGGTGCGCAGCACGAGCAGCGACAGCGGCAGCAGCAGCACGATCTGCACCGCACCGAGCGCGAGGTAGGTGCCGCGCCAGCCGAGGCTGGGCAGCAGCGCGTTGAGGATGAGCGGCACGAAGATGACCCCGCCCAGACCGGAGCCGGCGGTCGCCAGGCCGAGGGCGAGCCCGCGGTGCCGATAGAACCAGTTGGTCACCATCGCCGAGATGGGCAGGGTCGTCGCGAAGGTGATCGCGATGCCCTGGACGCCGGCCATGAGGTAGAGCCAGATGACGTTGCTCGTCATCGACAGGCCGAGGTTCGCCAGTGCGGCGAGCACGACGCCGACCGACACGATCCACCGGGCGTCGAACCGGCGCAGCAGGTTGCCGACGATCGGCGAGAAGGGAATCGCGATCGACGTGATGACGGTGTAGGCGATGGTGAACATCGCGATGGTGATGCTCGGGATGTCGCCGATGACCGGCTTGATGAACAGCGAGAAGGCGTTGACGATCGTGCCGAAGATCGTCGCCATGAGCAGCACGCTCACGAGCACGATCCACCAGCCGTAGAAGATGCCGGATTGCTTCGCAGCGGGTGGGAGAGCCTGAGTGGTCATGTGTGGCAACGCCTTTCAGTGAGAGGCCGGGAGGCGGTCGGCGGCGAGGCGGGCGAGCCGGCGGGTGGCCAGCTCGGCATACAGGGCAGTGCCGAGCGGGAGCACGGCGTCGTCGTACTGTGCGTAGGAGGAGTGGTTGAACGGCGCGGTGGCGGGGTCGATGCCGGCCGGCACCGCGCCGAGTCCGATGAAGGAGCCCGGGACCTGGGCGAGGACCCGCGAGAAGTCCTCGGACCCGGCGAACGGGTGCTCCATGTGGGTGAAGCGCTCGCGGCCGAAGAGGTCGGCGACGGTGTCGGCGACGAAGTCGGTCTCGGCCGGGGTCGTCAGCGTGACGGGGTAGCCGTCGATGTGGGTGACCTCGGCGGTCATCCCGTAGGCGCCGGCGATGCCGCGGGCCAGCCGCTCGGCGTCGCTGCGGAACTGCGCCTTCGCCTCGTGCGACCAGCTGCGCACGCTGGCCTTGAGCTCGGCGAACTCGGGGATGACGTTGGGTGCCTCGCCGGCGTGGATGCTGCCGACGTTGACGACGATCGGGTCGAAGATCGAGAAGCGCCGGGTCACGAGGGTCTGCAGTGCGCCGACGAGCTCGCACGCCACCGGCACCGGGTCGAGCGCGGTGTGCGGGGTCGAGCCGTGTCCGCCCTTGCCCCGGATCGTCACGAGGAAGCCGTCGGCCGCCGCGAGCATCGCCCCGCGTCGCGAGACGAACTGGCCCTGCGGCACGAGCGCGCTGAAGACGTGCATCCCGTATGCCGCGTCGACGCGCCTCCCAGCCGCGTCGAGGACGCCTTCCTCGACCATCACCGCAGCGCCGTCGTGCATCTCCTCGCCGGGCTGGAACATGAGGACGACATCGCCCTGCAGGTCTGCCTGGCGCTCGGCGAGCAGGGCGGCTGCGGTCGCGAGCATCGAGGTGTGCAGGTCGTGGCCGCAGGCGTGCATCGCGCCCGGGACCTTCGAGGCATACCAGAGCCCGGTCTCCTCCGGCACCGGCAGGCCGTCCATGTCGGCGCGCAGCAGGACGACGGGTGCGTCGGTGCTCGGCCGGTCGGGGTGGGTGCCGCGCAGCACCGCGGTGATCGAGCTCGTGCGCTGCCCGAGGGTGATCTCGAGCGGCAGGGTGTCCAGCGCGTCGAGCACCCGCTGCTGCGTCCGAGGCAGCTGCAGGCCGATCTCCGGGTCCTGGTGCAGAGCGTGGCGCAGGGTGACGAGATCGTCGCGCCGGTCGTTCGCCAGATCGAGATAGGTCGCCATGACGGAACTGTCGTGAGCCGGCCGCCGGACCCGCCTCCCGCGCATCCGCAGGGTTTCGTCCACCCCGGGGTCGCTCCGGAGAGGATCGGTGCAGTGGCGCAGCTGCCACTCGACGAGGTCGACCTGCAGCTCGTCCACGCGCTGCAGGTGCACCCGCGTGCCTCGTGGGCCGATGTCGGCCGGGTGCTCGACCTCGCGCCGACGACAGCCGCCGCCCGGTGGCGCCGGCTCGAGCAGGCCGGGGTCGCGTGGATCGCGGTGCACCCCAACCCGGTGTCGCGCGACTACGTCACCGCCATCGTCGAGCTCACCTGTATTCCGCGCAAGCGCGCCGCGCTCGCCGAGCGCCTCGTCCTCGACGGCCGGATCGTGTCGGTGGAGGAGTCGTCACGGGGGAGCGATCTCGTGCTCACCGTCATGGTCGCCACGCTCGACGAGCTCACCGGGCTGGTCCTCGTCGAGCTGTCCGAGGCCCCCGGGGTGCAGACGGTGCGCTCGTCGGTCGTCGTGCATGCCCATCACACCGGCGGCGACTGGCGGGCCGGGGCGCTGGACGGCGATCAGGTGGCGGCCCTGCGCCGGGCCCGGGATCAGGGGCTCGAGGAGCATGCGGCCGCGCGGGAGCGGGTCCCCGAGGGTGCCTGGTCGATCGTTGCGGCGCTCGCGTCGGCACCTCGGCTCTCGGTGGCCGAGCTGGCCAGGTCACTCGACCGCAACCCCGCCACCGTGCGCCGCCACCTCGGCGCGGTGCTGTCCGGCGAGCGGCTGGCCTTCCGTTGCGACGTCGCGCACGACATCGTCGGGCTGCCGGTCACCGCGACCTACATCGTCCGCGTCCCGCAGGCCGAGCTGCCGCGCGTGGTGGCGGCGCTGCGGCATACCCCGGAGCTGCGGATGTGTCTGCAGGTGACCGGCGAGGCCAACCTCATCTTCTCGGTGCTCGGCCGGTCGGTGGCGGCGGTCGGCGCCTTCGGTGACGCGCTCGGCAGGCGGCTGCCGCAGGTGCAGGTGCTCGAGTCGCTGCTCATCCTGCGCGCGGTCAAGGGATGGGGTGGCTCATCGGGCCGGACGGTCGGCGCACCGGCCAGCTCGTCGTGCCCGAGGTCCTGCGCAGCACCTTCGGCGGCTGAGGCTTGCCCCGGCCCGCCCGCAGCCAGCGGGGCCACCTGCAGAGCGGGCATATGCCCCCTAGGGCGGGCATATGCCCGTGCCGAGTCCGGGTGCCTCCCCGCGGCCCTCCCCGCCTCCACCTGCAGCGCGGGTAAATGCCCGCTGTGGCGGGCATCTGCCGGTGCCGAGACCGGGGGCTTCCCCGTGCTTCCCCGCGCCTCCATCTGCAGATCGGGGAGATGCCCGCTGGGGCGGGCAAATGCCCGTGCCGGGTGTAGGTCCGCGCTCGGGACTGGGTCCGCCCCCGCCCGCCGCGCCTGGGTCCGGCGCGGCTGCGCGGTCAGCCGTCGAGCGCGAGCTCGAGCAGCTCGACGATGTGCAGGACCTTGATCGGGCTCTTCGCCGAGCGCATCCCGGTGATCAACTGCAGCTGGCAGCCGGGGTTGACGACGACGAGGATGTCGATCTGCGCATCCTGCGCGCGAGTCACCTTGTCCCGCAAGAGCCGTCGCGACCGTTTGGGCTGCAGCACCGAGTAGGACCCAGCCGCCCCACAGCACGATCCGGCGGAGGGGAGCTCGACGTAGTCCGCCACCAGCTTGATCAGCTCGCGCGGTGCCGCCGACACCCCCAGCGCATTGCGGAGGTGGCACGAGTCCTGCAGGCCGATCCGGGCCGGGCGACCGTCGACGAGCACCGGGCGAAGCGGCGGCATACTCGACGGGTCGGCCGTCCAGCGGGCGTGCAGATACTCGGAGATCTCCTGCACCCGCTCGCGCCCGAGCTCCTGCGCGATGTGCGCCGCACACCCGCCGGCGGTCGTGAGAATGACGCCGCTGTCGTCCCGACCGGGCACCGACATCGTCTCGCTCAGCCGGTGCGCATGCCGCTCGCCGCCCTCGGTCGACCCGTTGTGGGCGTGCAAGGCACCGCAACAGCCTTGTCCCGCAGGCACATCCGCCTCCGGCACGAGGCGCATCGCTGCCTTCGAGACGCGCGGGAAGAGCGAGCGCTCGACGCAGCCGAGCATGAGGTGGGGACGGCCCGCGGCGGCCGCACCCGTCGTCGCAGCCGACCGACGCAGCAGCCCACCGACCCCGAGCACCGGGCGGACGTCGACCCCGACGCGCATCGCCGCGGCCAGCGGTGGCACATGCCGCCCGCGCCACTGGTGATCACGCCACTGCTCGAGCAGCACGCCGTATTGCACCCCCGCCGGGCACACCGTCTCGCAGGCCCGGCAGCCGAGGCACTCGCCGGCCTGCTCCTGCAGGGTCGGGTCGTCGGGGTCGAGCCGGCCCTCCTGCAGGGCCCGCATGAGGGTGATCCGGCCGCGCGGGCTGGACTTCTCCACTGGCGAGAGCGCATAGGTCGGACAGGCCGGCAGGCAGAAGCCGCACGAGATGCACGCCGAGAGCAGGTCCGGGTCGAAGACGGGGGTACGGGTCGGTGGCCGACCCGAGGGCGCGGTCACGAGCCCAGCTTCCCGGGGTTGAGGATGCCGGCCGGGTCGAAAGCCGCCTTGACCCGCCGCAGCAGCGCCAGCTGATCGGCGCCGAGCCGCGACTCGAGATAGGGCAGCTTGGCCGCCCCGACCCCGTGCTCGCCGGTGATCGTCCCGTCGAGCTCGATCGCGGCGGCGAAGATGTCCCCGAAGGCCGCCTCGGCCCGCTGCCGCACGTCGCCGTCGGCCGGGTCGAAGACGATCGTCGGGTGCAGGTTGCCGTCCCCGGCGTGCCCGAAGGTGGCGACGGACACGGCATACCGGTCGGCGATCGCGTCGATCCGCTGCACCATCTCGGCGATCCGCGGCCGCGGCACCGAGGCATCCTCGAGCAGGGTGACCGGTGCGAGCCGGGCCAGCGCCGGCAGCGAGCAGCGCCGCGCGGTGAGCAGCGCCTCGGACTCGGCGATGTCCTTGGCCATCGTCACCGCCCGCGCGCCGGTCTGTGCGCAGACGTCACCCATGACCTCGACCGACCGGGCGACCGCCTGCTCGGAGCCGTCGTCGCCGAAGAGCAGCAGCGCCCCGGCGTCGCGGTCCAGCCCGAGGTGGGCGAAGTCCTCGACGGCGCCGATGCACTTGCGGTCGAGGAACTCGAGCGTCGCCGGCACGATGCCCGCCGAGATGACGCCGGCCACCGCACGCCCGGCATCGGCGAGGCTGTCGAAGTAGGCGACCCCGGTGCGCGACACCGCCGGCAGCGGCAGCAACGCGACGGTGACCTCGGTGATCACCGCGAGGGTGCCCTCGGAGCCGGTGAGCAGCCGGGTGAGGTCGTAGCCCGCGACGTCCTTCCACAGCCGCCCGCCGGTGCGGAGGATCTCGCCGGTCGGCAGCACCGCCTCGAGCCCGAGGACGTAGTTGCGGGTCACGCCGTACTTGAGTCCACGCAGCCCGCCGGCGCACATGGCGACGTTGCCGGCGACCGTCGACACGGTGCGCGACCCCGGGTCGGGGGCGTAGAGAAGCCCCTTGGCCTCCGCGGCGGTCGACAGCTCGATCGTCGTCACCCCGGGCTCGACGACGGCGAGCAGCTCGTCGGCGCTCACCTCCTTGATCGCCCGCATCCGGGTGAGCACGAGGACGATGCCGCCGGCGGGGCCGACGACGGTGGCGGCGGCGAGGTTCGAGCCGGCGCCGCGGGGCGTGACCGGGATGCCCTGCTCGCTGGCCAGCCGCAGGATGCGTGAGACCTCCTGGGTGCTGCCCGGCAGGACGACCGCGTCGGGCCGCGCATGGAAGAGCGGGGTGGCGTCCCGGGCATAGGGCTCGACGTCACCGTCGCTGACGAGGACATGCTCAGGTCCCACGATGGCCCGCAGGCGGTCGAGGACCTCTGGGGAGAGGGCCGACATGCGGCTAGCCTGCCACGGTATGACGACTTTGGTGCGGGGAGCGCGGGTGCTTCCACTCGGCGACCGTGAGGTGCCCAGGGGCGCGGTCGACGTGCTGATCTCCGCTGGCGAGGTCACGGCGGTCGACGAGGCCGGCACACTGCATGAGGCAGAGGTCGTGCTCGACGCCGACGGGAGGTGGCTCGGCCCGGCTCTGTGGGACGGCCACGTCCACCTCACCCAGTGGGGTCTCACGACGGTGCGCCTCGACCTCGCTCCGGCCCGCTCGGTCGAGGACGCCCTCGGCATCCTCGCCGATCACCTTGCCGCACAAGCACATTCCGGTATGCCGCGTGGCTCGCACCGCGCGGACGGCACCGAGCGGGTGGTCACCGGGTGGGGGCACCGGTCGGTGACCTGGCCGCGGCAGCCGACGGTGGCCGAGCTCGACCGGGTCGCTCAAGGCCGGCCGGTCGTGCTCATCAGCGGCGACGGTCACCACGGCTGGCTCTCGTCGCGCGCACTCGAGCTGCTCGGCCAGCCGCCGCGCGACGGGATCGTCGACGAGGCCGAGTGGTTCGCGCTCTTCGCGCGGCTCGGCGAGCTGCCCGGGGCGACCGACGACGCCGAGGAGGGCGTCCGCCGGGTGGCCACGGCGGCGGCCGCCATGGGCATCGTCGGCGTCGTCGACCTCGAGTTCGAGGGGACCCTCACTGACTGGCCGGCTCGGGTCGCGGCCGGCGTCGACCAGCTGCGGGTGCGGGCCGGCTACTACCCGGAGGCGCTCGACGCGGCCCTCGCCCTCGGCCGGTGGTCCGGTATGCCGTTGGACCCTGAGCGAGACCCAGAGGGTCTGGTCACCCTCGGCCCGCTCAAGCTCATCTCCGACGGCTCGCTCAACACCCGCACGGCATACTGCTGCGAGCCCTATGCCGACGCTGCAGAGCTCGACTTCCCCCGCGGCAAGCAGAACTACAGTCCCGACGAGATGCGCGAGCTGCTCTCTCGCGCAACGCAATCCGGCCTCGAGTGTGCGGTCCATGCGATCGGCGATGCCGCGGTGTCGGACGCGCTCGACGCCTTCGAGGCAACCGGAGCGCGCGGCTCGATCGAGCACGCCCAGCTGATGCGCTGGGACGACGTCCCGCGGCTGGCCCGGCTCGGGCTGCGCGCGTCGGTGCAGCCGGCCCACCTGCTCGATGACCGCGATGTGACGATGCAGTGCTGGCCGGACCGGGCCGACCGGTGCTTCCCGTTCCGCCGGATGCTCGACGTGGGCGTCCGGCTCGTGCTTGGCTCGGACGCCCCGGTGTCGCCCCTCGACCCGTGGCTCGCGATGGCGGCGGCGGTGCACCGCTCGGCCGATGGGCGCGAGGCGTGGCACGGCGAGCAGGCGCTCACCCCACAGCAGGCGTATGCCGCGTCGACCGACGGCCAGGGCAGCGTCGCGGTCGGCTCGCGCGGCGATCTCGTGCTCCTCGACGACGACCCCTTCGCTGCGGGATCCCCGGCCTGGCAGGCCGATCGGCTGCGCCGGATGTCGGTCGCCGCGACCCTGCTCGGCGGGCGCGTCACGCACCGCGCGCTATGAGCGGGGCACTGCCGGGGCCGGTCGGCCCGCAGGGGACGACCATCACCCCGCACGGCCGGGTCATCACGCTGCGCCACAGCCGGTATGCCGCGTCCGTCGCCACCGGGGGCGCGGCCCTCGCGACGCTGAGCTGCGCCGGTCACGACCTCGTGCTGCCGCTCGACGCACTGCCACCGGAGCAGGCGGTGCGCGCCTTCGTCGGCAAGATCCTGCTGCCCTGGCCGAACCGGGTCGGTGGCGGGCGGTACACCTGGGACGGGGTCGAGCAGCAGCTGGCGATCACCGAGCCGTTGCTGGACAACGCGATCCACGGCCTGGTCTGTTGGGCCGACTGGTCCATCGTCGAATCCGACGCTGCGTCAGCGGTGTTCGAGACCACCGTCCTCGCGCAGCCGGGCTATCCGCACGCGCTGGCGGCGCGGGCGGCATACCGGCTCGACGACAGCGGGCTGACCATCACGGTGACGGCGACCAACGTCGGCGACACCGACGCTCCCTATGGCGTGGCCGTCCACCCCTACCTCGTCAGTGGCGACGCGAGCCGGCCGGGCGCCGCCGATGCCTGGACGGTGGGGCTCGCGGCGCCGCGGGTCATCGAGGCCGACGAGCGGCTGCTGCCGGTCGGCGAGCGTGACGTCGCTGCTGCCGGGCTCGATCTGCGCGCCGGGCGACAGGTCGGGGAGGCGACCATCGACCACGCCTTCGCCGGGTTGCCGGTGCGCTGGGCAGCCGTCGTCTCAGCACCCGATGCGCCGTTCGCGACGGTGCTCCATGCCGACACGCCCTGGGCGCAGGTCTACGTCGGAGACGGCGTCGCGCGGCGCGCGGTGGCGATCGAGCCGATGAGCTGCCCCCCGGACGCCTTCCGCTCCGGGATAGGAGTGCACCGCCTCACCCCCGGCGCCAGCCACACGCTCAGCCTGCGGATCGCCGCCGAGGAGCGCTAGGTCGCGCTGGACCGCAGCCGATCGGCGATCGCCGGCGGCACGACCGTGTCGGGGTCACGCAGCGCGCCGAGCGCCTCACGCACCCCCACCAGGCCGGCATACAGGGCCGGGCAGGTTGGGCAGCCCCCGAGATGGGCCTCGAGCGCCGAGCGCTCACCCTGGCTGAGCTCATCGGCGAGGTAGTCGCCGACCCGCGAGCGGGCGTCCCAGCAGCGCAACGGCACGCCCTGCAGGGCCATCCGGCGCTCGGTGCCCCGGGCCAGGTGGGTGACGAGCATCGCCCGCCCGCGGCTGATCCGCTGCTTGGCGGCGGCCACGCTCACCTCCTGGATCTCGGCGACGGCGCCAGCAGTGAGCCCCTGGACATCGTGCAGGACGATCGCCGACCGGTATGCCGCGGGCAGGTGGATGAGCGCGTCGCGCAGCTCGTCCGCGGTCTCGGCCCGGAGCACGACGGTCTCGGCGTCGACGGTGTAGGCGTCGTCGCGCCAGGCCTGCTCGACCTGCTCGGCGAGGGTGTCGTCGTCGGTGGGCTCGGTGCGATCGGCGCGGGCGAGGTCGACGAAGCGGTGGTGCAGGATGCGGTGCAGCCAGGTCTGCGGGGCGGACTCACCCCGGAAGTCGGCGGCCCGCTCGAGCGCTCGGACGACGGTGTCCTGCACGAGGTCCTCGGCGGCGACCGGGTCGCGGGTCAGCACGCGTGCGTAGCGGAGCAGGCCGGGCAGGGCGGCGGTGATCTGGTCAGGCGAGAGCGCCATGCGCCCCAGCGTAGGGGCGCATGGCGCCGGGCTTCGAGCGGGTGCTCAGCGGCGGGACGGCACCTTGCACGTGTTGATGCCGAAGAGCCGGTAGATCGGGCAGAAGCCGACCAGGCCGGTGAGCAGCATGATCGCGGCGACGACCCAGAGCACGATCGCGAGCGTGCCCTTGACGACGAACAACGCGAGGGCCGCGGCGACGACGGCGACGACGATGCGGGCGATCTTGTCGGTGCTGCCGACGTTGGTGGTCATGTGATGCTCCTTGGTCTCGGGCCGGGGATCCGGTCCCTGGGTGAGGTCGTCGCATGGACGGCCGAGGGCGCCCACGAGTGACAGGTATGCCGCGTGACCGTGGTCACATCGGATCAGCCCTGACGGCGCCGCCAGCGGTCGAGGTCGCGTCGGGCTTGGTCGCACAGGTCGTCGATGACCGCGAGCTCACCGATCCGGTCCTTCTCGGTCGTCACGATGCGGAACATCTCGGGCACGGTGATCCCGTGGTCGGGCCGCGACTCGACGACGATCGGGTCGCCGGCCTGCACCGGCCCAGGGGTGAGCACGCGGAGGTACGCGCCGGTGTGGCCGCGCGCGGCATACCTCTTGACCCACCGCGGCACGCCCATCGCGGTCGCGAAGGTGCGGCACGGGATGCGCGGCGAGGTGACCTGCAGGCGCACGGTCGGCCCCACCTGCCAGATCTCGCCGACGATGGCGCCGTCGACGCCGAGGCCGAGGGTGGTGAGGTTCTCGCCGAAGCAGCCGTCGGTCAGCTCGCGGCCGAGCTCGGCGGACCAGTGATCGAGCTCCTCGCGGGCGACGGCATACACCGCCTGGTCGGAGCCGCCGTGGTGCTTGCGGCTGCCGATGAAGTCGCCCTCGACGCCGGAGCCGAGCCCGGTGCGGCGGTCGCCGGGGTCGCGGATGGTGACCGGGCCGGCGGCCGGCGCCTTCCGGATGCCGGTGGGGCAGTGGTCGTCGCCGCCAGGGGAGGGGGCCCCGAGGTTGACGGACCGGACGGAGGGGCTCATCCGTCCTCCTCGTCCGGCTCCAGCGGCTGGCTGGTCCGCGCCGTTCCAGCGGGCTGCTCCACCGGCTGGACAGCCGATCCCCAGTCGGTGCCGTAGCGGGCCCGGAACTCCTTGCTCGCGACGTTGAGGGTGGGGAAGAAGAGGATCTTGTCCACCGTGCCGGCCACCTCGTAGCGCTCGAGCTTCGTGCGCACGACGCTCTTGAGCTCGGCGAAGGCCAGTGTCGTGCCGTGCTCGGCCAGCTCGTCGACGAGCTCGGCGAGCATGTCGGCGGCGGTCGTGTCGATGTCCGAGATCGGCTCGGCCGCCACGAGGATCCACTTCGGCGGGGGGTCGGCGGAGCACTGGTTGTGGACGTGCTCCGCGAAGGTCCGGGCGTTGGCGAAGAAGAGCGGCGCGTCGAAGCGGACGACGACCAGTCCGGGCATCGTCGTGAGGCCGGGGCGGTGGGCCAGGTCGTGGTAGCCGGGGACGCCCTTCTCGCGCCCGAGCACCGCGTGATAGGGCCACCACGCTCGCCGGAAGACGTTGAGGATGGACAGCCCGACGGCCACGGCGATGCCGGGCAGCACGCCCAGCACGGCGACGGCGAGCGTCGCCGCGATGGACAGCCAGAACTCCATGCGCCGCTGCGACCACAGGGTGCGGGCCGCGGCGAGCTCGGCCAGAGAGAAGGCCGCCATGACGACGATCGCCCCGAGCACCGGGATCGGCAGGGCGGAGAGGAGGTTGGGTGCGACGAGCAACAGCAGCAGGATCGCCGCGGCGCCGACCAGCCCGGCCACCTGGGAGCGGGCGCCGGCCTTGAAGGCGACCGCGGTGCGCGAGCCGCTCGTGCTCACCGCGAAGCCCTGGAAGAAGCCGGCGAGGACGTTGGCGGTGCCGATGCCGACCATCTCCTGGTTGCCGTCGACGGGGGCCCCGGTGCGGCGCGCGTAGGCGGACGCCGTGGAGATCGTGTCGGCGAGGGCGACGAGGGTGATGCCGAGGGCGCCGCCGACGAGCAGGACGATCTCGGACGGGGCGAGGATCGGCAGGGTCAGCGGGGGGAAGCCCTGGGGGAGCTCGCCGACGACCTTGACCCCGTGCGCGGGCAGGTCCAGGCCCTTGCTCGCGAGGATGCCGGCGATGACGGCGACGAGCACGGCCGGCACCCGCGGGAGGACCTTCTGCACGGCATACAGGATGACCAGGGCGAGCACCCCGACCCCGAGCGCCCACGGGTTGGTGGCGCCGGCGGCGATCTTGCGCGCGGTCTCGACGACCTCGCCGACCAAGCCGTCGGCCTCGATCGAGAAGCCGCACAGCTTGCGGACCTGGCCGACGAGGATGGTCAGGGCGAGGCCGTTCATGTAGCCGACCATCGTCGGCTTGGACAGCAGGTCGGCGACGAAGCCGAGCTTGGCGACACCGGCGGCGATCATGAAGACGCCGACGAGGACGGACTGGACTGAGGCGAGCAGCACGGCGCGTCCGGGGTCGCCGCCGCTGGCGACGAGCGGCAGGATCGACGCGGCGATCATCGGCCCGAGGCTCGAGTCGGGGCCGAGGACGAGCACGCGGGACGGGCCGAACACGGCATACGCGACGAGGCACATGATGCTCGTGTAGAGGCCGGTGATGGGTGGCAGGCCGGCGAGCTGGGCGTAGGCCATGCCCTGGGGGACGAGCAGGGCGGTGAGGCCGAGACCGGCGGCGACGTCGCTGCGCAGCCAGGAGCGGTCGTATCGGGGCAGCCAGTGCAGGATCGGCAGCCAGCGGGCGAGGCCGGTCGGGAGGGCAGGGGAGCGGGTCGGGGTGGGCGCCGCCGCCGGTGGCGGCGCTGAGGTGGGGGTGGTCACGTCAGCTCAGCGGGAGCGCGGTGCGGGGACCGTCGGTGCCGTCCTCGGGGCCGGGAGTGAAGTCACGCTGCACCTCGCGATGGGTGAGGCCCTGGGTGCCGAGTGCGGAGACGATCTGCTCGACGGTCTCGTGGTATGCCGGTCCGCCCTGTGGGGAGTCCATCGTCACCTCGAAGCGGGTGATGCCGACGATGGCGACCGGTCGGGTGGTGCCGTCGGGGAGGGGCTGGTTGGCGGGGATGCTCGCCAGGCGCGCATCGCCGAGGCCGGAGTAGACCCACGCTTGGTGCTCCTCGGGGGCGGCGGGCACGGGATCGAAGAGGGCCGCAGTGGCGACGGCGTCGGTGAGGATCGGGGCGAGCCGGTCGGCGGGGGCGTCGACGACGAGGGTGCGGCCGAGCATCGCGTAGTGCCGGTCGGACCGGCTGCCGATGAGACCGCCGGTGACGTCGGCGGCGGTGTGGGCGGCTGAGTGGCCGAGGTCGGAGGCGCGGTCGCGCAGGTCGGTGGCGCGCTCGCGGAGGTCGTCCGCGCGTTCGGTGGCGCGGTGGCGCAGGTCGTCGGCGCGCTCGCGGAGCTCTGGGCCACGCTGGGCGGCGGTCTCGCGGGCGGAGCCGATGGCCTCGGAGAGCTGCTCACCGGCCTGGCGTCCGGCGTCCTTGCCCTTGTGCGCCCAACTGCGCCAGTTCTTCATGGCGTAGACGACCAGGCTCAGGGCGGCCGTGACGGCCAGGACGATGAGCAGGTTCCGATACATGGGAGTGCCTCAGGTGCGGTCCGCGGCGGCGGAGTGGCGGGCGGACTGGTGTGCGGCGGTGGCGGTGGAA
>DAOTIG010000079.1:0-15372 GCA_035448065.1 Dermatophilaceae bacterium
TCACCGACCTCGACCCCGTCCCGCACGGCCTGATCTTCGAGCGCTTCCTCAACCCCGAGCGTCCCTCGATGCCCGACTTCGACGTCGACTTCGACGAGCGCCGGCGCGGTGAGGTGATCCGCTACGTCACCGAGCGCTACG
Organism: Dermatophilaceae bacterium; assembly: GCA_035448065.1. GTDB lineage: Bacteria > Actinomycetota > Actinomycetes > Actinomycetales > Dermatophilaceae > Phosphoribacter. The sequence goes on from DAOTIG010000079.1 coordinate 142, forward strand.
GCGACGACCGGGTTGCCCAGATCGTCACCTACGGCACAATCAAGGCCAAGCAGGCGGTCAAGGACGCCGCCCGGGTCATGGGCTATCCCTTCTCGACCGGCGAGCGGCTCACCAAAGCGATGCCCGCCGACGTCATGGGCAAGTCGATGCCGCTGGCCGGGATCTTCGACCCGTCGCACGCCCGCTACGGCGAGGCGGCTGAGTTCCGGACCCTGCACGAGCAGGACGCCGAGGCGAAGGCGGTCGTGTCGACCGCCCTCGGGCTCGAGGGACTCAAGCGGCAGTGGGGGGTACACGCGGCTGGGGTGATCATGAGCAGCGAGCCGCTGCTCGACCTCATCCCCATCATGCGCCGCGAGCAGGACGGGCAGATCATCACCCAGTTCGACTACCCGAGCTGCGAGAGGCTCGGGCTGGTCAAGATGGACTTCCTCGGCCTGCGCAACCTCACCATCCTCGACGACGCCATCGCCAACGTCGAGGCCAACCGTGGCGAGCGGATCGACCTCGACGCGCTGTCCCAGGACCTCGACGACAAGGCGACCTACGAGCTGCTGGCCCGAGCCGACACCCTCGGGGTCTTCCAGCTCGATGGCGGCGGCATGCGCACCCTGCTCAAGCTCATGCAGCCGGACAGCTTCGAGGACATCTCGGCCGCCCTCGCGCTCTACCGCCCCGGCCCGATGGGCGCCAACAGCCACACCAACTACGCGCTGCGCAAGACCGGCAAACAGCAGATCGAGCCGATCCACATCGAGCTCACCGAGCCGCTCGCCGATATCCTCGAGCCCACCTACGGGCTGATCGTCTACCAGGAGCAGGTCCAGCACATCGCCCAGCGGGTGGCCGACTACTCGCTCGGCAAGGCCGACATGCTGCGCCGGGCGATGGGCAAGAAGAAGAAGGAGATCCTCGACGCCGAGTTCGTCCCCTTCGAGGCCGGGATGCTCGCCAACGGCTACTCGCCGGCGGCGATCACAGCGCTGTGGGACATCCTCGTCCCGTTCTCCGACTACGCCTTCAACAAGAGCCACACCGCGGCCTACGGGCTGGTGTCCTACTGGACCGGCTATCTCAAGGCCAACTACCCGGCCGAGTACATGGCTGCGCTGCTCACCAGCGTGCGCGACGACAAGGACAAGTCGGCGCTCTACCTCAACGAGTGTCGGCACATGCAGATCAAGGTGCTGCCGCCGGACGTCAACGCCTCGATCGGCAACTTCGCCGCCGTCGGCTCGGACATCCGCTTCGGGCTCGAGGCGATCCGCAACGTCGGGCGCAACGTCGTCGAGGCGATCATCGCCGCGCGCACCGACAAGGGCGGCTTCGCGTCCTTCGAGGACTTCCTGCGCAAGTGTCCGGTACCGGTGCTCAACAAGCGCACCGTCGAGTCGCTCATCAAGGCCGGCGCCTTCGACTCCCTCGGACACCCTCGCAGCGGGCTGCTGCGGGTGCATGAGTCCTACATCGACGCGCTCATCGACGAGAAGCGCCAGGAGGCGATCGGCCAGGACAGCCTCTTCGGCGGCTTCGGCGACGACGACGAGGAGGCGAGCCTCATCGCACTGCCTCCGATCCCGGACGCCGAGTGGGACAAGCAGACCCTGCTCGCCTTCGAGCGCGAGATGCTCGGCCTCTACGTCTCCGATCACCCGCTCTTCGGCATCGAGCACGTGCTGGCCAAGCACGCCGACACCTCGATCGCCGCGCTGACCTCCGACGACGCCCGGCCCGACAACGCCCCGGTGACGATCGCCGGACTGGTCACCGGACTGACCCTCAAGCGCACCAAGAAGGGCGAGCTGTGGGCCATCGCGACGATCGAGGATCTCGACGGAGCGATCGAGTGTCTCTTCTTCCCCAAGGCGTATGCCGCGTGCGCGCCACTGCTCGCGCCGGACAGCGTGCTCGTGGTCAAGGGTCGGGCCTCCACGCGCGACGACTCGGTGTCGATCTTCGCCCAGGAGGCGGTGGTCCCTGACCTGTCGGTCGGTCCACGTGGACCGGTCGTGCTGTCGATGCCGGTGCGCCAGGCGACCGGCGGGCGAGTCGAGGAGCTCCGTCGGGTGCTCGGTCAGCATCCGGGGGTGACCGAGGTGCACGTCCGGCTGCTCCAGCCGGGCCGGTCGGTGCTCATGCGGCTCGACGACGCCTACCGGGTGACCCCGTCGCCGGCCCTCTATGGCGACCTCAAGGCCCTGCTCGGCCCCTCGTGCCTGGCCTGACCCGCACCGACCGGCGCCGGCTCGCAGCTCGCCGGCTCGCCGCGTTGGGCCTCGTCAGCGCACCGACCGGGTCGAGCCCGCGAGCCCCGGCCGACATCGTCCGACACCTCGGGGCCGCCCAGGCCCAGGATCTCGGTAGCGGGCTGTGGTCGCTCGGCGTCCGCGGGGTGGGAGCGGTGGCCGACATCCTCGCCGCGGTCGAGCGACGTGAGCTGACCCGCACCTGGCCCATGCGCGGCACCCTGCACTGGGTCGCCGCCGAGGACGTCGGCTGGATGTGCGCGACGCTGGCCGGGCCGTCGATGCGAGCGGCCGAGCGAGTGCTCGTCCACGAGGGCCTCACCCCGGCCGTCGTCGAGCAGGCCGGCCGCATCCTGCTCGCCGAGCTCGACGCGCGCCCGGAGCTCACCCGTGCCGACGTGGCAACGACGTTGTCCCGCAACGGGATCGACGCATCGGGCCAGCGCTGCTATCACCTGCTCGTCCGACACTGCCAGACCGGTCTGCTCTGTCAGGGGCCGATCCGCACCACTGCCACGGGTGGGCTCGAGCCGACCTTCGTCCGCCTCGAGCACTGGGTGGAACGACGGCGTCGGCTCGAGGGAGTCGACGCGCTCGCCGTCCTCGCCGAGCGCTATGTCACGAGCCACGGACCGGTCACCGAGGCCGACCTGGCCCGTTGGTGCGACCAGCCGCTGCGACCCCTGCGCGCCGCCCTCGAGGCGCTCGGCGACCGGATCGGCACGGAGTCGATCGGCGGCGCGCCCCACCTCGTCGCGGCCGACGCCGAGCCGCCGCCGCTGCGGGTGCCGGGAGCGCTGCTGCTGCCCGGCTTCGACGAGTACCTGCTCGGCTATCGCGATCGCAACGCCCAGCTCACCCGCGAGCAGGAGCGCCTCGTCGTGCCCGGCGGCAACGGGGTCTTCCGACCCACCCTCGTCGTCGACGGGCTGGTCGCCGGCACCTGGCGCCGCACCACGACGACGCAGGGTCTGGCGGTCGAGATCAGCCCGTGGGCGCGGCCCACGGCGGCAGTGCGGCGCGCCGCCGAGGCGGCGGGCGCGGCATACGGGCGCTTCCTCGGTCGCCGCGAAACGGTGCGGTGGACCGATCCGGTGGATGGCACACTGGCGCGGTGACTGACGCGCCGCCCGCCGCCCCGACCCGGCACCGCACCGAGGCCGAGCTGCACGCTCACCTGCCCGAGCTGCTCGCCGCCCCGACCGACGTCGGCACCGTCGAGCTCGTCGTGCGCCGGCCGGCGATCGGTGAGCGGGAGGTCCTCGAGGTCGGCGAGCTCGACCCCGCCGTCGGCCTCGTCGGTGACACCTGGTCGCAGCGCTCGAGCAAGCGGACCGCCGACGGCTCGCCGCATCCGGACATGCAGCTCAACGTCATGGGCGCCCGGATCGTCGGCCTGGTCGCCGCAGACCCGCAGCGCCGGGCGCTCGCCGGTGACCAGCTCTACCTCGACCTCGACCTCTCGCACGCCAACCTGCCGGCCGGCACGAGGCTGCTCTTCGGTGACGACCCCGAGGCTCCCGCGTCGGTCATCGAGGTCACCGAGCAGCCGCACACCGGCTGCGCGAAGTTCGTCGAGCGGTTCGGCGCCGATGCGATGCGCTTCGTCAACGGCGAGGTCGGCCGGCCGCTGCGGCTGCGCGGGCTCAACGCCCGGGTCGTGCAGGCCGGCCCGGTCCGCGCCGGCGACCGCGTGACGGTGCGCCGACCTGCCGACGAGCCCGGTGCGGGTGGCTAGAGGCGCCATCCCGGCCTCGCCGCTGCCGCAGCGCGGGGGCATCGACGCGGTCCGGCTGCGGATGCCGCAGAGCGGGCCGTGGACGAGCCTGCGTGATCATCTCGTCGAGCGAATCCCGTTGGCACCCGACGAGATCGACCGGATGCTCGCCGCCGGCGAGTTCGCCGACTCAGCCGGTATGCCGCTGGCCCCGGACGCGCCCTTCGTGCCCAGATCGGTCGTCTGGGTGCACCGCGAGCCGGCACCCGAGGTGCCCGTGCCCTTCACGGTGCCGGTGCTCCACCGTGACGAGCGGATCGTCGTCGTCGACAAGCCGCACTTCCTGGCCACCACGCCGCGCGGTCAGCACGTCCGCGAGACCGTCCTCACCCGGCTGCGGGTCGAGCTGGGGCTGCCCCGGCTGGCCCCGGCCCATCGGCTCGACCGGCTCACCGCAGGGGTCCTCGTGCTCACCACCGAGCAGCGCTGGCGGGGCGCCTATCAGGGCCTCTTCGCCGCCGGGGCGGTGGCCAAGGACTATCTCGCCTGCGCGCCGGTCCGGGCCGAGCTCGACCTGCCGACCACCGTGCGGGTGCACCTCAGCAAGCCGCGGGGCAGCCTGCAGGCCCGGGTCGACCCGGGCGGTACCCCGAACAGCGAGACCGCCATCGAGCTGCTCGCCCGTGGTGCCGACTCGCGGACCTCTCGGCTGGGGCTCTATCGACTCCGCCCGCTGACCGGTCGCACCCACCAGCTGCGGGTCACCCTCGCCTGGCTCGGCATCCCGATCGCCGGAGACCCGCTCTACCCGGTCGTCCGCGAGGTCGCCGCCGACGACTTCAGCACTCCGCTCGGTCTGGTCGCCTCCCGGCTGGCCTTCACCGACCCGCTCGACGGCACCCCGCGCGAGTTCGTCTCGGGCCGGCTGCCACCGCCGTGGTCGACGCCGACCGGCCATTGAGGTTCGGCCGTTCGGAGGCATCGGCGGGACTGCTGGCGGGTGACAATGGATCAGGGTCTGACCCGGGCCGTGCTCGCGATGCGACGCAGCGCCATCGGCCGGGCCCGATCGACCCCCTGTCCGGGGGAGCCTGCCGCCGTGGGGAGACGGCGCGTCGGGCGCCGGGCGGGATCAGGGCCGGGGCGGCGGGGGTCCACGACCCCCGCCGCACGGTCCCGCCGCGCGTTCGCCCGTCGCCCGCGGCCTACAGTGGCTCTGTGCAGCCGCCCCGCGCTCCCCAGGAACCCGTCGAGCGCACCGTCCACGGCGACCGGACCGTCGACGAGTTCGGGTGGATGGCCGACCGTGACGACCCGCGCCTGCTGGCCTACCTCGAGGCCGAGAATGCCTACGCCGCCCACCGGACTGCGCCGCTCGAGCCGCTCGTCGAGACCATCGTCGGCGAGATCCGCGCCCGCACCGTCGAGACCGACCTCACCGTCCCGGTCCAGCACGGTGGCTGGTGGTACTACACGCGCACCGTCGAGGGCCTGGAGTATGCCGTGCACGCCCGGGTCGCGGTGGCCGCGCACCCGACCCGGCCGCAGTGGCAGGACGGCACGGTCCCGGCCGGGGAGCAGGTGCTGCTCGACGAGAACGCCGAGGCCGGCGACGACGACTACTTCGCGGTGGGTGCCTGCGAGACCAGCCCGGACGGCTCGCGGCTCGCCTTCTCGGTCGACCGTGAGGGCGACGAGCGCTTCGACCTCGTCGTGCGCGATCTGCCGACCGGCGCCACCATCGACGACGGACTGCGGGGGATCGGCGAGGGCCTGGCCTGGTCGCTGGCCGGCGAGCATGTCTACTACACCCGGCTCGACGACCTCTTCCGCGCTCATGAGGTGTGGCGGCACGAGATCGGCACGCCGATGGAGGAGGACGTGCTGCTGCTCGCCGAGCCGGATGAGCGCTTCTATCTCTCGGTCGCCTCCACTCGCGACGACCGGACCGTCGTCATCGTCTCAGGCTCGAAGGTGACCAGCGAGGTGCGGCTGCTCGACGCCGCCCAGCCGACCGGGGAGCCCATCGTCGTCACACCGCGTCAGCACCAGGTCCTCTACGACGTCGAGCCCTGCGGGGTCGACGGACTCGTCGGCTGGCACAACGCCGATCGCGAGAACTTCGAGATCTGTTGGGTGCCAGGGAGTTCGGCGCCGATGGAGCAGTGGCAGCCGCTGGGGTGGACCCGACCGGACGAGCTCGTCGTCGGTGTCGACGTGTGGGACGACTTCGTCGTCGTCTCGCTGCGCCGAGACGGGCTGCCGGCGCTGCGGGTGGTGCCCCGGCGACCGGGCCCCGGGCCGGCCGGCTTCGGCGAGCCGCGCGACCTCGTCGTCTCCGGCGAGCTCACCGCCCTGAGCCTCGGCTCGACTCCGGATCCCGGGTCGTCGACCGTCCAGGTGGTGCACGAGTCGCTGGCCTGCCCGGTCGCGATCGAGGACTACGACGTCGCGTCGGACAGCTGGACCCTGGTGCGGCGCAGGGAGGTTCCGGGCTACGACCTCACCCGGCTGCGCGAGCGGCGGCTGTGGGCGCAGGCCCCCGACGGCACGCGCGTGCCGATCTCGCTCGTCCACCGCGACGACGTGACTCCCGACGGCAGCGCCGCCGGCCTCCTCGTCGGCTACGGCGCCTATGGCATCGCGAGCGATCCCTACTTCTCGGTGGCTCGGCTCTCCCTGCTCGACCGGGGCGTCGTCTACGCGATCGCCCATGTGCGGGGCGGCACCGAGCTCGGCTGGGGCTGGTACGAGCAGGGTCGGCTCGAGCGCAAGGCGGCCACCTTCACCGACTTCGTCGCCTGCGCCGACACGCTGGTCGGCGAGGGGTGGGTCGCCGCCGATCGGCTTGCCGCCGAGGGCGGTTCAGCCGGCGGGTGGCTCATCGGCGCGGTGCTGGACCTGCCTCCGCAGGACCGGTTCGCGGTCGTGCACGCCCAGGTGCCCTTCGTCGATCCACTCACCACTTTGCTCGATCCCGAGCTGCCGTTGACGGTGACCGAGTGGGAGGAGTGGGGCGACCCGGTGGGCGACGCCGCGGCATACCGGCGGATCAAGGAGCTCTCGCCGTATGAGCAGGTCGCGGCGCGGAGCTATCCCGCGATCCTCGTCACGGCGAGCGTCCACGACACCCGGGTCTACGTCACCGAGCCGGCCAAGTGGGTGGCCCGATTGCGGTCCCGCGCCGTGCCCGACGAGGCCCGGCCGGTGCTGCTGCGCACCGAGCTCGACAGTGGGCACGCCGGCGTCTCGGGGCGCTACCAGCAGTGGCAGCGGGTCGCCTGGGAGTGGGCGGTGCTGCTGCACCATCTCAGGGCGACAGCAGGGCGCTGAGCGTCGCCGACCGTGGACGGGCCGAAAGGACGACCGCGGGCCCGTCCTAGACTGGCCGGCATGATCGCCCGGACCGACCTGCGTGGCTCCCGCCTGTCGGCACGCACCTTGCGTGAGGTGCTGCCGCGGGCCGAGTTCGACGTCGCCGCGGCCGCCGAGCAGGTGCGCCCCGTCGTCGACGCCGTGCGTCATCGTGGGGCGGCAGCGCTGCGCGAGCTCTCCGAGCGATTCGACGGCGCCGTCCCCGAGCACCTGCGGGTGCCGCAGGCCGTGCTCGACGCCGCGCGCGACGCGCTCGACCCGCAACTGCGCGCCGCGATCGAGGAGTCCATCCGCCGAGCCCGCATCGTGCACGCCGACCAGCGGCGGGCCGACGTCACGACCCGGGTCGTCGAGGGCGGCACGGTGACCGAGCGGTGGGTGCCGGTCGACCGGGTCGGCCTCTACGTGCCCGGCGGCCTGGCCGTCTACCCGAGCAGCGTCGTCATGAACGTCGTCCCGGCCCAGGAGGCGGGCGTCGGCTCGCTCGCGGTGACCAGCCCGCCGCAGCGCGAGAACGTCGGCGTCTTCGCCGGCTACCCGCACCCGACCATCCTCGCCACCTGCGCCCTCCTCGGGGTCAGCGAGGTCTACGCCGCCGGCGGGGCGCAGGCGATCGCGATGCTCGCCTACGGCTTCACGGAGTCGTATGCCGCGGCCGACGGCTCGTCGGTCGAGGTCACCTGCGACCCGGTCTCGCTCGTCACCGGGCCCGGCTCGATCTGGGTCACCGCCGCCAAGCGCCTTGTTCAGGGTGTCGTGGGCATCGACGCCGAGGCCGGACCGACCGAGATCGCCATCCTCGCCGACGACAGCGCCGACCCCGAGCACGTCGCCGCCGACCTGGTGAGCCAGGCCGAGCACGACCCGCTCGCCGCCTCCGTCCTCGTGACCGACAGCGAGCCGCTCGCCGCGGCCGTCGAGGCCGCGCTCGAGCGCCGGGTGCCCGACACCAAGCACAGCGACCGGATCCGGATCGCCCTGGCCGGCCCGCAGAGCCGGATCGTCCTCGTCGACGACCTCGACGCCGGGGTCGCCGTGTGTGATGCCTATGCCGCCGAGCACCTCGAGATCCAGACCCGCGACGCGGCCGAGGTCGCGGCCCGGATCCGCAACGCCGGCGCGATCTTCGTCGGACCGTGGTCGCCGGTGAGCCTCGGCGACTACTGCGCCGGCTCCAACCACGTGCTGCCCACCGCCGGCTCGGCCGCGCACAGCAGCGGCCTGTCGGTGCAGTCCTTCCTGCGCGGCATCCACGTCGTGAGCTACGACGAGCCGGCCCTGCGCGCCGTCGCCCCGCTCGTCGTCGCCTTCGCCCAGGCCGAGGACCTGCCCGGTCACGGCCAGGCCGTCACGGCCCGCTTCGGCGACGAGGTGCCGTCGTGACCGAACGGCCCGAAAGCGTTGCGGCACAGGCTGTCTCGCGGCTGCTCCGGGACGACCTGCGGGGCCGCACGGCATACGGAGCGCCCCAGCTCGACGTGCCGGTGCGGCTCAACACGAACGAGAACTCGTATGCCGTGCCGGCGGTCGTCGTCGAGGCGATCGCCGACGCGGTGCGCGCGTGCGCAGCTGCGCTCAACCGCTACCCGGACCGCGAGTTCACCGCCCTGCGCGAGGATCTCGCGGCCTATCTGGGTCGGCAGACCGGCGTGCCGGTCGAGCCGGCCCGGCTGTGGGCCGGCAACGGCAGCAACGAGGTGCTCCAGCACGTCGTGCAGGCCTTCGCCGGTCCCGGCCGGGTCTGTCTCGGCTTCACGCCGGCCTATTCGATGCACCCCATCATCAGCGGGGTGATGGGCTCGACCTGGGTCGACGGACACCGCGGTGCGGCGACCGGGGTCTTCGACCTCGACGCCGCCGACGTCGTCGCCCAGGTGCGCGAGCACCGCCCGCACGTCGTCTTCCTCTGCTCGCCGAACAACCCAACCGGCACGGCACTGTCGCTCGACGTCGTCCGAGCCGTGCTCGACGCCGCGCCCGACACCCTCGTCGTCGTCGACGAGGCCTACGCCGAGTTCGCCCGGCCGGGCACGCCGTCGGCGTTGAGCCTGCTCGCGGCATACCCGACGCTCGTCGTCACCCGCACGATGAGCAAGGCCTTCGCCCTCGCCGGCGGCCGGCTCGGCTACCTCGTCGCTGCCCCCGAGGTCATCGACGCGCTGCGGCTGGTCCGGATGCCCTATCACCTGTCCAGCCAGACCCAGGCCGTCGCCCGGGCCGCTTTGGCCCACCACGAGGAGCTGCTCGCCGAGGTCGAGGCGATCAAGAGCCAACGCGACCGGATGGTCGAGGAGCTGACCCGGCTCGGCTGCTGCCCGGTGCCGAGCGACGCCAACTTCGTCCTCTTCGGCGGCCTCGCCGACGCCGCGGCAACCTGGCAGGCCCTGCTTGACCAGGGCGTCCTCGTCCGCGACGTCGGCATCGCCCACCACCTGCGCGTCACCGCCGGCACCCCCGATGAGACCACCGCCTTCCTCGCCGCGCTCGCCGCGCTGCCCAGCAGCCACCTGCTCGAACCCGTTGCCGCCCAAGGAGTCTCCGCATGACCGACAGCACGGCGCCGACGCCTCGGCAGGCCGAGATCACGCGCGAGACGAGCGAGTCGCGGGTCCACCTGCGCCTCGACCTCGACGGCACCGGCGAGTCGTCGGTAAGCACCGGCGTGCGGTTCTACGACCACATGCTCGCCTCCCTGGCCAAGCACTCGCTCATCGACCTGCACGTCGAGGCCAGCGGCGACGTCGACGTCGATGCCCACCACACCGTCGAGGACGTCGCGATCGTCCTCGGCGACGCGCTGCGCGAGGCGCTCGGCGACAAGCGCGGCATCAGCCGCTTCGGCGACGCGACCGTGCCGCTCGACGAGGCGCTGGTCCAGGCCGTCGTCGACGTCGCCGGCCGGCCCTACTGCGTGTGCACCGGCGAGCCCGAGGGTCAGGCCTACGTCGTCATCGGCGGCAGCTATGCCGGCTCGCTCACCCAGCACGTCTTCGAGACGCTGGCCCACCATGCCGGCATCGCCCTGCACGTGCGGGTGCTCGCCGGACGCGACCCGCACCACCTCGTCGAGGCACAGTTCAAGGCGGTCGCGCGCGCGCTGCGGGCCGCGGTCGCCCGCGACCCGCGGGTGGTCGGGGTGCCGAGCGCGAAGGGCACCCTGTCGACGTGAGCGCACCCGCCCCGAGCGCGGGGATGCTGCTGGTCCATGGCGAGCTCGACCGGGCGGTCGCCTGGGCCCGCCGCGGCGTGGTCTCCGTGCACGCCGTCCCGCTCGGTGCCTGGGTCGCCCTCGTGCCGGCCGCCGACCGCTCGCTCGCGGCCGCGCCCTATGACGAGCCGGTCGGGCCGTTGCTCGCCCGCAGCGTGCCCCGCCGGCTGCGCGGGGCGATCGGCGTCGCCACCGTCGGGCCGCGGGTCGTCCTCTCGCTCGTCCCGCACGTCTTACGGCACACCCGGCGCTGGCTGGTGTGGGAGCCCGGTCAGGGGTTGATCCGGGTCGGCACCCTGCCACCCGGGACGATCACCGACCTGGCCGCGACCGCCGGGGCCCGCGAGCACGCCGAGGCCGTGGCGCGGGTGCTGCGCGACGTGCGCGGCTCGGCCGAGCAGGTGGTCGCCGACACGCTCGCCGCGGTCCGGCTGCCCGGAGCCGAGCTCGTCGGCGCGCCCGAGGCGGCCGCGCGGCATACCGGATCGGTGCTCGTCGAGCCGGCCGAGCACCAGGTGCGCCGGTTCGAGCGGGCGGCCCACGAGGACCGCACCTGGCGGTCGGAGGTGGAGGGGCGATGAGTCGACGATCGGTCGTCGTGCTCGACTACGGCAGCGGCAACGTCCGCTCGGCGGTCCGTGCCCTCGAGCGGGTCGGGGCGTCGGTGCAGCTCACCGCCGACCGCGCCGCGGCGCTGGCCTGCGACGGGCTCTTCGTGCCCGGGGTCGGCAACTTCCACGCCTGCCTGGCCGGGCTGCGCGCCGCCGACGGTCCACGGATCATCGAGACCCGGCTGGCCGGCGGTCGACCCGTCCTCGGCGTCTGCGTCGGCATGCAGGTGCTCTTCGAGGGCTCGACCGAGCCGTCCGACGACCCGCAGCCGGGTCTGGGGGAGTGGCCGGGCCTCGTCGAGCGCCTCGACGCGCCGGTCGTGCCGCACATGGGCTGGTCGCTCGTCGAACCCGGTTCTGGCACAAGGCTCTTCGCGGGTGTCGAAGGCGAACGCTTCTACTTCGTGCACTCGTATGCCGCGCACTCGTGGACGCTCGAGCCGAGCGGTCCGTTCGCGGCCGTGCGGCCCGTCGTCACCTGGGCCCGGCACGGCGAGCGCTTCGTCGCCGCCGTGGAGAACGGGCCACTCGCCGCCACCCAGTTCCACCCCGAGAAGTCCGGCGACGCCGGAGCACACCTGTTGGAGAGCTGGGTGAGATCGCTGTGACCACCACCCGACGCCCATCAAGTCGCCGCCGCAGCACGCGCAGCGCCGCCCGGCGCTCATCGACGCCTCGCTGGTATCCGCGCCGCCGCCGGCGCCGCCCCGGGCTGTCGACGACGATCGGCACGGCGATCGGCACGCTGGCGGTGACGACCCTGCTCGACCTGTCCTGGCCGGCCCGGCTCGGCCTGCTCGCGCTCGTCGTCGTGCTCGGTCTGGGCTATGTCCTGTGGCGACATCGGGCCGAGATCGCCGCGGGCGCCGATGCCGACGGGACGGACGTGGCCGGGCCCGCCGATCCCGCGGACCCGGCCGCTGCGGCCGACCCGAGAGCTCGGCCGGCCGACGCCCCGCCCACTGCCCCCACCGATGCGTCCGACCCAGGAGACCGTCCATGACCGACCAGCCCAGACTGCAGCTGCTGCCCGCGGTCGACATCCGCGGCGGCGTCGCCGTCCAGCTCCAGCAGGGAGTGGCCGGCTCGGGCTGGCAGTTCGGCGACCCGTGGCTCGCGGCCAAGCGCTGGCAGGACGACGGCGCCGAGTGGATTCACCTCGTCGACCTCGACGCCGCCTTCGGCACGGGGCACAACCGTGAGGTGATCCGCGACATCGTCGGCCGGCTCGACCTGCAGGTCGAGCTGTCCGGCGGGATCCGTGACGGCGAGTCGCTCGCCGTCGCCCTCGCCACCGGCTGCCGGCGGGTCAACGTCGGCACGGCGGCCCTCGAGGATCCCGAGTGGACGGCGCGAGCGATCGCCGAGCACGGCGACCGACTCGCCGTGGGCCTGGATGTTCGCGGGACCCGGCTCGCCGCGCGAGGCTGGACCACCGAGGGCGGCGACCTGTGGGAGACCCTCGAGCGGCTCGACTCCGAGGGCTGCTCGCGCTATGTCGTCACCGACGTCGCCAAGGACGGCATGCTCGCCGGCCCCAACCTGCAGCTGCTGCGCGACGTGTGCGCCCGGACCGACCGGCCGGTCGTGGCCTCCGGTGGGGTGTCGACGCTCGCCGACGTCACGGCGATCCGCGGTCTCGTCGAGGCAGGGGTCGAGGGCGCGATCATCGGCTCGGCGCTCTACAAGGGGGCGTTCACGCTGCCCGAGGCGCTCGACGTCGCCGGGCGCCCGTGAGCCACCGGCACGACTCAGGGATCTCGGCCGACTCGTCCGGACTGCCGTGGCACGGTCGGGAGCTCTCCGACACCGACTTCGCCGACGACGACGGCCGGCCCGACCCGGCGGTGCTGGCCGCCCTCGGGGCCGCGCTCGCGGACCCGAGCAGCGAGACCGAGGCCGCGCTGCTGCGCGCCGTCGCGGGTGCCCGGTGGCTGGTGCCCATCGTCGCCATCGCCGTCGACACCGAGATCCACGACGGGATGCGCACCGAGGGCCACTCCGAGATGGCGGCGGTGACGCTCGTCGCGCCGGACGGCGGGCGAGCGCTGCCGGTCTTCAGCGGGCTGACGGCGCTGGCCGCGTGGAACCCGCAGGCCCGCCCGGTGCCGGTCACCGCCGATCGGGTCGCCCAGGCCGCGGTCGGCGAGGGCTGCGACACGATGCTGCTCGACCTGGGCTCCGACCAGGCCACCGTGCTGCGCCCGAGCATGGTGTGGGCGCTGGCCATGCGCCACGAATGGCGGCCGGCCCATGACGACCCGGTGGTGGCAGAGGGGGTGGCCGCGGCGGTCGCGGCCGAGCCCGAGGTCGTCACCCACGTGCTGTCGGAGGGGGCGCCGGGCGCCGGCGTGCTGCGGATCACCCTCGTGCTGCCACCCGGCCTCGACGAGTCCGCGATCGGGGCGCTCGCGGTGCGGATCGGGGAGCGGATCGCCACCGACGGCGAGCTGCGCGCTCGCATCGACGGTCTCACCTTCGCGATCCGCCCGGCCTGACGGTCAGCGCAGCACGTCGAGCGGGGCCGGGCAGCGGTCGCCGAGGACCCGCGCCGGATCGGTGCCGAGCACTCGGTCGAGCAGCGCGGCATACACGCTGCGGAAGTCGGTCGTCATGCGCAGGTCACCGGCGTCGAGCGCGGTCAGGGACGGCTGCTCGCCATGAACGCCGCCACGCACCGGGTGCCCGAGGAGCAGGACGTTGCCGGCCGTGCCGTGATCGGTGCCGTCCGAGCCGTTCGCCGCGACCCGGCGGCCGAACTCGGAGTAGACGAGAGTGACCACGTCGGACTCTCGCGCGGTGCCGGCCAGCCCGGCGCGGAGGGCTGCGAGTCCGGCGTCCAGCTCGGCGAGCAGAGCACCCTGTCGTCCCAATTCGTCTGCGTGCGTGTCGAATCCGCCGAGCGATGCGGCATACACGCGGGTCGGTGCGCCGGCGGTGATGCAACGCGCGACGAGCTCGAGCTGTCGGGTCAGCTCGCCGGCCCGGGTGGTCGTCGGAGGTGCGGTCGCGGGCGCCGGCCCCGCCACCCCCTGCACGAGTCGGTATGCCGCGTAGCTCGCCGCCGCCGCTCGGGCCGCCTCGGAGTCGGCGGGGTCGGCAACGGCCAGCCCCGCAGCGACCCGGTCGAGATCCTGGACCCGCTTGGCGGCGCGGGGCGTGCGACCGGAGTCGAGCGCGGCGGCCGCGGTCGTTGCGCCGACGAGCAGCGGCGGCAGGACCGAGCCGATCCCGATGGCAAGCAGGGGGTCGGTGCCGGCTCCGTCGAGCCATCGGCCGAGCCAGCCGCTCGACGTCGGCGACTCGGGCGACCCGGTCTGCCAGATGTCCATCGACCGGAAGTGCGAGCGATCCGGTTTGGGGTAGCCCACGCCGCGGACGACGGCGAGCCGGCCAGCGGCATACTCCCTCGCGAGGCCGGTGAGCGTCGGCGCGAGACCCAGTCCGTCGTCGATCGGCAGCACGCTGCCCGCCGCGTGCGCCAGGCCGGGCCGCGCGGCGTAGTAGGCCGAATCCGCATGTGGGACAACGGTGTTGAGCCAATCGTTGCCGCCGTAGAGCGTGACGACGACGAGGATCGGGGAGCTGGTGGGCAGCCGGTCGCTCGCTGCCCGCGCGAGCACCTGACCGAGGTCGACCCGGGTCGCGCCCGCAATCACGGCCGCGGCGCCGAGGACGCCGGAGCCGAGGAGCAGACTGCGGCGGGTGAGCCCGTCCATCGGGCGGTCGGGGCGGGTGGGCGGAGCGCTCATGTCAGCACCTTCAGTGGACGAGATGGTCGGGGGAGGCGAGCAGCACCGCCACCACGCTGGTGGGATCGCCGGTGGCGGCGGCGAGGCGGCGGGTCCGGTCGGTGAGCACCGGCACCCCCAGCCGGTATGCCGCGTGGCCGGCTCGCTCGCCGGGCGGCCGCGCGCCGATGTCGGCGAGCAGCGCCGGATCGGCGGCCTCGGCGAGCTCGCGCGAGACCTCGAGCCGGGTCTGGGCAGCCGCCGTCGAAAGCCAGGCGCGGCCGCTGGGCCAGCCGCCGACGCTGGGTGGCGCGAAGGGCACCTGCCCGAGCCGGCGCAGCGC
>DAOTIG010000079.1:15382-15853 GCA_035448065.1 Dermatophilaceae bacterium
AGCACGTCGGCGAGCCGCCGGGCTCGGGTCGGGTCGACGGCGACGCCGAGCGCACGACAGGCGCCGACGACCCATTCGACCGGTCCCGCGACGTGGCTGCCGACGGCGGCAGCGAGCTCGGGTGCGCCGAGCAGTGCCTCGAGCATGGGGGCGACCTCGCCGTCCGGGCCGTAGGCCGCGGCGAGTCGGTCGACGAGTGGCTCAGGCGGATCGACCGGACCGGTCAGTCGGCGCCACCAGCGCCGCGCGACGTGCCGGCGCCAGCGTGGCCCGCTGAGGACTGCGGCGGCGAAGCCGGCGGCGTCGAGCCGCCCGGTCACCCCGCACACGGTCTTGACGCCGGGGTCGTGGCGGCGCGGCTCGAGGCGCGCGACGCCGGCGTCGACGACCCAGCCGGAGAGCGCCCGCGCGCCCTCGCGGATGTCGGTCTCGGTATAGCCGGAGCCGACGCCGAGACAGAAGAGCTCGAGG
>DAOTIG010000080.1:0-117 GCA_035448065.1 Dermatophilaceae bacterium
CGAGGAGCGAGGAACGAGCGAGTCGGCCGAAAGCCGCCGGTTCGGGGCGAGGCCAATCGAGACCGCAGCCCCAGGCGGCGCCGAGGAGCGAGGAACGAGCGAGTCGGCCGAAAGCCG
>DAOTIG010000080.1:217-15738 GCA_035448065.1 Dermatophilaceae bacterium
CCGGTTCGGGGCGAGGCCAGTCATCATCGCTTCCTCTAGATCGACGTGGGCTGGGGGACGTCGACGTCGGCGAGAACGGTGGCGATGACGTCCTGGGAGGTGTGGCCGGCGAGCTGGGCCTCGCGGCTGAGCACGAGCCGGTGCCCGAGGACCGGCTCGACGAGCCGCTGCACGTCCGACGGCACGACGTAGTGGCGGCCTTGCGCCGCGGCATACACCTGCAGGCAGCGCACGAGCGAGCGCAGCCCGCGGGTGGAGGCGCCGAGACGGATCCGCGGGTCGGTGCGGGTGGCCGCGCCGATGGCCCGCACATAGCGCAGCAGCGGCTCGGCGACGTGCAGCCGGGACAACAGGGCGGCGGCCTCGCGCACCTCCTCGGGGCTGGTCACCGTGGGCACGTCCGGTATGCCGCCCGCCCGGCTGCCGGGGCGCAGCACCTCGAGCTCGTGCTCGGAGTCGGGGTAGCCGAGGCCGGTGCGGATGAGGAAGCGGTCGAGCTGGGCCTCGGGGAGCCGGTAGGTGCCGTCGAGGTCGATGGGGTTCTGGGTGGCGATGACGAGGAACGGGTCGGGCACGGCGCGGGTACGCCCGTCGACGGTGACGGTGCGCTCCTCCATGACCTCGAGCAGCGCGGACTGGGTCTTGGCGGCGGCTCGGTTGATCTCGTCGGCGAGCACGACGTTGGCGAAGACCGGGCCCTCGCGGAAGCGGATCTCGCCGTCGCGCGGATCGAACACGGCCGTGCCGGTGACGTCGGCGGGCAGCAGGTCGGGGGTGAACTGGACCCGGCGGCTGGTGCCGCCGAGCGCCTTGGCGACGGCCCGGGCGAGGGTGGTCTTGCCGGTGCCGGGGACGTCCTCGAGCAGCACGTGGCCGCCGGCGAAGAGGGCGACGCCGACGAGGTCGACGATGCCGCGCTTGCCGTGGACGGCGACCTCGATCGCGTCGGAGACCCGTCCGGCGAGCTCGCGGAAGCGGGCGATGTCGCTCTCGTCGGGTTGCCGGGCCGGGGGTGCGGCTGGTGCCGTGGTCCCGAAGGGCGTGCTCGCCGGGTGGGTCACTGACGTCTCCCCTTGCCTCACTCGGCCGGCCCCGTGCCGGCGATCGCCTGGACGACCCGTGCCGAGCCGTCGGTGCACCACAGCCCGCGTCCGGGTCCGGTGAGCGGCTCGACGGTGTGCATCGGCACGGTGACCCCGAGGACGTTACCGTCCATCCCGTCGGCCTGCAGCAGCAGTCCACGTCGGGCATTCCGGGCAGCCTGGACGATGCCGGGCGTGAAGGTGTTGGTCCGCGCGCCGTCGACGTCGCAGGCGACGACGAGCGCGATCCCGTGCGCAGCCAGGCGCGGGACGAGCGCGGTGACCCGGTCGAGCCCGGCCTGGAGGCTGGGGTCGCTCTCGGCGTCCCGCTCCCACAGGTGGGCGTCGTCGACGAGCAGCAGGGTCCACGGCGCAGCAGCGCCGGCGTCCCGGTCGGATTCGCTTGCGCGGCAACGGCTTTCCAGCCAGTCCGCGAGCGCGTCCGGGGTGCCGAGCACGAGGTCGTATGCCGCGAGCGGCCCGGTCGTCGCGTCCGTGCGGATCGCGCCGGGCGCGGCATACACGGTCTGTGGCGGGGTGGTGGCGCGCGCGGCGAGCTGGGCCAGGCCGTGCAGGGTGGTCGAGCGGCCGCTGCGTGGGCGGCCGGCGACGAGCACCGGGCCACCGCTGAGCAGGTCGGCGGTGACGACGGTGACCGCGTCGGCGTCGACGCCGATGGTGAGCAGGGACTCGATCGACGAGCCCGCCTGAGTGGAGGCGGCCGACGGGGCAGGCACCGCGCCGGCGGGCAC
This sequence comes from Dermatophilaceae bacterium, assembly GCA_035448065.1. GTDB lineage: Bacteria > Actinomycetota > Actinomycetes > Actinomycetales > Dermatophilaceae > Phosphoribacter. Next base: position 2,052 of record DAOTIG010000080.1, read on the forward strand.
GATGCCGGGCATCGGCGGCACCTCGCCGGCGGGGCGGCCCGCGACGACCGGGGCGAGCCGGGTGCCGACCTCGGCGAGCCGCTCGGCCTGCACCGGGGTGCCGGCTCCGCCGATGGTCGCGATCTGCACGCTGTGGTTGCCGAGCAGACCGGCGCCGGGAAGGCTGTCCTGGTCGAGCACCCCGCCAGGCACGCCGAGCATGAAGTAGTCGTCGGCGACGGTCATCCGCAGCACGATCCGGCGGCCGAAGGAGGCGGCGAGGTTGGCCGGCACGCCCATCCGCCCGGGCGCGGTGGCGGTGAGGTGGACGCCGACCCGTCGACCGCCCTGCAGGATCGTCGTGAGCATGTCGGAGTGCAGCCGGTTGACCGCGCCGCCGCCGTCGAGGAAGTCGACGAGAGCCGGCAGGTTGTCGACGAGGACGTGCACCCGCGGCACCCGGTGCCCGCGGGCGGCGAGGTCGGCGAGGGTGGCGGCGCCGGCCGCCGCGAGCGCCTGGCTGCGCTCGTCGACGGTCCGCTTGAGCACCCGGATGAGCCGCAGCACGCGTCCGGGTTGCTGCTCGGCGACGATGCCGCCGACGGTCGGCAGGTCGGCGAGCACCTTGAGACCGCCGCCGGCGAAGTCGATGCCGTAGATGTAGGGAGCGATCCGGGTCGACTCGTCGGTGAGGCAGCCGTCGGTGAGCGACGCGGCGACTGCGACGGTGCGCAACAGCTCGGTCTTGCCAGAGCCACTCGTGCCGTGCACGAGGACGTGCCCGACCTGGGCGTAGTCGAGGACGAGCTCGGGCTGGCGCTGGCCCTTGGGGTCGTCGAGCAGGCCGATCGGCACCTGGCCGGAGCGGCGCCGGTCCTCCGGCGCGACCGGCGCGTCCAGCTCGAGAGCCGAGGCGCGCGACCCGGGATGGACCGACGAGTCGAGCGACGTGGGGAGCCCGGGTCCCGAGCGCGTGGGATCGGGATCCCACGCAACGGTTGTGAGGATCAGCTCGGCCGGCAGCTGCGGCAGCCACGGGCGGCGTGGCCGCGGCATACCGGTGCGGGCGAAGGCCTCGGTGACGGTGCGGACGCAGCGGTCGAGGTCGGTGCGCGGGTCGAGACGCAGGTCCGGTGTGCCCGGCGCGGCGGGGTCGACCGCGTCCGGCTGGCAGGCGGTGAAGGGGTGCACCGAGACGACCTGGCGGCTCTCGGCGAGCACCTCGCGCGAGCCGACCCACGCGACCTGGACGAGCTCGGAGGTGCCGTGGCCGGTGCGCTTGATCCAAGCGCGGCCCGGCGTGCGCCGTGAGAGGTATGCCGCGTCGGGCGTGTCGATGACGTCGACCGAGTCGTCGGGACCGGCGATCCGCAGCGCGATCCGCAGGTCGGTGTTGGCCCGGATCGCCGGGGTGACGACGCCGGCCGGGCGCTGGGTGGCGAGCAGCAGGTGCAGGCCGAGCGAGCGGCCGCGCTGGGCGATGTTGACCATGCCGTCGACGAAGTCGGGGACCTCGGCGGTGAGTGCGGCGAACTCGTCGACGCAGATGAGCAGGGCGGGGGGCGCGGCCTCGGGGTGCTCGCGCTCGAGCATCGGCAGGTCCTTGACGCCGTAGTGGCCGAGCAGCTCCTCGCGGGCGGCGACCTCGGCGGTGAGCGAGGCGAGCGCCCGGTGCACGAGGGCCGGGGTGAGGTCGGTGATGTAGCCGACGGTGTGCGGCAGGTCGGCGCACTCGCGGAAGGCCGCGCCGCCCTTGTAGTCGACGAGCAGGAAGGTGACCCGGCTCGGCGGGTTGTTGACCGCGAGCGAGCACAGCAGCGACTGGAGCAGCTCGGACTTGCCCGAGCCGGTGGTGCCGGCGACCAGCCCGTGCGGGCCGTCCTCGCGCAGGTCGAGGGTGACGACGCCGTCGATGCCGGCGCCGATCTGGGCGCGCAGGCCGGTGCCGGTGGCCCAGCGGTGCAGCACGCCGTCGACGTCGTCGGGGTGAGCGAGGTCCGGGCTCAGGTCGGTGAGCCGGACCGTCGTCGGCAGCGCCGTGTCGGGCGGCAGCACGGCGGCCTCGTCGACCTTGCTCGTGAGCATGCGGGCCGTGCGCCAGGCCTGCGAGAGGGGTATGCCGTCGACGGTCTCGAGGGCCTGCCGGCCGCCGCGATCGCGAGCGCTGAGCAGCCAAGCGTGAGTCTCGAGAGCCCAGGCGCGCGGGCTGGGCTGGACTGACGAGTCGAGCGACGAAGGAGCGAGCGAGGAGGGAAGCCCGGTCCGAGGGCGCGCCGGTTCGGGCTCTCGAGTCTGAAGCAACAAGTCCGTGGCGGCCGGGACGGTGTCGGGGCGGGTGCCGAGCCAGACGAGGTGCAGCCGGCGGTCGGGGGCGGCGGCGGCCATCGCCTCGACCGCGCGGCGGGCGATGCCGGCCCGCTCGTCGACGACGACGAGGGTGTGCCCGCGCCCGCCGTCCTCGGCGACCAGCCGGTCCAGCAGTCGTCCGGCGGCCGGTCCGACTGCCACCGGGGCCTCGCCACCGACGCGGCGCGAGCAGTGCGGCAGCCAGCGCAGCCACGCCTCGTGGTGGGCGCGGCCCGGGCCGAGGGCGGCGACGATCGACAGGTCGGCCGGCGAGTGGTCGAGGGTGAGGCGCAGCACGATCGAGCGCAGCAGGTCGTCGACCTGGTCGTCCGGGCCGGTGAGCGCGATGAGCCGCAGCGCGCCGAGCGGGGCGACGACCGGGGTGTCCGGCAAGGTGGCTCGGATCGCGAGGTCGGCCTGGGCCTGGCGCAGGGCCGGCCGGTCGCCGCCGTCCTTGAGGGTGGCGTGCAGCAGGGCGGGCACCGGACCGCGGCCGACGCGGACCGCGAGGAACTCGGGCTCGTCGACCCGCCGGGCCCATAGCGCCTCGTGGGTCGTCGTCCGCTCGTGCAAGGGCTCGACGTCCGGGTGGTCCTGCTCGGCGACGGCGCGCTGCTCGGCGGCGGCGGCGTCGAGCCGGGCGAGGATCGCGTCGACGTCCTCGCGCCACTCGGCGAGGTCCTCCTCGAACTCGCGCTTGGTATGCCGCTCCTGCTGCCACCAGCCGCCGAAGCCCATGAGCGGCCAGGCGAGCATGAAGACGAGGGTGTAGAGGTTGCGGGAGGTGCTCAGCATGGCACCGCCCATGAGCATCGGCAGCAGCATCATCGCCCACGGCAGCGGCGAGGCGCGGCGCTTCTGAGGCGGCTGGGGCACCTCGAGGTCGCCCTGCTGGAGCGGCTCGCCGAAGCGCGGCGAGCGGTAGACCGGGCTGGCCTGGGTGCTGCCCTGGCCGGCGCTCTCGCGAAGCATCTCGTCGCCGGGCTCGACGACGAGCGTCGTTGCGCCGAGGGTGATCGGCTGTCCCCACGGGATGCGGGTGGCCCGGCGCAGCGGCTCGCCGCCGACGAGGGTGCCGTTGGCCGAGCCCTCGTCGGCGATCATCGGCACGCCGTCGAAGCGCACCACCGCGTGCCGCTGCGAGACGAGCGGGTCCTGCAGGTGCACCGTGCAGGACTCGGCGCGGCCGATGCTCGCGCTCGCGCCGCGCAGCGCGATGGTGCGCCCGGCGTCCGGGCCGGCGACGACGCGGACGACGGCACGGACCCGGCCGGCGGGAGCGGGGCGCTCCCGCCAGGTCTGCGGGACCGTGACGACGTCGACGAGGTCGCCGACGCGCAGCGCGCATTCGGCGAGGGGGCGGGTGGCCGGCCACGGGCCGGAGCCGTCGACGGGGACGACGAGCTGACCGTGCCGGTCCGGTGCGAGGTGGGACCCGAGCGCGGCCGCGAGGTCGGCGACCGTCGCGGTGGGCGCGGCCTCGACGACGACGTCGACGGCGGGCAGCGCAGTCTCCGGCGCGGGCCGGATCGAGAGGTTCCACGTCGGCATGGAGCTCACCTTTCGGAGTTGATGCTCGGGGCCGGTTCGGGCTCCGGAGCCAAAGAACACAGCCCCGGCGGGTGCGGCACCCGCCGGGGCTGCGCGGCATACGGGCTGCGTCAGTTGGAGACGGCGTCCTGCTCGGCGGCCTGCTTCTCGATGAGGGTGGCGAACTCGCGCAGCTGGCTGGCGACGCCCTGCAGGATGCGGACGTTGCCGTTGTTCCACTGCTCGCGGGTGCGGACCGAGTCCGCGCCCTGCCAGGCGAAGGTGGTGATCGACTTGGTGAGGTTCTGGGTGAGCTGGTCGAGCTGGTCGGCCCCGGCCTTGAGGGTCTTCGCGGATGCGCGACCGGCCTCGGTGTCCATTCCCTTGAGCGTGCTGGCCATGAGAGTGCTCCTTCGTGTCGATGATGCTGCTGACTGGGTGGTGGTGCTGAATCGTGATGCTGGAGAAAGCTGTTCGCGCCAGGTGAGGCGGCGCTACGTGATCCGGTTGCGGACGACGGCTGCCGCCTCGCGCAGGGTGATGCCACCCTGGTGGTCCTTGTCGAGGCCCTTGTTGACGCGGTAGGCCTCGGTGCCGGGCTGGAAGAGGACCTTGTCGGGGTCCGAGATCGGCCGGCCGTAGAGGATCGTCGAGTAGACCTGCTCGATGCTGCCGAGCTTGCCGGCGCGTCCGGCGAAGTACTTCTCGACGTAGTCGAGCTGCTGCACCGGGGTCATCCGGGCCAGCTCGGCGGTCGTCGTGCCCAGGCCCTTGGCGGTCTTGGACATGAACTGGATGAGCCCGGTGGCCGACGACTGCGGGTTCCTCTTGTCCGCCGCGAAGCTGCCGCCGGTCTCGAAGCTCATTGCGGCGAGCAGGTATTCGGGCTTGGTCTTGAGCCGGTCGGCGATGCCCTCGACCTTGCGGAGGAACTCCGGGGTGACGTTGGGGTTGCCCTTGATGCCCTGGATCCGGTTGTAGTCGAAGCCCTGGGGCGAGGAGTAGGCAGCCTGGCCGCCCCGGCCGGCCAGCGCCGCAGCGCCGCCGAGGCCGAGAGCGCCGGCTGCACCGGCTGCCCCGTATGCCGCGGCCGGCGAGCCGTCCGCGGTGCTGCCCGGGGTGAGGATCCGCCCCGACTCCGCGCCCGGTGCGCCGCCGACCGAGTCGGCGCCGAAGGTCGTCGGTGTGCCGGAGCCGCTGGATCCGGCACCCGCGGGCAGCGGGCCGAGGTCGGCTCCGCCGAGCGAGCCGGAGCCGGTCCCGAAGGAGCCGCTGCCGCCTGAGCTACCCGAGCTGCCGGAGCCGCCGCCCAGCGAGCCGCCGGCCGAGCCCCCGCTCGAGCCGCCAGTGCCGGCGCCGGCGCCGATCGAGCCCGCTCCCGCGGCATACCCGGCGCTGCCGGTGTCGCCGCTCGTCGAGGCTCCGAGCGAGCCGAGGTCAGTGCCCGAGCCGTAGGAGCCGGAGCCGTAGGACCCGGCGCCGGTGTCGGTGCCGATCGAGCCCGAGCCCAGGCCGAACGACCCCGTCGACCCCGACCCGGCCATCGCCGGGATCGGCGCGGCTCCGGTGTCGGAGCCGACCCCCGACAGGCTTCCCCCAACGGAGCCCGTCGTGAAGGTGCCGGGGTCGCTCGGCAGGGCCCCGGCGCCGGTGGTCGCGGGGACCGCGCCGCCGGTGAGGTCGCCGGCCGCGGTCGAGGCGCCGGACCCGCCGAGGTCCATGACCGGATAGGCCCTGGTGTCGCCGGACGGCAGGGCAGGGGTCTCGTAGCGCGGCAGCGCGCCGAAGTCGACGGACTCGCCGCTGCTCACCTTGTCCTGAGCGTCGGCGTGCGCGCCGAGGACCTTGGCGAAGAGCTTGAGCGCCATCGAGATCTTCTTGAGCCACGGGATGACCGTCGTCTCGAGGTAGGTCGCGTAGGCGAGGCTGGCCCCTCCCGTGAACCACGATGCGGCCTTGAGCGTCACGACGAGCGCCGTGAGGAAGGCGGTTGCGGTGTCGGCCACCTGGGCGGCCTTGAGGCACTTCTGCGCCAGCTTGGTCAGAGCATCGGTGTCGGCTCCCACGAACACGTCCGTTCACCTCCTTGCTGTTCTCGGGGCCGACGCTGCTGTCGGCCTGCTGACCAGGACGCTAGGTGGCCCGTCGAGGCCTCGTCTAGCGCTGGAGGGGTGGAAGGTTCCGCCCTGATCTAGCCGGAATGTTCCTGTGCCGCAATGGTTTTCGGGTTTGCCTAGACACAGGTATGCCGCGGGGTCGCCTCGTCGGCGACCCCGCGGCATACGGGACGGTGGGGGTGGTGCAGGGGTCAGGAGCTGATCGCGTCCTGCCGGTCGGCGTGCTTGCGCAAGGCGACGGCATTGTCCTGCATCGAGGCGGTGGCTCCCTGGGCCTGCGGCGCGAAGCTGCCCTGCCAGTCGCTCATGAAGCGCTTGGCGTCGGCGCCGTACCACTGCACGGAGCCGAGCATCTGCGAGATGCCGCCGACCATGTCGCCGACCGCGCTCGCGTGCTGGTCCATCTTGCGGGACACCTGGCGCGCCTGGTCGGTGTCCATGCCCTTCATCTGGTGGTTGGCCATCGGTGCCTCCTGGAGCCTCGGGTGTGCTGACGGTGGTGGTGCGTCATCCGGAGGCTAGGCAGCCGATGCCAGTCGAGTCGAGGCACGAGGGGGTGGAAGGTTCCGCAAGGATCGCTCGGGAGCCCAGGCGCGCGGGCTCGCGCTGGACTGACGAGTCGAGCGAGGAACGAGCGAGCGAGGAGGGAAGCGCGAGCCGGCAAGCGCGCCGGTTCGGGCTCCCGAGCCACAAGCACGAGCGAGCGAGGAGGGAAGCGCGAGCCGGCAAGCGCGCCGGTTCGGGCTCCCGAGCCACAAGCACGAGCGAGCGAGGAGGGAAGCGTGAGCCAGGAGCGCGCCAGGCTCTCGAGTAGGAGCAGGAGGGAAGCGCGAGCCGGCAAGCGCGCCGGTTCGGGCTCCCGAGCCAGTGGTTACGAACGGTTGCGGGCGGCGGCCTCGACCCGGTCGAGGTCGTCGGCGGTCACGAGCCGGACCTCGGCGGCCCGTCGGCCGATGGCGAAGCGGACGTTCTGGGCCCGGCCGCCGCCGGCAGCGAAGGGATCGTCCCTGGGGCCGAAGGCGATTCGCGAGATGACCCGGATGCTGTCGTCGACCCGTTGCGGCCGGTCGAGGTTCCAGGCATAGCCGTGCCAGCCCTTGACCCGTTCGTAGATCTCGCGATTCGACGGCGGGCGGGGGTAGTCGTCGGTGCCGGAGAGCCACGGCTCGGCGAGGGCGAGCGCGACGAACCACTCTCGGCTCTCCGGCGCGAGGGTCGGGGCGGGCGCGGTCGCGTCGGAGTCGGCGGCATTCGCCTCGGCGCGACTCATCGTCGCGACCGGCTCGGGCGAGGTGGCGGCGATGTCGAGGACGATCTGCAGGTCGGCGCTGTCGCCGCCCTCGAGTTGCCGGCCGCGCAGCACGACGAGCTGGTTCTCGCCCTCGTCGAGCAGGGCGGCCATGCCCTGCACCAGGGTGACCCGGCGCGCGCCACCAGGCGCCTCGAAGAGACTCGAGAGCTGCGCCTCCGTCCCGCCGTGCCAGCGCAGCCGCACCAACTCGTCCCCGACGACGAGCTCGCCGAGCAGGCGGGAGACGTGCGGCGCGCAGCGGGGCAGGGCGAGGGTGGTGGCGTGCAGGCCGACGTTGTCGGGCAGTCGCTCCTCCGGCGCCCGCCCGAACCACAGCGTCTCGCCCGAGCCGAGCACGACCGTCGGCAGGCCGCCGCCGCGCAGCGTCACCCGCAGCATCAGTCCCCCCTGTCCGTTGCGCCGGATCCGTCCGGTCTGTGCACTGTATGCCGCCCGCGCGCCGCGTGCATCTGGACCTTGGCGGCGAGGGTGCGGAAGAAGGCCGGATCCTTGAGATAGGCGGTGTGGGTGGTGGCGACCGTGCCGGGGTAGGCGAAGTCCGAATCGTGCGCTCCCGCAACGCGACCCGCGGCCGGGAAGGACAGCACGTCGGAGGAGGACCAGGCGTTCCACAGGTAGCCGAGCCGGTCGGCGGGGATCGGGTCGATCGCCGGCCGCGCCTCGGTGAGGAACATCCCGAGCTCGGCGAAGAGCCCCAGCTGACCACCGGAGGCACACCACAGGTCGACCCGCGGCACCCCGTGCGGACGCGCGTCTGCGAAGGCGGTCAGCGCGTCGTAGACGAGTTGCCCGCCCATCGAGTGGGAGAGCACGACGAGGGGCTCGCGCACCCCGTGCTCGGCGGCCGCCTCGACCGCGGCCCCGGCCGCGTCGAGCCCCGCGAGCAAGCGGTCCATGATCGGCCCCGGCTCGCCCGGCCGGCCCCGGCCGTCGAGGTAGCGCAGCACATCGCCGACGAAGACCGGCACGAAGGCATGGAAGGGCTTGCGCATCTCGCCCATCGCCCGGCGCACCGTGCGCCGGTTCGACGCGGCGACGTCGGCGACGATCGGCGTGAGCCCGCGGGTCAGCTCGGGCGCCTCCGCAGCCAGCCGGTCGCGAACCTGCTTTTCCAGCCAACGGCGTTGCCGGCCAGCCGATCTCGCGGCCAGCTGGGCGCGCATCGCCGGCTCGTGGACCGTGCCCCACACCGCCCGGACGACGGCCGGCCAATGGGCCGGAGGCAGCTGCTCGAAGAGCCGCGCCTGCAGCTGCTCGCCGAGCGCCTCCGGGTCCAGCGCCGCAAGCTCGACGTCGAGCACCTCCTCCTCGACCGGATCGTCGATCCGGGCGCCGAGGTCGCCCCAATAGACCCGCAGCAGCTCGACCCGCTCCGGCGCCGCCGGCCGCAGGACCGGCGCGACGTGCTCGCGCAGCGCCGCCTCGACGTCGACCCACTCGGCCCCGCGCGTGAGCCGTTCCACGGCGGCATACTCGGGATCGTCCTCCTCACGGATGGCGACGCCGTGGACGAAGAGCACCGGCACGACAGGCCCCTCAGCCGATCTCGACGACCTCGAAGCGCTCGTCCGGGTGCGCGATCGCCTCCTGCTCGCCGACCAGACGCATCTCGGCCTCGCCGGCGCGGTGAGTGGCCTCGAGCACGGCATACATGGTGGCTGCGGTGCGGGACAACGCGATTCGCGGACCGTCGGTGAGGGTGTGCGCGAGGAAGATCGCGGCGGTTGCGTCGCCGCCGCCGCGGACCGTCATGTCGAGCATGGGCGTGGTGACGAGCCAGGCGCCGACGTCGCAGATGCACGCCATCTGGATGGTACCGGCCGGGGTGTCGTCGGTGAGCACGCTCGTGACGAGCACGGTCGCCGGACCGGACTCGCGCACCGTCGCGACCGCCTCGAGCAGGTCGGCCTGGGTGGTGATCGAGCGTCCGGCGAGGAACTCGAGCTCGAACTGGTTGGGCGTGACGATGTCGGCGCGCGGCACGACGTGGTCGCGCAGGTAGTCGGGGATGCCCTCGCGGACGAAGAAGCCGCGCCCGACGTCGCCCATGACCGGGTCGCAGCAGTAGATCGCGCCGGGGTTGGCGGCCTTGACCTGCTCGACCGCGTCGAGGACGACCTCGCCCATCGTCTCGGCGCCGAGATAGCCCGACAGGATCGCGTCGACGCTCGGGAAGACACCCCGCTCCTTGACCCCGAGGATGACCTCGCGGACGTCGGCCGGCGCGACGATCGGCCCGCGGGTAGCGCCATAGCCGGTGTGGTTGGAGAAGGTGACGGTGAGCACCGGGTAGACGTCGTGCCCGAGGCGCTGCAGCGGGAAGACCGCGGCCGAGTTGCCGGCGTGGCCGTAGGCGACGTGGGACTGGATGGAGAGGATCTTCACGGGGTCTTCCTAGGCCTGGTCGGTGCTGCTGGTGCTGTCGTCGGTGACCATGGGGCGGCCTGCGGCTCGCCAGCCGCGCATGCCGCCGGTGAGCACCGAGGTCTCGATCCCGTTGGCGCGCAGGTATGCCGCGGCGCGGGTCTGCTTCGAGCCGCCGCCGCAGCTGACGACGAGCGGGCGGTCGGGGTCGGCTCCGGCGAGTGCGGTCAGCTCGGCGAGCCGGCCGGGCAGCTCGGCCAGCGGGATGGCGATCGCGCCGGGGGCGTGGCCGGCGCGATGGTCCGCGGCGTCGCGCACGTCGACGATGAGCGCGTCATCGGGCAGGTCCGCGGCGGCGACCTGGGGCTGACCCGGCTGGGGGCCGTCGGGGATGCGGTCCATGTGGCCGATCCTCTCACCAGCGCTGCCCCCGGCACGAGCGCCCGCGCTCGGCCCGGCGACGACCGAAAGTGGCGCGAGTGTCGAGTTCCGGTCGCCCGACGGCGGCCAAGGCGACCGAAAGTGGGTCGAGTGTCGACTTCCGGTCGCGCCAGGCGCCCGCCGCGCGCGCCCTGCCTACTTGAGCAGCCGCGACATCCGCCGGTCGGCGAGCGGCTTGCCGCCCGTCTGGCAAGTCGCGCAGTACTGCAGCGACGAGTCGGCGAAGCTCACCTCGCGCACGATGTCCCCGCACTCCGGGCAGGCCTGCCCGGTCCGCCCGTGCACCCGCATCCCGGCACGCTTGGCGTCCTTGAGCTCAGCCGCGGGCTTCCCCGACGCCGCGCGAACCGCACCGGTGAGCGTGTCGCGCAGGGCGGCATACAGGGTGCTGAGCTGCTCGTCGGTGAGCGAGGCGGCAAGCGCGAAGGGCGAGAGCCGCGCGACGTGCAGCACCTCGTCGGAGTAGGCGTTGCCGACACCGGCGATGATCTCCTGGTCGCGCAGCACGCCCTTGATCTGGGTGCGCCGCCCTGCGAGCAGCCCGGCGAAGACCCCGCGGCTGAAGTCGGCGGCGAGCGGGTCGGGGCCGAGCCGCGCGATGCCCGGCACCTCGCGCACGTCGCGCACGAGGTATGCCGCGAGCGACTTCTTCGTGCCCGCCTCGGTGAGGTCGAAGCCGCTGCCGTCGGACAGCCGCACCCGCAGCGCGATCGGGCTCTTGCCGGGCCGGATCGCCGTCGCCGGCAGCGCATCGGACCAGCGCAGCCAGCCCGCCCGCGCGAGATGGAAGACGAGGTGGGTGCCGTCGATGTCGAGGTCGAGGAACTTCCCGTGCCGGTATGCCGCGTCGACCGGCGCGCCGATGAGCGCCTGGGGCGGTGGGTCGAAGGTCTTGAGCACCGAGATCGAGCCGAGCTCGACCCCGGTCACGGCCAGGCCGACGGCCCGCTCGGCGAGGAAGTCGACGAGGGCCTGCACCTCGGGCAGCTCGGGCACGGTGGGCCGAGCCTCACGCCTCGGGGTTCTCGGGCGCGCGCGCCAGGCCGGGGTGCGGGCGCTCGTGCTCGGCCGGTATGCCGTCCGGCGTCCCCTCCGGCGCTCCGGCGGGCTTGGGCGAGGCCTCCGGCGTCGGCGGAGCGCCGTCGCGCGGCATACCGTCCGAGCGCTTGCGGGACGGTGCGGGCGGGGTGATCTTGCCGGCCGTGCGCAGCAGCCGCAGCAGGCCATAGCCGTCCGGGGCGTGCACGGAGAGCGGGCCGCGTCGGTCGGCCCGGCGACGCCCGGTGGCACCGGCCGACCCGAGGTCCTCGTTGGAGACCGGCAGACCGTGCGAGAGGACCTGCTCGGTCGGGGTGAGCTCGCGGATCGCGATCGCGTCGACCCGCTTGGGCCGGGCGGCGGCGAAGTCGGCGTAGATCTTCGGGTCGTGCTGGCCGTCGTCGCCGACGAGCAGCCACTTGACCTTCGGGAAGTCACGGGCGAGCCGGTCGAGGCAGGCCCGCTTGTGCTCCTGGCCGCTGCGGAACCAGCCGGTGTTCGTCGGCCCCCAGTCGGTGAGCAGCAGCGGGCCGATGGGATAGCCGTTGGCCTTGAGGAAGCGGTTGAGCGTCGGGGCGGTGTTCCACGCACCGGTCGAGACGTAGATGATCGGAGCGCCCGGGTGCAGCTCCATCAGGGTGCGGTAGAGCGGGGCCATGCCGGGCACGTTGTTGCGGGCACTCTCGTGGCGCACGAAGGTGTTCCACGCGGCGATCATCGGCCGGGGCAGCGAGGTCGACAGCACGGTGTCGTCGATGTCGCTCACCAGGCCCCAGCGCACGCTCGGGTCGACGACGAAGACGCTGGCCTGCACCGGCTCGGAGCTCTGGGCGCTGATCGTCACCTCGTGCCAGCCAGGGGTGAGGGTGTGCCCGCTGACGGTGTGGTCGACGAAGCCGCCACGGTCGCTGCGGCAGTGGCTCACCTGGTCGCCGATCCGCACCTCGACCGGCACGTCCATCGCCGGGGAGACGAAGAACGAGCGCCAGCCGCGGCGGCGCAGATAGGGCGAGCGCAGGCCGCCGTAGGTCGCGTCCTGGCGGGGCTCGTCGCCGTCGCCGTCGCCGTCGCGGTCGGGGCTGAGCAGGACCCGGGCGAAGACCCGCAGCATGTCGGCCGAGCCATATCCGGTGTAGGTGATGATCCGGTTCTGCCAGCCGCGCCGGCGCAGCACCCGCTCGCGCTGGGTGTTGAGGGCATCCTCGGCGAGCGCGGCGACATGGGGGCGGGCCATGGTCGCAAGGCTAGCCTCACCACCACTGCGGGCGGCCGATGCGTCGGGGGTCGCGATCGCGGGCCGTCGGCGGCAGGCAATGCCGCAGCCGGCGGTGGGTCAGTTCGAGCGGCAGCACGAGGGCGACGAGCACGGTGAGGAGGGCGAGGGCGGCATACAGATCCATGGCAGAGAGTGTGCGTTCGCCGGTATGCCGCCACGAGTGGCAGTGCAGACGCCTATCGTTGCTTTCCTGCCATTGCCTGCTGCATACTCCTCGGTATGCCGCTGCGCTCGGTCGCCGTGCTCGTCCCGCCGCTGCCGGCGGCCTTCGAGCTGTCCGTCCTGCTCGAGGTCTTCGGCATCGACCGGAGCGCGCACGGGGTGCCGGAGTTCGACCTGCGGGTCTGTGCGGAGCGGCCCGGCGAGCCGATCCCGATGCGCAACGGGCTGACGCTCACCGTGCCGCACGGGCTGGACGCGGCCGTCGGCGCCGATCTCGTCGCGGTCCCGGCCGCCTCCCTCGACGTCGTGCACAGCGAGACCTTCCTCGACGCGGTGCGCACCGCCCACGCGTCCGGCGCGACGGTGCTGTCGGTGTGCTCGGGGGTCTTCGTGCTCGCCGAGGCCGGGCTGCTCGACGGGCGGCGAGCCGCCTGCCACTGGTATCACGCCGACGAGTTCCGCGCCCGATTCCCCTCCGTCGCAGTCGATCCCGACGTCCTCTTCGTCGACGAGGGCGACATCGTCACGAGTGCTGGCACGTCGGCCGGCATCGATGCCTGCCTGCACCTCGTGCGCCGTGAGCTCGGCGCCGACGTCGCCACGGTCATCGCCCGGCGGATGGTCGTGCCGCCGATGCGCGACGGTGGGCAGCGGCAGTTCGTCGACACCCCGATGCCGGTGGTGCAGGCCGACCGGCTCGAGCCGCTGCTCGCGTGGCTGGTCGAGCACCTCGACGAGGAGCTCCCGGTGCCGGTGCTCGCCCGGCGCGCGATGATGTCCGAGCGCACCTTCGCTCGGCGCTTCGTCGCCGAGACCGGCACCACTCCGGCCAAATGGCTTGCTCACCAACGACTTCACCATGCCCGGCGGCTGCTCGAGCAGACCGACCTCGGGGTCGAGCAGGTGGCCCGGCGCAGCGGCTTCGGCAGCGCGGCCCAGCTGCGGCAGCACTTCGCGCGAAGCGTCGGCGTCCCGCCCGGTGACTATCGGCGGGCGTTCTCCCGGCGCGAGCGCTCGGGAGTCCAGGCGCGCGGGCTCGCGCTGGACTGACGAGTCGAGCGAGGAAACGCTCGGGAGCCCAGGCGCGCGGGCTCGCGCTGGACTGACGAGTCGAGCGAGGAA
>DAOTIG010000081.1:0-15707 GCA_035448065.1 Dermatophilaceae bacterium
CGGTGGCGGTGGGCCCGTGGCGGTGGGCCCGTGGCGGTGCCGCGGTGCCGCCACCGCACCGTCTCTCGTCAGTCGCCCGCTGCGGCGTCGATGCGCTCGAGCGCGGCCTCCCAGCGAGCCCTCATGGCGGCGAGGTCGCCCGCAACCGGCTCGTGCCGGATGGTGACCCGGGTGTGCTCGCCCTCAGGGGCCAGGTGGACGTCGACGAGGGAGCGCGGCGCGTCCTGGTCGGCGTGCCAGGAGACCCGGACCTGCTCCATGGGGTGGTAGCTGCGCCAGACGCCGTGGCTGCCGTCGGCGGCGTGCCACTGCTCGCCCTTGCTGCCCAGACGCGCACCCTCGCCGAGGAAGGCGGCGGCGCCGTCGTTGGTGCTCAGCACGTGCCAGATGTGATCGAGATCGTGGGTGAGCAGGGCGTCGACCTCAACGACCCCGGTCTGCCCTGCCTCGTCGACCACCTCAGCCTGCTGCGTGTCGGACATGTGCTGCCTCCTTGTCGGGCGGCCCGGTTACGTCTCGTGCCTCGAAGGCGGGGCGGCTGGGTCGCGGTGGGTGCTGTCTGCCCCCAATCCGACTCCAATCGGCGGCAAAGCGCAACCGTGCCATCGCAGGGTCCCTCAGGCCTGCCCGCCCCAATCCAGGCGAAGGCTGGCTCAGAAGGGCGGCTGAGTGTCGTCGCTCGGCCAGGCGCTCATCGCGAGGTAGCGGCGCCGGTGCTCACCGGTCGGGTCGCAGGCCGGGGCAGGGGCAAGGTCGATCTCGACGCGGCGCCACCGCGGACCGGATGGGATGACCTCGCGCTGATGCCTGCCGTGAAGCAGATGTCTCCCCGAAACACGGACGGTGTGCTGGCCTGCCGGGCTGTCGAGCAGGTAGTCGAGCAGCGCCTCGAGAGCCGACTGTCGAGCACCATCGTCGAAGTCGACGAGGCGTGAGCGGCCGGTTAGTGCAGAGTCTGGAGGCGCTCCCGTGCTGGCAGCCGATGGCGACGCGGTAGCCGGGAGGGACGACGAGTCCGGCGCGGACAAAGCACCCGGCGCGGATGGGGCACCCGGCGCGTAGGACGGGCCAGCCGGTGACGCAGTCGGTGACGCAGTCGGTGACGACCCAGAAGGTGACGCCGCAGCCGGTGACGAGGCCGCTGGTGACCAGACGTCCGGTGACGAGACGTCCGGTGACGACGCCGCGGGCGACGAGGCAGCCGGCGAGATCGACGTACCTGGCGACGACCCCATCGGAGAGGAGTCGCCACCCCGCGAGCGCGACCCAGCTGCCGCCACAGCGCGATGCGCTGCAGCGGTGTCGAAGACAGCAGCCGCGTCTGCTGCAGCAGGATCGCCTGGTTCCGGGGCCCTGGCAGGGTCCGTGGCGCGCGGGCCCGGGGGTCGCAGGGTCAGGGGACGAAGGTGATCGACAGGATGGGTCACGTGCACGCGACCGTGCGGGTCGGTCCAGGTGAGCCTGCCGTCGGGATGCGCGCGCACCGACCATCCCGGTCGTTGCTTGGTGCGGTGATGACGCCGACAGAGCAGCACGAGATTGACCAGCGAGGTGGGGCCCTCCGGCCAACTCTGGACATGATCGACATCGCACCATCGAGCCGCGACGGAGCAGCCCGGGAATCGGCAGTGCCCGTCCTTCACCACGACGGCCCGACGGAGCCGAGTCGACGGCCGGTAGCCGTCGGAGGTCAGCGCACCATCGGGGTCCAACAGCCCACCGGTCTCGGGGTGGCAGGGCAGGGTGGTCGTCGTGGGGAGCCCGTCGAGCCAGGCTCTCGGCACGAGCGCCGATTCGGGCCGCCCCGACACTGCGACCTCGACGAACGTGGTGTTCCCAGCCTGCTCGCGTCCACCACCAGCTGAGAGGTCGCCGCCTTCGGACGGGAGCTGCGCGGCATACCTGGACGCCGGCGTGTCGGCCGCTGTGCGCCGCCTCAGTGGCACGGTACGGAAGGCCCGCCGGCTGATCCGGCGCGCTGAGCTCGCGGACCCGCTGGCGCCGTGGGGGGCAGCGGGATCGTCGCTCTGATCACGGTCCGCAGCCGGGGTTGTGACATGCACGCTGACCGACACGTGCGCGTGGCCGGTGATGAGGTCGGTGAGGGCCTTGCCGCGGGCCCGCTCGAGGGTGGCGCATCGACCGTCGGCGACGTAGCTGCGAGCGAGCTCGTCGATCGCCGCCCACGCCGGGAAGGCCTCTTCGACAGGCAGCACACCGCGCCACGTGTCGATCCCCGGCTCGCTGCTCCACCGCCGCAGCCCGGCCTCGCCACGAGCTGCACGCGCCTGCGCTGCCGCGGTGGCCGGGTCGATCTCGGCGAGCAGCCGACGTAGCCGTCGGCGCAGCGTCGGTGCCGGAGCACCCGCGAGGAGATCGGGAGTGATTGCCTCGATGACCAGCGCGCAGATCTCGGCCTCGGCCACGCAGAGCTCCTCGGCGACGACGCTCGCGCGGTAGGCATCGACGGCACCGGCGGCCATCAGCTCATGCAGCCCGGCGAGACCAGATCGCCGTGGCGCGGGCGGGTCCGGGTGAACGACCCGATCGTCGTCCACGGACGGCACCCAGCCCGCGGTGAGCACCGCCTGCTCGATCCGCGCCTGGGCATGCCGCAGGCTCGCTCCCAGCCCGTTGGCGAGCAGCGTCGCCGCGTCGATCGCCACGTAGCCAACCGGGTGGTGACGTTGCGCCATCAGGTCGTCGAGCCGGTATGCCGCGTCGTGCCCGCCGCCGCGCTCCGCGCCGCACGCGCCGGCGCCGCACGCCCTACCGGCAACGCACGTACAACCACCGTCGTCCCCGCACGCACGGTCGTCGTCACCGCCGCCGGCGCAGCCGCCGGCATCCGCGTCAGTGCACGACCTGTCGTCGCTCATCAGACCGCGCTCGCCTGACGCCTCGCCGGCGAGCAGGACGACGGCCGGGTCGCGCTCGGGGTCGAGGATCACGTCGACCGCGCCGTCTGCGCTGGGCTCGGTGTCGGCGGCTACGGTCTCGATCGCTGCCGACCGGATGATCGCCGCGTTCTGAGCCGCGGTCACCGTGTTGAGCACCTGCTGGCACTGCCCGACCAACGCCACCCACACCTGTTGGTCGTGCTGCCACGACGGGACCTCGGCGACTGCCACCAAGCGCTGAGCGGCAGCGAGTGCCGCGGCGGCCGCCCGTGCGGGGGAGTCAGGCTTCCCCGCCGGATCGACGAGGTCCTCGCGATCGGTCGGCGGCCAGTCGCCCCGGACCGACGTCTCGAACGGCAGTCGTGGAGAGCCCAGGTCGGCCGTGATGCGCCGAGCCAGTGACGCCACTGAGGGGTGCCGCTGGCGACTCGGTGGCATCGGTCGGGGCTGAATGTGCTCGCCGGTCATCGGGACCTCCTCTCGCCCTCAGAGTACCGAACATGAGTTCGAAAAGCAAGACGTGAGCCTGCGAATCACTGTGTCTTCCAACGACATTGGCGTATGCCGCGTGAGCACGGCAAGCTCACGGCGCGCCTGATGACGACCCGTGGCAACACCCTTGCACCACCCCCTGACAGGGGTAGTCAGGGCGGGGGTAGTCATCGCAGGGGTGGTCTGCGCGACGGCGACAGCGCCGTCGGCGAGCCGAACCGGAGCTACCCTCCGAGCCGGCTACCCGGCATACGAGGTGAAGAACGCCTTGGCGAGCGGACCCGCGGTGCGGGAGCCGCCCTCGCCGTCGTAGACGTAGACGGCGAGGGCAAGGTCGCCGCGGAAGGCGACCATCCACGCGTGCACGCGCGGCGGGTCGTCGGTGCCGTACTGCGCGGTGCCGCTCTTGGCCCCGGTGACTCCGATCTCGGCGAGCAGTCGGCCGCTGCCCTCGCTGACGACGCTGCCCATCATCGAGCGCAGCGCCTGGGCCTCGTCGGCGGTGAGGGGCTTCGCGGCCGGCGGCGGGCTGGTCGGCAGCGGAGCCGCGCTCGTGGGCGCGGGTGTCCCGGCAGCGCCCGACGTGCCGGCAGCGCCCGACGTGCCCGCGGCACCCGATGTGCCGGTGACACCCGGAGTCCCGGCAGCCCCCGGAGCGCCGTCGGCTCCTGGCGCCGCGGCGGTCGCCCCAGGCGACACCCCCGTCGCCCCGCCCGTCGCCACCGCGCCGGTCGGCGCGGCCTTCGCCGCCGGCCGCTCGACGATTCGCGGCACGACGGTCTGGCCCTTGGCGATCGACGCGACCACCGTCGCCATCGCCAGCGCCGACGCCTCGACCTTGGCCTGCCCGATCATCGACGCCGCGTGCTCGGTCTTGCTCGCCTGCCGCGGCACCGAGCCGAGGAAGGACGCCGCCCCGAGGTCGAAGTCGACGCCGATCCCGAGCGCGGCCGCCGCGTCGGCGAGGTCGTCCTGGGTCACGGACGCCTGCTGGCTGATGAATGCCGTGTTGCACGACTGCGCCAGCGCCGTGCGCAGGGTGATGGTGCCGACCTTGTCGGACGGGTAGTCGTTGTAGTTCTTGAAGCTGCGCCCGTCGACCGTCGTCGTCGGGTCGCACTGGATCGGCGAGTCCGGCCCGATCCCCTTGCGCAGCAAGGCCAATGCGGTGACCAGCTTGAAGGTCGAGCCCGGCGCCGCCCGCCCGGTCATCGCAAGGTTGAGCCCGTTCGCGGCGGGATTCGTTGCGGCAGCGACGATCTCACCGGTCGACGGTCGGATCGCCACGATCGACGCCGGCACCGCCACCGGCGCCAGCACCGCCTCCGCGGCATTCTGGGCATCGAGGTCGAGGGTCGTCGTCAGCGACGAGCCGGGGGTGGCCTCCTGGGTGAACAGCACCCGGTTCGTCGCCGCCCCGCCGGCGTCGGTGCCCACCGCGCGCACCTTGAGGCCCGTCATCCCGGCGAGATAGGCGTCGTACTGCTTCTCCAGGCCACCGAGCCCGACCTGGTCGGTCGCCCCGATCCGCCCACCTGACGCCGCGACGATCTCGGCCGTCGCCGGCCCCACCGAGCCGAGGATCGGCCGGGCGAAGGTCGACGTCGGGCCGATGATCGCCGTGCCCGGCTGGGCTGCGCCACCCGGAATCGCCTGCACCGCAGCGGTCTTGCCGGCAATGCGGGCATCGTCGACCCGCAGCGTCAACGCGACGACGAACTGCTTCTCCCCGCCGCCTTGCACCGCCTTGACGTATGCCGCCGGGTCGATCCCCAGCAGCTGAGCCAGGGCGGTCGCCGAGGCCGGCACCTGCGCCGCCTGGATCCGCGACTTGTCGATGCCGACCCGGTAGACGTCCCGCGACCCCATGAGCACAACCTGGTCGGCGCCGAGGATGTCTCCACGCCGCCCCTGGGTGCGATCGATCGCGAACCGCTCGGTCGCCGTCAGCTTGGGCTCGATGAGCGTCGGCGTCCACTGGACGTGCCACGTGTCGTCCGCCGCCCGGACCAGCTTGGCCTGGGTCTGGTAGACCCAGTCGACCGCCGAGTCGCTGACGTCCCAGGTCCAGGTGAGGGTCGCAGTGGCCTGCGACTCGTCGCCGTCCTTGCGGGTCACCCGGTCGAGCACGACGCTTCGCTTGGTGTCCTTGAGCGCCCCGAGGGCGTTGCGCACCGACTCGGTGGCTGCCTGCGGCGTCGCGCCGTCGAAGGCCAGCGTGCTGACATCGGCGGCGCCGAGCCCGTCGGCGAGGGCCCGCGCGGCATCCTCAGGTCCTGGCTTCGCGGTGAGCGTGCAGCCGCCGAGCGTCGCTGACGCGGCCAAGGCGCCCGCGGCCAGCAAGCGCGCGAACCGGTGGGCGGACCCACGGGACACGGGTCGGGACACGGGCCGGGACACGGAGCTCAGCCGAGACAGCATGCCGTCAATCCTCACCCACGCCGCAGGCCCACTCACCCGTGACGCGCGCGGACTGCACGACCGATGCGTGAGATCCCCTCCTCGAGCAGCGGCCGCGTGGTGGCGAAGTTGAGTCGGGCGAAGCGGTGCTCCGCGCCGCCGAAGGGGGCGCCGGCGTTGAGGGCGACCTTCGCCTCCCGCAGCAGCCAGGTCGCCGGCTCCTCATCCAGGCCCAGCTCGCCGAAGTCCAGCCACTGCAGATAGGTGCCCTCGTTCGCGACCGTTCGCGCCCCCGGCCAGTCGGCCACGGCTGCCGCGACGAGGTCCCGGTGCTCGGCCAGGGTCTCGCGCACCTCACCCAGCCACTCGTCGCCGTGCCGGTATGCCGCGAGGTTGGCCTCGATGCCGAGCGTGGACACGCCCACGCGCTCCCAGAAGGACAGCGCGTCGAGGCGCTGCTGGTCGGCGTCCGTGTGGGTGACGAGCTGGGCGCACTTGAGCCCCGGCAGGTTCCACGACTTCGATGCCGAGGTGACCGTGATCGAGTGTGCCGCAGCGTGATCCGAGACGGCGGCATACGGGACGAAGGGCCGTCCGTCGAGGGTGAGCGGGCCGTGGATCTCGTCCGAGACCACGCGTGCACCGTGCCGCTCGACGACGTCCGCGAGCGCCGCGAGCTCGGCCCGCTCGAAGACCCGGCCGAGCGGGTTGTGCGGATTGCTGATGAGCACGGTGCGGGCGCCGGCCGCGAGCGCAGTGTCGATGCCGTCGAGGTCGAGCACCCAGCGCTCGCCGTCCCAGCCCATCGGCACCCTCACCTGCGGCCGGCCGGTGAGCTCGACGACCTCGAAGAACGGCATGTAGACCGGGCTCGGGATGACCACGGCCTCGCCCGGCGACGACCAGTGCCGGATCGCGAGCGACACTCCGTGCATGACGTCGCCGACGTCGTTGACCCGCTCAGGGGCCACCGCCCATCCGGTATGCCGCGCCTGCCAGTCCGCGAAGGCCGCACCGAGCTCGCGGACCGCGACCCGCGACGGGTAGCCGAAGGTCTCTGCGCCGCAAGCACGCTCGATCGCGGAGGCGACCTCGCGGCATACCGGGAAGTCCATCTCGGCCACCCACATGGGGAGGACGTCGTCGGGGTAGGCCGTCCACTTCATCGTCCGCCGGGCGCGCAGCTGCTCAGCGGTGCCGACGTGCAGGTGGGGATGCCGTGGGCTCACTCGGGTCATGATGCCGTGTCCATCTGCTCGGGAGCCCGAACCGGCGCGCTTGCCGGCTCGCGCTTCCCTCCTGCTCCTACTCGAGAGCCTGGCGCGCTCCTGGCTCACGCTTCCCTCCTCGCTCGCTCGTGCTTGTGGCTCGGGAGCCCGAACCGGCGCGCTTGCCGGCTCGCGCTTCCCTCCTCGCTCGCTCGTTCCTCGCTCGACTCGTCAGTCCAGCGCGAGCCCGCGCGCCTGGGCTCCCGAGCGATCCTTGCGGAACCTTCCACCCCCTCGTGCCTCGACTCGACTGGCATCGGCTGCCTAGCCTCCGGATGACGCACCACCACCGTCAGCACACCCGAGGCTCCAGGAGGCACCGATGGCCAACCACCAGATGAAGGGCATGGACACCGACCAGGCGCGCCAGGTGTCCCGCAAGATGGACCAGCACGCGAGCGCGGTCGGCGACATGGTCGGCGGCATCTCGCAGATGCTCGGCTCCGTGCAGTGGTACGGCGCCGACGCCAAGCGCTTCATGAGCGACTGGCAGGGCAGCTTCGCGCCGCAGGCCCAGGGAGCCACCGCCTCGATGCAGGACAATGCCGTCGCCTTGCGCAAGCACGCCGACCGGCAGGACGCGATCAGCTCCTGACCCCTGCACCACCCCCACCGTCCCGTATGCCGCGGGGTCGCCGACGAGGCGACCCCGCGGCATACCTGTGTCTAGGCAAACCCGAAAACCATTGCGGCACAGGAACATTCCGGCTAGATCAGGGCGGAACCTTCCACCCCTCCAGCGCTAGACGAGGCCTCGACGGGCCACCTAGCGTCCTGGTCAGCAGGCCGACAGCAGCGTCGGCCCCGAGAACAGCAAGGAGGTGAACGGACGTGTTCGTGGGAGCCGACACCGATGCTCTGACCAAGCTGGCGCAGAAGTGCCTCAAGGCCGCCCAGGTGGCCGACACCGCAACCGCCTTCCTCACGGCGCTCGTCGTGACGCTCAAGGCCGCATCGTGGTTCACGGGAGGGGCCAGCCTCGCCTACGCGACCTACCTCGAGACGACGGTCATCCCGTGGCTCAAGAAGATCTCGATGGCGCTCAAGCTCTTCGCCAAGGTCCTCGGCGCGCACGCCGACGCTCAGGACAAGGTGAGCAGCGGCGAGTCCGTCGACTTCGGCGCGCTGCCGCGCTACGAGACCCCTGCCCTGCCGTCCGGCGACACCAGGGCCTATCCGGTCATGGACCTCGGCGGGTCCGGCGCCTCGACCGCGGCCGGCGACCTCACCGGCGGCGCGGTCCCCGCGACCACCGGCGCCGGGGCCCTGCCGAGCGACCCCGGCACCTTCACGACGGGCTCCGTTGGGGGAAGCCTGTCGGGGGTCGGCTCCGACACCGGAGCCGCGCCGATCCCGGCGATGGCCGGGTCGGGGTCGACGGGGTCGTTCGGCCTGGGCTCGGGCTCGATCGGCACCGACACCGGCGCCGGGTCCTACGGCTCCGGCTCCTACGGCTCGGGCACTGACCTCGGCTCGCTCGGAGCCTCGACGAGCGGCGACACCGGCAGCGCCGGGTATGCCGCGGGAGCGGGCTCGATCGGCGCCGGCGCCGGCACTGGCGGCTCGAGCGGGGGCTCGGCCGGCGGCTCGCTGGGCGGCGGCTCCGGCAGCTCGGGTAGCTCAGGCGGCAGCGGCTCCTTCGGGACCGGCTCCGGCTCGCTCGGCGGAGCCGACCTCGGCCCGCTGCCCGCGGGTGCCGGATCCAGCGGCTCCGGCACACCGACGACCTTCGGCGCCGACTCGGTCGGCGGCGCACCGGGCGCGGAGTCGGGGCGGATCCTCACCCCGGGCAGCACCGCGGACGGCTCGCCGGCCGCGGCATACGGGGCAGCCGGTGCAGCCGGCGCTCTCGGCCTCGGCGGCGCTGCGGCGCTGGCCGGCCGGGGCGGCCAGGCTGCCTACTCCTCGCCCCAGGGCTTCGACTACAACCGGATCCAGGGCATCAAGGGCAACCCCAACGTCACCCCGGAGTTCCTCCGCAAGGTCGAGGGCATCGCCGACCGGCTCAAGACCAAGCCCGAATACCTGCTCGCCGCAATGAGCTTCGAGACCGGCGGCAGCTTCGCGGCGGACAAGAGGAACCCGCAGTCGTCGGCCACCGGGCTCATCCAGTTCATGTCCAAGACCGCCAAGGGCCTGGGCACGACGACCGCCGAGCTGGCCCGGATGACCCCGGTGCAGCAGCTCGACTACGTCGAGAAGTACTTCGCCGGACGCGCCGGCAAGCTCGGCAGCATCGAGCAGGTCTACTCGACGATCCTCTACGGCCGGCCGATCTCGGACCCCGACAAGGTCCTCTTCCAGCCCGGCACCGAGGCCTACCGCGTCAACAAGGGCCTCGACAAGGACCACCAGGGTGGCATCACCCTGCGCGAGGCGGCAGCCGTCGTCCGCAACCGGATCACGTAGCGCCGCCTCACCTGGCGCGAACAGCTTTCTCCAGCATCACGATTCAGCACCACCACCCAGTCAGCAGCATCATCGACACGAAGGAGCACTCTCATGGCCAGCACGCTCAAGGGAATGGACACCGAGGCCGGTCGCGCATCCGCGAAGACCCTCAAGGCCGGGGCCGACCAGCTCGACCAGCTCACCCAGAACCTCACCAAGTCGATCACCACCTTCGCCTGGCAGGGCGCGGACTCGGTCCGCACCCGCGAGCAGTGGAACAACGGCAACGTCCGCATCCTGCAGGGCGTCGCCAGCCAGCTGCGCGAGTTCGCCACCCTCATCGAGAAGCAGGCCGCCGAGCAGGACGCCGTCTCCAACTGACGCAGCCCGTATGCCGCGCAGCCCCGGCGGGTGCCGCACCCGCCGGGGCTGTGTTCTTTGGCTCCGGAGCCCGAACCGGCCCCGAGCATCAACTCCGAAAGGTGAGCTCCATGCCGACGTGGAACCTCTCGATCCGGCCCGCGCCGGAGACTGCGCTGCCCGCCGTCGACGTCGTCGTCGAGGCCGCGCCCACCGCGACGGTCGCCGACCTCGCGGCCGCGCTCGGGTCCCACCTCGCACCGGACCGGCACGGTCAGCTCGTCGTCCCCGTCGACGGCTCCGGCCCGTGGCCGGCCACCCGCCCCCTCGCCGAATGCGCGCTGCGCGTCGGCGACCTCGTCGACGTCGTCACGGTCCCGCAGACCTGGCGGGAGCGCCCCGCTCCCGCCGGCCGGGTCCGTGCCGTCGTCCGCGTCGTCGCCGGCCCGGACGCCGGGCGCACCATCGCGCTGCGCGGCGCGAGCGCGAGCATCGGCCGCGCCGAGTCCTGCACGGTGCACCTGCAGGACCCGCTCGTCTCGCAGCGGCACGCGGTGGTGCGCTTCGACGGCGTGCCGATGATCGCCGACGAGGGCTCGGCCAACGGCACCCTCGTCGGCGGCGAGCCGCTGCGCCGGGCCACCCGCATCCCGTGGGGACAGCCGATCACCCTCGGCGCAACGACGCTCGTCGTCGAGCCCGGCGACGAGATGCTTCGCGAGAGCGCCGGCCAGGGCAGCACCCAGGCCAGCCCGGTCTACCGCTCGCCGCGCTTCGGCGAGCCGCTCCAGCAGGGCGACCTCGAGGTGCCCCAGCCGCCTCAGAAGCGCCGCGCCTCGCCGCTGCCGTGGGCGATGATGCTGCTGCCGATGCTCATGGGCGGTGCCATGCTGAGCACCTCCCGCAACCTCTACACCCTCGTCTTCATGCTCGCCTGGCCGCTCATGGGCTTCGGCGGCTGGTGGCAGCAGGAGCGGCATACCAAGCGCGAGTTCGAGGAGGACCTCGCCGAGTGGCGCGAGGACGTCGACGCGATCCTCGCCCGGCTCGACGCCGCCGCCGCCGAGCAGCGCGCCGTCGCCGAGCAGGACCACCCGGACGTCGAGCCCTTGCACGAGCGGACGACGACCCACGAGGCGCTATGGGCCCGGCGGGTCGACGAGCCCGAGTTCCTCGCGGTCCGCGTCGGCCGCGGTCCGGTGCCCGCCCTGCTGCACGCCACCCTCAAGGACGGCGGCGACCGGCCGGCCCTGCGCCAGGCCCAGGCCGACCTCGCGATCCGAGCCACCTTGCCGGACACCCCGGTCGTCGCCCCGCTCGGCGCGCTGCGGCTCATCGCGCTCACCGGCCCGGACGACCAGGTCGACGACCTGCTGCGCTCGATCGTGCTGCGCCTCACCCTCGACCACTCGCCGGCCGACCTGTCGATCGTCGCCGCCCTCGGCCCGGGCCGCGCCCACCACGAGGCGTGGCTGCGCTGGCTGCCGCACTGCTCGCGCCGCGTCGGTGGCGAGGCCCCGGTGGCAGTCGGACCGGCCGCCGGACGACTGCTGGACCGGCTGGTCGCCGAGGACGGCGGGCGCGGGCACACCCTCGTCGTCGTCGACGAGCGGGCCGGCATCGCCCGCCGCGCGGTCGAGGCGATGGCCGCCGCCGCCCCCGACCGCCGGCTGCACCTCGTCTGGCTCGGCACCCGCCCCGACACCGTCCCGGCCGCCACGGACTTGTTGCTTCAGACTCGAGAGCCCGAACCGGCGCGCCCTCGGACCGGGCTTCCCTCCTCGCTCGCTCCTTCGTCGCTCGACTCGTCAGTCCAGCCCAGCCCGCGCGCCTGGGCTCTCGAGACTCACGCTTGGCTGCTCAGCGCTCGCGATCGCGGCGGCCGGCAGGCCCTCGAGACCGTCGACGGCATACCCCTCTCGCAGGCCTGGCGCACGGCCCGCATGCTCACGAGCAAGGTCGACGAGGCCGCCGTGCTGCCGCCCGACACGGCGCTGCCGACGACGGTCCGGCTCACCGACCTGAGCCCGGACCTCGCTCACCCCGACGACGTCGACGGCGTGCTGCACCGCTGGGCCACCGGCACCGGCCTGCGCGCCCAGATCGGCGCCGGCATCGACGGCGTCGTCACCCTCGACCTGCGCGAGGACGGCCCGCACGGGCTGGTCGCCGGCACCACCGGCTCGGGCAAGTCCGAGCTGCTCCAGTCGCTGCTGTGCTCGCTCGCGGTCAACAACCCGCCGAGCCGGGTCACCTTCCTGCTCGTCGACTACAAGGGCGGCGCGGCCTTCCGCGAGTGCGCCGACCTGCCGCACACCGTCGGCTACATCACCGACCTCACCCCGGCCCTCGTGCACCGGGCGCTCGCCTCGCTCACCGCCGAGGTCGCCGCCCGCGAGGAGCTGCTCGGCCACTACGGCGTCAAGGACCTGCCGATGCTCGAGCGCGAGCACCCCGAGGCCGCGCCCCCCGCCCTGCTCATCTGCGTCGACGAGTTCGCCGCACTCACCGCCGAGGTCCCCGACTTCGTCGACGGCATGGTCAACATCGCCCAGCGCGGCCGCTCGCTCGGCCTGCACCTGCTGCTCGCCACCCAGCGCCCGGCCGGCGTCGTCACCCCGGCGATCCGGGCCAACACCGACCTGCGGATCGCGCTGCGGATCGCCGGTCCCGACGACTCGGTCGACGTCATCGACACGCCCGACGCGGCATACCTCTCACGGCGCACGCCGGGCCGCGCTTGGATCAAGCGCACCGGCCACGGCACCTCCGAGCTCGTCCAGGTCGCGTGGGTCGGCTCGCGCGAGGTGCTCGCCGAGAGCCGCCAGGTCGTCTCGGTGCACCCCTTCACCGCCTGCCAGCCGGACGCGGTCGACCCCGCCGCGCCGGGCACACCGGACCTGCGTCTCGACCCGCGCACCGACCTCGACCGCTGCGTCCGCACCGTCACCGAGGCCTTCGCCCGCACCGGTATGCCGCGGCCACGCCGCCCGTGGCTGCCGCAGCTGCCGGCCGAGCTGATCCTCACAACCGTTGCGTGGGATCCCGATCCCACGCGCTCGGGACCCGGGCTCCCCACGTCGCTCGACTCGTCGGTCCATCCCGGGTCGCGCGCCTCGGCTCTCGAGCTGGACGCGCCGGTCGCGCCGGAGGACCGGCGCCGCTCCGGCCAGGTGCCGATCGGCCTGCTCGACGACCCCAAGGGCCAGCGCCAGCCCGAGCTCGTCCTCGACTACGCCCAGGTCGGGCACGTCCTCGTGCACGGCACGAGTGGCTCTGGCAAGACCGAGCTGTTGCGCACCGTCGCAGTCGCCGCGTCGCTCACCGACGGCTGCCTCACCGACGAGTCGACCCGGATCGCTCCCTACATCTACGGCATCGACTTCGCCGGCGGCGGTCTCAAGGTGCTCGCCGACCTGCCGACCGTCGGCGGCATCGTCGCCGAGCAGCAACCCGGACGCGTGCTGCGGCTCATCCGGGTGCTCAAGCGGACCGTCGACGAGCGCAGCCAGGCGCTCGCGGCGGCCGGCGCCGCCACCCTCGCCGACCTCGCCGCCCGCGGGCACCGGGTGCCGCGGGTGCACGTCCTCGTCGACAACCTGCCGGCTCTCGTCGACTTCCTCGACGGCGGCGGCGCGGTCAACCGGCTGCACTCCGACATGCTCACGACGATCCTGCAGGGCGGTCGACGGGTCGGCGTCCACCTCACCGCCACCGCGCCCGGGCGGATGGGCGTGCCGGCCAACCTCGCCGCCTCCTTCGGCCGCCGGATCGTGCTGCGGATGACCGTCGCCGACGACTACTTCATGCTCGGCGTGCCTGGCGGGGTGCTCGACCAGGACAGCCTTCCCGGCGCCGGTCTGCTCGGCAACCACAGCGTGCAGATCGCGACCATCGGCGGAGCCGGCACCCCGGTGCAGGCCGAGCGGCTCGCCGAGGTCGGCACCCGGCTCGCCCCGGTCGTCGCGGGCCGCCCCGCCGGCGAGGTGCCGCCGATGCCCGGCATCGTGCCCGCCGGCGCGGTGCCTGCCCCGTCGGCCGCCTCCACTCAGGCGGGCTCGTCGATCGAGTCCCTGCTCACCATCGGCGTCGACGCCGACGCGGTCACCGTCGTCACCGCCGACCTGCTCAGCGGTGGCCCGGTGCTCGTCGCCGGCCGCCCACGCAGCGGCCGCTCGACCACCCTGCACGGCCTGGCCCAGCTCGCCGCGCGCGCCACCACCCCGCCACAGACCGTGTATGCCGCGCCCGGCGCGATCCGCACGGACGCGACGACCGGGCCGCTCGCGGCATACGACCTCGTGCTCGGCACCCCGGACGCGCTCGCGGACTGGCTGGAAAGCCGTTGCCGCGCAAGCGAATCCGACCGGGACGCCGGCGCTGCTGCGCCGTGGACCCTGCTGCTCGTCGACGACGCCCACCTGTGGGAGCGGGACGCCGAGAGCGACCCCAGCCTCCAGGCCGGGCTCGACCGGGTCACCGCGCTCGTCCCGCGCCTGGCTGCGCACGGGATCGCGCTCGTCGTCGCCTGCGACGTCGACGGCGCGCGGACCAACACCTTCACGCCCGGCATCGTCCAGGCTGCCCGGAATGCCCGACGTGGACTGCTGCTGCAGGCCGACGGGATGGACGGTAACGTCCTCGGGGTCACCGTGCCGATGCACACCGTCGAGCCGCTCACCGGACCCGGACGCGGGCTGTGGTGCACCGACGGCTCGGCACGGGTCGTCCAGGCGATCGCCGGCACGGGGCCGGCCGAGTGAGGCAAGGGGAGACGTCAGTGACCCACCCGGCGAGCACGCCCTTCGGGACCACGGCACCAGCCGCACCCCCGGCCCGGCAACCCGACGAGAGCGACATCGCCCGCTTCCGCGAGCTCGCCGGACGGGTCTCCGACGCGATCGAGGTCGCCGTCCACGGCAAGCGCGGCATCGTCGACCTCGTCGGCGTCGCCCTCTTCGCCGGCGGCCACGTGCTGCTCGAGGACGTCCCCGGCACCGGCAAGACCACCCTCGCCCGGGCCGTCGCCAAGGCGCTCGGCGGCACCAGCCGCCGGGTCCAGTTCACCCCCGACCTGCTGCCCGCCGACGTCACCGGCACGGCCGTGTTCGATCCGCGCGACGGCGAGATCCGCTTCCGCGAGGGCCCGGTCTTCGCCAACGTCGTGCTCGCCGACGAGATCAACCGAGCCGCCGCCAAGACCCAGTCCGCGCTGCTCGAGGTCATGGAGGAGCGCACCGTCACCGTCGACGGGCGTACCCGCGCCGTGCCCGACCCGTTCCTCGTCATCGCCACCCAGAACCCCATCGACCTCGACGGCACCTACCGGCTCCCCGAGGCCCAGCTCGACCGCTTCCTCATCCGCACCGGCCTCGGCTACCCCGACTCCGAGCACGAGCTCGAGGTGCTGCGCCCCGGCAGCCGGGCGGGCGGCATACCGGACGTGCCCACGGTGACCAGCCCCGAGGAGGTGCGCGAGGCCGCCGCCCTGTTGTCCCGGCTGCACGTCGCCGAGCCGCTGCTGCGCTATGTGCGGGCCATCGGCGCGGCCACCCGCACCGACCCGCGGATCCGTCTCGGCGCCTCCACCCGCGGGCTGCGCTCGCTCGTGCGCTGCCTGCAGGTGTATGCCGCGGCGCAAGGCCGCCACTACGTCGTGCCGTCGGACGTGCAGCGGCTCGTCGAGCCGGTCCTCGGGCACCGGCTCGTGCTCAGCCGCGAGGCCCAGCTCGCCGGCCACACCTCCCAGGACGTCATCGCCACCGTTCTCGCCGACGTCGACGTCCCCCAGCCCACGTCGATCTAGAGGAAGCGATGATGACTGGCCTCGCCCCGAACCGGCGGCTTTCGGCCGACTCGCTCGTTCCTCGCTCCTCGGCGCCGCCTGGGGCTGCGG
>DAOTIG010000082.1:0-15450 GCA_035448065.1 Dermatophilaceae bacterium
CCCGCCAGCCACGCCGGCGCGTCGAGCCGTTTACACCGTTCCTGGGACAGTCCCGGCGATCGGTGCCCGGCTCGGCAGTCGCGCCGTGCTGGCCAAGGGCTTCCTGGTCAGGGGGCTGATCCATGCCTACGTCGGCGACGTGCGGCAGGCCATCGCGTGCCAGGGCGAGTTCCTCGGGTGCTACGACGACGAGCACGCCAGTCTGCTGCACGAGAACGTCGGGGCCGGGGAGCTCGCCGCCCACATCGCCCTCCGCCAGGGACGGCCCGGCGACGTCCTCTCAGCGCTGGACGCTCTCGGCTCGCCGCGGCGCGGCCACTGGTTCCACGCCGGCATGCTGGCCGCCTCGGCGCACTTCACGTTGCGCGACGACGACGCGCTGGCCGCACAGGGGAGACGCCTGCGGGCGGTGCCCGAGCCGCTGCCGTGGGTGGCTGCCCTCGTGGATCGGGTCGAGGGGCTGCGTGCGCTCCTCGTCGGCGACGCCGCCACTGGCGCCGATCTGCTCCGGTCGAGCGCGACCCGGCTGGCCGGGCTCGGGCTCCCGCTCGCGGCCGACCTCGGCTGGCTGGAGTGGGCCGAGCTGGGCCGCGGCGGCCACCTCGACGCCGAGGCCTCCGACCTGGTGGAGAAGGCCACCACCGAGCTGACCAGGATGGGCGCTCACGAGGCCGCCGAGCGAGGCCGACGCCTCCTGCGCGGCGCCGTGCCTGCGCCGGTCCCGCCCGGGCGGTCCGGGCAGCTGACCGGGCGCGAGCTGCAGGTGGCGCTCCTCGTGGCGCAGGGGCTGAGCAACGCCGAGATCGCCGAGCGGCTCATCGTCAGCACGCGCACGGTGACGACCCACCTGACCCACGTCTACGGGAGGCTGGGGCTCAGCGGTCGCACCGCCCTGGCCCACCACATGCACACGCGCGCCGGCGCCGAGCCGAGCGAGACACCAGCGTCGCCGACACCGTGACAACGCGTCGATTCGACAGGCTGGCCACGAGCCTGCGAGCGGGCGAGCGCGCCTCGGACTTGGTTGGATTGGGGCTGTGCCAGATCTTGCCGAGTTCCTCGTCCGCGCCAAGCGCGCGACGTACGCGAGCCAGGGCGAGGGGGGCGAGCGGGTGCGGACGGAGGATGCCGGACGTCAGTTGACCTTCCACGAGGCTTCCTGGTCCTATGACGACCTCTACTACGGGACGAACCCCTTTGTGGGTCGCGAGCTCGTCCACCACGACGGTGAGCTGGTCTGGGCCATGACCTACTACGGGCGCGTCGTCGATGAGACGCTGCGCCCCGGCGATGTCTATGCATTCCTCAAAGCAGCCATGGTGCGCGTGTCCCGTACGCGCCCGTTTCGTGGTCCCGCGTCCTACACCGACGGGGTCTGGGCCTACACCGACGTGGGCATCGGCGGGCTCGACATGTTCTCGGGCACGGAGTCGATTGTGCTGGCGGGCCGTGAGGTCTACCGGCTGCACTACTCGGGTGGACGCATGCGCGGCGTGTAGCTGACCGCCGACCACGAGCAGTGTCTACGGACAGCGCTATTGGCCAGTGGGTGCTGGCCGTGGGCAGGTCGATATCTGCCCGCCTGCTTGTTGTACCGCGACGTGGTCACGGAGGTGGCGAGACTCTGACGCGGGGTTGCCGGCTGCATCGTGGTGCACCTGAGGTATGCCGCGCGCTCGCCGGCTCACGCAGACGTGGCCGATCGATGTTGTGCGCTCGTACGGCGCCCAAGGGCTGAAGGTTGGCCGGTCAGGTCCTCCGATAGACGCCGACCACGACGCCATACTGCGGCTCGGTGGCGGGGGCTGGGTCGAGGGAGGCGATGAGCTGGTCGAGGTGCTGGGCGAGATGTTCGGCTTGGCGTCGGGTCATCCGCAGCGTGCGGTGATGCACGTGTCGGCGCGGGTCTCGCTGGAGCCCGTCGACGACGGCCTGGATCATCGCCGCTCCGGCGCCGGCTCGCTCGTCTTCGGCGATGACGACCCGGCGCGCGGTCCGCTCGTAGTAGATCTCGGTCCCGCCACGCACCGTCCTCGTGCTGGCCCTCGCCACCAGGCCGGCACCGGCCAGGACCTGGAGGTGGTGGCTGATGCTGCCCTTGTTCATCGACAGTCGCTGTGCGAGTTGGCTGATCGTCGACGGCTCGCTGAGCGCGAGCAGGACCTGCTGTCGGCGGGGATTCGCCAGCGCCGCTGCCGTCTGCGCGTCCACTGTCACCAGCTCGTCACCCATGCGTAAGTGTTAACTACAGTTGTCACTTGAGCCAAGCACCCGCTGCCCTGGTCGCATGGCCCTTCCCACACTCACCGCCCTGATCGCCCTCCTCGAGGAGCACTACGTGATTCAGGAGCGCGTCCCGCAGATCACCGCAGCCCTGCTTGCAGACCACCACCTCACCGAGCTCGACCCGCCGGCGTCCGTGGCTGCGGAGCTCACTCGCCGCCTCTCCGACAGCAGTGGCGACCTGCACCTTCGGGTCCGGACCCGATCGGCAACGCCCAACACCGAGGCGCAGGAGGACTTCCACGTCCGGATGGAGCGCGAGGCCCGGGCCAACGCCGGCGGGATCAAGGCGGTCACTCGCCTCGACGCGCACACCGCCCTCATCACGATCGCGCCCTACCTGTCCGAGGTCCACCTCTCGGCCGGCTACCTCGACGCGGCCTTCGCGCTCGTGGCCGATGCCCGCCGCCTGATCATCGACGTCCGTGCCGGCACGGGTGGGACACCGTCCACGGTCGCGTACGTCTGCGGATACCTGCTCGGCGATGCGCCGGCGTACCTGCAGGACGTCGTCGAGCGTGACGGCACCACCCGACAGTTCTGGACCACCCCGAACCCGAGTCGGCTGCCCGATGACATGCGGGTGGCGGTCCTCGTCAGCGGCGAGACCTTCTCGGGATGCGAGGAGCTCGCCTACGACCTGCAAGCCCTCGGTCGCGCCACGATCATCGGTGAGCGCACCCGCGGAGGGGCTCATCCGGTCCGAGCGTTCCGTCTCACCGACGACCTCGAGGTCGCGATCCCGGTGGCGCGCTCGGTCAACACGGTCACCGGGGGCAACTGGGAGGGCACGGGGGTCACCCCCGACATCGTCACCGCGGCCGATGACGCGCTGGCCACCGCGCTAGCCCGGCTGTGAGCGAGCGCGCGCGGCGGTCGTCGGCGACACGGCTCGCAACCCACGCGTTGTCATCATCGCCGTCCACCTCGAGGGCGAGGAGTATGCCGCGCCAGCAGCGGAGTCAGCCGAAGGTACGCCCGCCGGGCCGGTCCGCAGCACGAGCGAAGACGCTCCTGCGGACCGATGACCCGGCCGATCGCGGCGGCCATCGTGGATGTCGTCCATCGATCCACCCACCAGGGAGTCTCGCATGTCCACTCCGACCGCCACCTCGCTCGAGCAGCGGCCGCTGCCGATCCAGACCAAGCTCGCCGCCGCCTGGACCGGCTTCATGTTCCTCTACGTCTACGTCGACGTTCTAGGCCTCTACAAGCCCGGGACCGTCGCAGGCATCCTCGACGGCAAGGTGTGGGACTTCGACATCAGCCAGCCCTTCTTCGTCAGCGCCCTCGCTGCCTCGTCGGTCCCGGCCCTGATGATCCTGCTCTCGACCACCATGCCGGCGCGCGTCAACCGGGCGACCAACCTCGTCGTCGCCGCCCTGCTCGTCCCCTGGATGGCCTTCAATCTCGTCGGCGGGGAATGGCTGCTCTACTTCGGGTTCGGCTTCGCCGTCGAGCTGGCCCTGCTCGTCTTCATCCTCCGGTCCGCGTGGAGCTGGCCCCGCACGTCGGCGCCCACGGGTGCTCCGGTCTCTACGCTGGAGCGATGATCGCGCTCTGGCGCTCCCTCTGGCGCGAGCCGCGGGCGGCATACCCACCGCCCGTGGGTCGCGTCGACCGGCTGCTCGTCGCGGGCTTCGAGGCGGCGGCGCTCGTCGAGGGCATCGCCCGCCCGGGCATGCAACGACAGCCGTGGATCACCCTGCTGGCGATGGCGGTCATCCCGGCGCTGCTGTGGCGCCGCCGGCACCCGTTGCGGGCCTGCCTCGCCGGCTTCGGCGTCGCCGGCCTGATGTCGGCGATCCAGCTGGCGACCCGCCGCGATGATCTCGGCCCCTCCGCAATGCTGGTCGTCATCGTCCTGCTCTACGCGTTGCTGCGCTGGGGCTCGGGCCGCGAGATCGCCGTCGGTATGCCGTGCGTCGTCGCCGTCGTCGCGCTTGGCATGGCTGCCGGCGCGGCCGGCCCGCCCGACGTGGTCGGCGGCGCACTCTTCCTGCTGCTTGTCGTCGCCCTCGCCGTCGTGGTCCGCTATCGCGCCGACCTCGGACACCGCCGACACCGCGAGATCCGCAACGAGGAGCGGCTCGCCCTGGCCCGCGAGCTGCACGACACTGTCGCCCACCATGTCTCGGCCATCGCGGTCCAGGCTCAAGCCGGCCGGGTCGTCGCCGGGGCCCGACCCGAGCGGGCCGTCGAGATCCTCGCGGCGGTCGAGGCCGAGGCCACGCACACGCTCGCCGAGATGCGCGCCATGGTGCGGGTGCTGCGCACGGACGATGCCGACGCGGCATACGCACCGCGGTTCGGCGTGGCCGATCTGCCGGCGCTGGCGCGCACCGTGAGGAGGCCTACGGTCGAGGTGCGGCTCGACGACTCCGTTTCCGCCGTCCCTCGGCAGGTGGATGCCGCGCTCTATCGGATCGCGCAGGAGGCGATCACCAACGCCGTCCGGCACGCCCGTGGGGCCTCTGTCGTGCAGATCGAGGTATGCCGCGTCGGCGACACGGTGCGGCTGCGCGTCCTCGACGACGGGACCGGGCCGTCGTCGAGCGACGTCAGGGGTTTCGGGCTCACCGGGATGGCCGAGCGCGCGCAACTGCTCGGCGGAGAGCTCAGTGCCGGGCCGAGCCCGCAGGGCGGTTGGCTGGTCCAGGCCGTGATGCCGGCGGGAGGCGCGCCGTGAGCATTCGGATCGTCGTCGCCGACGACCAGGATCTCGTGCGGACCGGCCTGGTGATGATCCTCGATGCCCAGCCGGGCCTCGAGGTCGTGGGTCAGGCCGCCGACGGGATGGCCGCGTTCGAGGTGGCGACCCGGCTGCGCCCGGACGTGCTGCTCGTCGACATCCGGATGCCGGGCCTCGATGGCGTCGAGGTGACCCGTCGGCTCGCCGGCCCCGAGGTGGCCGACCCGATGGCGGTCGTCGTCATCACGACCTTCGACCTCGACGCGTACGTCCTCGGCGCCCTGCGCGCCGGGGCCCGCGGCT
The DNA here is from genome assembly GCA_035448065.1 of Dermatophilaceae bacterium. Lineage (GTDB taxonomy): Bacteria > Actinomycetota > Actinomycetes > Actinomycetales > Dermatophilaceae > Phosphoribacter. The sequence continues at coordinate 5,279 of DAOTIG010000082.1, forward strand.
TCCTGCTCAAGGACGCTGGACCCGAGCTGCTCGTCCAGGCTGTCCACGCCGCCGCTCACGGTGACGCGCTCATCGCGCCGAACGTCACCCGCCGACTGCTCCCAGCCCTCGTCGGTCGCGCGGCAGAGCCGCCGAGGCAGCCGGTCGACCCGCTGACCGAGCGCGAGGAGCAGGTGCTCGCGCTCGTCGCCCGCGGCCGCACCAATGCCGAGATCGCCGCTGAGCTGTTCATCAGCGTGAGCACGGTGAAGAGCCACGTGGCCGCGCTGATGACCAAGCTCGTCGTCCGCAACCGGGTCGAGATCGCGATCTGGGCCTACGACACCAAGCGGATGTGAGTGGCCGAGCGCACTGGGTCGCAGGTGGGCTCCCGCGAGGCCGGGGCCGCCTGCCTGAGCTGCCGTGGGGACCTCGACACCCGATGACGGCTGCCGCGCGCTACTTCGCCGTGCGGATCGTGAACCAGCTGGTCTCACTCACCTGCCACTGGCCGGGAACGGCCCGCAGCTGATACGTGTAGGTCGCCCCACGGCTTGCCGTGCGGTCCTCGAATCGGTTGGCGGACAACGGAACTGTGGCGATGACGACGAGGTTGCTGCAGTAGCTTCCCTTGCAGCGCAGCACCTCGACCTGGGTGGCCGTGGACGGGAAGGAGATCCAGTCGATCCGGTTCACGCCGCGGGCGACGCTGGCGGCATACGTGAGCTCGGGGGCTGGTGCGTGCCAGCCGGACGCCGTGACGGTCGTGCTCTGCGTCGCACCGCGACCCGTCGCATAGACCGGGCGCATCGAGATCGTGAAGGTGCCGTCGCGGCCGTAGCGCATCGTCTCCATGACGGGCGTGGTCGTGCTGCGGATCTGTCCGTCGCCCATCGACCAGTCGTAGCCGACCGCGCCCGGTGAGAAGCTCGCCGCGAAGACCGTGCCGTCGATCCGGAAGAGGTTGCTCTCAAGCTGGGTGACGACCAGCTCCGGGTAGATCACCTGCGCGGTCAGCCAGCTCACCGTCACGATGTTGGACGGCTCGGAGTAGCCCACCGAGTCGAAGGCGCGCACCCGGTAGCTCATCAGCCCGGCATAGTTCGGGTAGCTGTCGGTGAAGCTGGTGACGCCGCTGCGCACCCAGCCGATCTGCCCGAAGTTCGTGCACAGATAGCCGACGCACCGCTCGACGATGAAGCCGTTCTCCGCCGTTGAGCCCTCGGCCCAGGTCAGCGTGAACGGCGGCCCGGCGCTGGCCGCCAGCGCGGTCGGGCCGGCGGGCGCCGCGTGGACCGGGGCGCTGGCCCACGACAGGGCCATGAGCAGGCCCAAGGGCACGGTCAGCAGCCGGCTCAGCAGGCGGGTGGGTCGGCGCATCGCAATCTCCTCGGGGGGCAGCGGGATGTCGCTCGCGACGCTAGGGCCGCACGCGAGCGAGCACTAGTTGCCCAATGGTCGTAGTCCCAGACTCTTGCGCCGCTCGCTCGCCTAGTCGCCCAAGCGGGCCACCGTCTCCCGCAGCCGGACGAGCAGGCCCGCTGAGGGCATGACGGTGCCGGAGCGGTAGGTCGACAGACGTGAGCCCGACGTGCCGATCCGGGAGGCGATCTCGGTCAGGGTCAGTCCCGATCGCGCCACCAGGGCGGCCACCTCGGCGGCGACGGCTGCGCGTTCGCGGCGCTCGGCCTGCGCCCGGGCGCGCTGGATCGCCCGCTCGAGCAGCGGCGCCACTCCGTAGGGCCGCTCGTAGCCGAGGTAGTCCTCCACCTGCCGCGCGATCGGGCCCCACGGGTCGGAGCGGATCGCTCGGGTCAGCCTGACCCAGTCCGACGCCGTGCCCCGCTCGATCATCGTGACGATGGCCTCGAAGGGCCAGGTGTCCAGCGGGGCACTCGGGTCGACGTCGACGTTGCGGAAGTGGACGGTCACTGCTCCTCCAGCCCTTGCAGGACGGCGTCGGCCATGGTCGTGCAGGCATCGACGACGCTCGGCCAGTCGTGCCAGCGGGCCGCCAGGCCCTTGTATGCCGCGAGCTGGGCGATGACGCGCGTGTCCCGGGGGTTCGGCTCGGCCAGCCGCTGCAGCACGACGGTCAGCACCGAGTCGGACCCGTCCGAGCGATCTCGGTAGTAGTCGTCGATCCCGGCGATCGTCGCGCTGGCATCCTCCTGTCCGAGCCGGTCGGCCAGCGCCACCGTGTCCAGGTAGTCGCGGACCTGGTTGCGTTGGACGACGAGATAGGCCTTGACACGGAGGCACTCCGGCAGGGTCGGTACTCGCAGCATCCGCCCGTCGACGTCGACCTCCTCGACCTCGAGCGGGCGCACCCGGCGCAGTTGGCGCAGGCCTGCCTCGATGCCGTCGAGGGACCCGAGCAAGGTCACCGGCGGAGAGCTGGCCCGCACCGACGTCACCCACCCCTCCGAGGCCTCGACCGCCTCGACCACCTCCGCGTAGCGTTCCGCGAGATCGGTCAGCACGTGGTCGTGGTCGAAGGACTGCCGATGCCGAGCGTGGTATGCCGCGGCCGCACCGCCGACGAGCACGGCATCCGGGACGAGCTCCTGGAGCCGGGCTGCCGACCGCCAGACATCGTCGAGATCGATCCGCTCAGCCACACTCGGAGAATATCAGATCCGATAAATCTTCACCTTCCCCCTACTCCCCGAGCGGCCCGACCACGGCGAACCAGGCCTGCTGTGGATCCTGGCCGACGACGATGTGCGCACCGCCGGGCACCTCGGCCGGCCCGTGGTGGATCGACCCGCCGCCGGTGGTGATCCGGCCGATCGCCGCGCTGACCGACTCGACGGTGAAGTAGGGCAGCCACGCCGACACCGGCGCGTCGCCCAGCCCCATCACCCCACCGATGTCGCTGCCGTCGCGCTGCACCAGCTGGTAGTCGCCCATCTCACCCATCGGCAGCGTGTCCCCGAGCGTCCACCCGAGCAGTCCCGTGTAGAACGCCAGCCCGGCGGCCGGGTCGGCCGACATCAGCTCGTTCCACCCCGCGTGGCCGACCGCCTCGAGGTCGAAGGCCCGGGTCTGCGGCTCGACCTCCATCGGCAGCGGCTGCAGGATGCCGAAGGCCGCACCCTGGGGGTCGGTGCAGGTCGAGAAGCGCCCGGTGCCGGGAATGTCCATCGGCGGCGACAGCACCGCCCCGCCGGCCGCGGTCACCGCCGCGCTCGCCGCGTCGCAGTCGTCGGCCGCGAAGTAGATGAGCCAGCTCGGCGGCGGTGCCTCGCCACCTCCCGGGCCTGGCTCGCCAGCCGACATGCCGGCCACCATGACGCCGTCGCCGGCGCTGGCCAGGCGGTAGGTCATCCCGGGCATGCCCGAGTCGGCGACGGACCACCCGAGGGCGTCGCCGTAGAAGCGCTCTGCACCGGCCAGGTCGGTGGTCGTGAGCTCGTACCAACACGGCATACCGTGAAAGCTGACGGGCATGTCGATCGTCCTCTCGCGTGTGTCGGGGCGGACGCCGGATGCCGCCCGCCCTCGAGAGTCTGCCATCGGCCACCGACAGGCCGGTTCACCTCCCGTCGACCGGTCGGCGAACGAGCCGGCAACGTCAACGGGCCGGGCCAGGTGCGGGCATATGCCCCCTCCAGCGGGCATATGCCCGTTCCCACCCTGCGCGGCCGCACCTGGCGCGGCCGCACCGTGCGCGGTGCACCCTGCGCGGCCGCACCGTGCGCGGCGCACCCTGCGCGGCCGCACCTGGCGCGGCGCACCCTGCGCGGCCGCGCCTGGCGCGGCGCACCCTGCGCGGCCCGACCCGGCCGTCGCCGTGGCATCTTCCGCCTGGAGGTCCCGTGCGACCATGCGATGGTGAGTGACGACGTCCTCATCGTCATCCCGACCGACCCGCACTGGACTCCCCCGGAGGGCGCGCCAGAACGTGCTCTCGCGGTGTTGCGCAGCGTGGTCGGTGAGGCGGACGAGTATGCCGCGCAACGGCATACCACGATCATGTTCGTCGACTGCGGACAGAACCTGCAGCGAATCCGCTGCCCGAACTGCCGCGCCGAGGTGCTGCTTGAGTGGTGGCAGGACCTCATGGAGCGGATCTGGCAGGTCGGCTTCACCGACCTCGAAGTGAGGATGGCCTGCTGCCGCGCGACCGTGTCCTTGAACGACCTGGACTTCGACTGGCCGGCCGGGTTTGCCCTGGTGGAGGTGTGGGCGCGCAATCCGCAGCTGGTCCAGTCGCTCGACGTCCAGGCGCTGGCCCGGCTCGGCGAGGCGCTCGGCCATCCTGTGCGGCAGATTCGCGCGCACGTCTGAACGCACCCCATCCGGTGCCGAGCGGCCCGGACACCGCCAGGTCGCGCGAGTGGTGACTTGGTCGTCAGAGTGGCGGTGTCTCGGCCGGGCAGGTCGCGCGAGTGGTGACTTGGTCGTCAGAGTGGCGGTGTCTCGGCCGGGCAGGTCGCGCGAGTGGTGACTCGGTGGTCAGAGTGGCGGTGTCTCGGCCGGGCAGGTCACGCGAGTGGTGACTTGGTGGTCAGAGAGCCGGTGTCTCGGCCGGGCACGTCCCGCGAGTGGTGACTTGGTCGTCAGAGAGGTGGTGTCTCGGCCGGGCAGGTCGCGCGAGTGGTGACTTGGCCGCAGCCAGCCGCGCAACCAGCCGGTATGCCGCGGCGCGGCATACCGGGGGTCCGCGGCCTACGATCACCCTGAGCCCTCGCCCCCGTAGGGCCGACCCGACCGGAGACTTCCAGGACCCGCCATGACCGAGCACCGCGTGGGCGCGCTGGATCCGTTGCGCCGCAGGGCCTTTCGCTGGCTCGCGCTGGGCGTCTTCTGCGCCGGGGTGGGGCAGTGGATGCAGCTCGTCGGTGCGCAGTGGTCGCTTGTCACCGAGCCGAACGCCGCGGTGCTCGTCTCGCTCGTGCAGGCCGCAAGCACGTTGCCGATCCTGCTGCTCGCGCTGCCGGGCGGGGTGCTCGCCGACTCCTTCGACCGCCGCTGGCTGCTCGTCGGGACCCAGGTGCACCTCTTCGTCGTCGCCGGCACGCTCTTCCTCTTCGCTCGGGCCGGCCACCTCACCGCCCCGTTGCTGCTCGTCTTCACCTTCCTGCTCGGGCTCGGCATGGCCCTGCAGATCCCCACCTGGTCGGCGACCATCCCCGACCTCGTCCCCCGCTCCGAGGTCGGCGCCGCCACCCGTATCGACCAGGTCGGGGTCAACCTCGCGCGCGCCCTCGGCCCGGCCATCGGCGGTCTCCTCATCGCCGCGTTCGGTGTGCCGACCGTGTTCATCGTCAACGCCTTTGCGGTGGTGCCGCTCGCCGCGACCCTCTTGCTCTGGCGCGGGCTGCCGGTCGAGCTCACCGCCCCCCGCGAGCGCTTCCTGCCCGCCATCCGCGCCGGTGGCCGCTACGTGCGCCACTCGGGCATCGTCCGGCGCATCCTCGGCCGCTTCGCCCTCTTCGTCATCCCGGCCAGCGCGATGTGGGCGCTGCTCCCGCTCATCGCGAGCGGGCCGCTGGGACTGGGCGCCGCGGCATACGGGCTGCTCTTCGCTGCTCTCGGAGGCGGCGCGATCTCAGGCGCCTTTGTCCTGCCGCGGGCCCGAGAGCGCTTGTCCACCAACGCGATTCTCAACATCGCCATGCTCCTGTATGCCGCGAGCATCGCGGCGCTCGTCGTCGCGCCGCACATCGTGGTCGCCCTCGTCGCACTCGTCGTCGCCGGCCTTGGCTGGAGCAGCGTGGCCTCCACGGTCATCGCCGAGCTGCAGCTGTTCCTGCCGGCGTGGGTGCGCGCGCGGGGGATGGGCATCTACCTCATGGTCTTCATGGGCTCGCAGGTGGCGGGCTCGGTGCTGTGGGGGCAGGCCGGTCAGCAGCTCGGAGTCGTGCCGGCGATGCTCGCCTCGGCCGGCGGGGTGCTCGTCGCCGCGGCGGCGGGGCTGGTCATTCGGGTCCCCGAGACCGGCCACCTCGACCGGCAGCCGGCCAGTCCGCTCGGCGAGCCGATCGTCGTGCTCCAGCCGCCGCCCAACGCCCCGGTGACGGTCGTCGTCGAGTACACCGTGCGGGCCCCCGACCAGAGCGCGTTCGTCGCGGCGATGGCGGGCGTGCGCGGGGTGCGGCTGCGCACCGGCGCGACGTCGTGGGAGCTGCTGCAGGTCGCCGAGGAGCCCGAGCGATTCCTCGAGCGGTTCACCGTGCGCACCTGGGAGGAGCACCTGCGCCAGCACGACGGCCGCCTCGTCGGCTCCGACCAGCAGCTGTGGGACGCCGCCCTCGCCTACTCCGACCCGCCCGCCTTCGGCCGGCACCTCGTCGCCCCGCTCCAGCCCTGACCTGCCATGACCTGCCGGTATGCCGCGTGGCCGGCCACGCGGCATACCGTCGCCGAAGCACGAAACGCCCGCTGCCAGCGGGCGTTTCGTGTCTCCGGCTTCGCCAGCGCGACGTGGGAGTCGTCCGCCGGGTCAGCGCACCGGCTGCTGCAGCTCGGTGACCCAGGCGTCCTCGTTGCCCTCGGGTGTCTCGCGGTAGACCTCGCGGCAGCGCCCGACGGGGGACAGGCCGGCGGCCGCGCAGTACTGCATGAGCTGCTGCCAGGTCTGGCTGATCGACTCCATGTCGCCGTGGTGGGTGACGGTGACCGCGCGCTCGGCCGCCTCGAGGGTGGCGGCCTCGAGGCCCGGCCGTGATGGGACCGCACCGGTCACCGGCACGGCAGCGCCGACGGTGAGCCCCTCGCCGGCGGGGTCACCGGCATACCAGGCGATCGTGGGGGTGTCGCGGCGCAGGCCCAGCGCGGCCAGGTCGCCCATCAGCGTGCCGAAGCGCGGGCCCATCGTCTCCCCGACCTGCCACAGGTCATCGACGCGCGCGGTGCGCTGGGCGACGGTGAGCTCCGGCAGCGACGTCTCGACGAACGTCAGCTCGGACATGGTGTTCTCCTTCTCGATCATTCGCAGGCGGCGCTCGACGTCGCTGAGCCGGTGGGTGTCCGCGGCCAGCTGCTCCTCGAGCTGGGCCCGGCGCAGCAGCAGCATCGCCCGCAGCTCGCCCGCCGACACCTCGGCGTCGAGCACCGGCCCGATCTGCTCCAGCGTGAAGCCCAGGTCCTTGAGGGTGAGCAGCCGGTTGAGCCGGGTCAGCTGCGCCGGCCGATAGCGCCGGTAGCCGCTGTGCGGATCGACCTCGGCCGGCGTGAGCAGCCCGAGCGCGTCGTAGTGGCGCAGCATCCGCACGGACACTCCGCCGTGGAACGCGAACTCGCCGATGCTCAGCACGAGACCTCCTGCGGTGGTGGTATCGCCAGGACCGTCCTCGCGACGACTCCACTGCACCGGCTGACACAGTGTCAGAGTCAAGCCCTCCGACTCGATGCGTCGGTATGCCGCGTGGCCGGCCACGCGGCATACCGGCTGGCCCAGCGCGTCGGGCGCGCGGCGCACTGTGGCTGGACCGGCATGAGTCGCGCGAGTGGTGACCTGTCCGGTGCGGTGGCGGGGATCGCGGCGCTTGGGTCGCGCGAGTGGTGACTTGTCCGATGTGGTGGCGGGGATCTCGGCGCATAAGTCGCGCGAGTGGTGACTTGTCCCGTGCGGTGGCGGGGATCCCGGCGCTTGGGTCGCGCGAGTGGTGACGTGGCCGGCCACGCGGCATACCGGCTGAGCCAGCGCGCGAAACGCCCGCTGCCAGCGGGCGTCTCGTGTCGAGCCCAACTAGAGCGTGGCGAGGAAGGTGCGCACGCGGCTGAGCAGCAGCGCGGCGGCGTCAGGGTCGTAGCCCTCGGTCGACGAGTCCGCGAAGAGGTGCTCCTCGCCGGGGTAGAGGAACAGCTCGGCGTCCGGGGTCGACTCGGCGAGCGCGCGGGCCGCCGGCAGGTCCTCGTCGAAGAACTCGTCCTGCTCCTTCCCGTGGATCTGCACCGGCACGCCCTCGGGCCAGGCGTCGCCGAACTCCGAGACCGGCAGGCACGAGTAGATGAGCAGGGCGCCGCGGGCACCGGGCCGGGTCTGGGCCAGCCGCTGGGCGATCGTCACGCCGAAGGAGAAGCCGGCATGGACGAGGTCGCTGCCGAGCTCGTCGGCGGCCGCGACGCCCCGCGCGGCGAGCGTGTCGAAGCCGGTCTCCCGCGCGTAGGCCAGGCCCTCCTCGATGCTCGCGAAGGTGCGCCCCTCGAAGAGGTCGGGCGTGTGCACCGTGTGCCCGTCGCGGCGCAGCTCGTCGGCGAAGGCGCGCACGCCGTCGGTGAGTCCCTGGATGTGGTGGAAGAGCAGGATGTCAGCCATCGGTGCCGCCGTTCATGAATGTCCGAAGTTTCTCGATCATTCCAAGACGCTAGTCTGTTTCGCTGTGGCGGACAACCCCCCGGACTACGAGCTCGAGGACCGGCTGGCCCTGACCTCCCCAGCCCAGGTGAAGGCGATCAGCCACCCGCTGCGCACGACGATCCTGCAGCTGCTGCACGAGCGGGCGGCCACCGTGACCGAGCTCGCCACTGCGCTCGACCGCCCGAAGAGCACGGTCGCCCATCACGTCGACGTCCTGCTGACCGCCGGCCTGCTCCGCGTCGTGCGTACCCGCCGGGTGCGGGCCATCGATGAGCGCTTCTACGGCCGCACCGCGCGGCTGTTCTATGTCTCGGCCGCATCGATGGACCCCGGCGTCGAGATGCCGCGGGACTTCAACGACTTCGAGGTCGCGGCTCGCGAGTCGGTCCCGGCCTTCGTCGACGGCAGGCTGTGGGCGTTCATCCGGCATGCGCGCCTCTCGCCGGATCAGGCGTCCGAGTTCTGGGGGCGGATGGCCGAGCTGGTCGCCGAGTTCGACTCTCTTCCAAGGTCGGGCGACACGACATACGGCTTCGCGGTCGGCATCTACCCGACCGACCACCCCGCTCTGCCGCCCACCTCATGAGGTATGCCGCGTGGCCGGCTCCCCGGCGCCGCCTACCGGGCTCGCCGGAGCCGGATCGCCAGGGTCATGAGCCTCCGCCCGGCGGGCCGCCCGGAGGGTCGAGAGAGCCGGTGGGCGCCGTCAGCAGTCGCCCGACGAGAGCGGTCAGCTGCTCTGGCGGGACGCCCGTGTCGCCTCGCAGCACCCCGTCGAGGATGAGCCCGTCGACGCACGCGACGAGCGCCCGGGCCTGCTCGGCGGGGACGCCCACGGCGACCGCCTGCCCGACCAGCACAGCAGACTCGCCCCCGATGCCGACAGCAGACTCTCTGCCCGCTCTCGCACGCCCGCTGCCACCGACAATCCTGAAGTGCATTGCACACCCAAGTGCAAACTGTTACGTTTATATCCGCAACTTCGGCCGGCTTCGTGAGGGTGGCTACCCATGGCAGTTGAGACAGGCGTTCGTCGTGTGCTCACGACCGAACGCGAGGCCGAGCAGGCGCGCAGCGTCCTCGATGATCTCCGCGGTCCCGAGGGAGCGCTGAGCGTCGAGCGCGCTGGCCGTCGGGTCGCCCCCCTGCCGCCTGAGGTCGGCAGGATCCTGCAACAGGTGCTCGACGTGATGGCCGCTGGCGGCACGGTGACCGTGGGGATGATCCCTGATGAGGTGACCACGTCGACCGCCGCAGGAATGCTCGGAGTGTCTCGGCCCACCTTGATGAAGATGATCAAGGAGGGGTCGATCCCCTCCCACAAGGTCGGCACACATCACCGTCTCAAAGCTGAGGATGTTCGCGCCGCCCGCCGTGCTCGCCGCGCTCGTGAGCGCGCAGCATTTGATGCGCTTCGTGACGAAGACGATCGCATGACCTGAGTGGTGTCGCTCCCTCGTTGTAGGTTCCACGTATGCGAGGGAGTGGCCCATCAGATGTCTTCGTCGATTCGAACGTCCTGTATTCGAAGACGCTCCTCGACTGGGTGGCTCTGCTCTACACCGACCGCGAGATCGAGGCTCCGTTCACCGTCTATTGGTCCGACGATGTCATGGCCGAGGCGATGTACCACCTCCGCAGGGACAACCCGCACTGGTCAGGGGCGCGCATCGCTCGCTTCCGGGAACGCCTCCAAGAAGCCTTCGAGATCGGTCATGTCCGCGACTACGAGATTGACAACTCTTACACCGGTCCCGACACTCATGACGCGCACGTCCATGCCGCCGCATCCGCCTGCGGTGCCGACTATCTTCTGACCTGCAATGTGGCTCATCACAATCCGGGGTGTAGTCGGGGTCTGAAGCCACCGGTTTCGAGCAGG
>DAOTIG010000083.1:0-15128 GCA_035448065.1 Dermatophilaceae bacterium
CAGGACGAGGTCAGCCAGATCCTCGCCGAGCGGGCCGAGCAGGTGGGCGCCCGTCTGTATGCCGGTGGCACCGACTTCGGGATCCGCTCGCGCGACATCGCGGTTGGCGGCCAGGCCCTGGACCTGCGCGGCATCGCCGGGGACTACGACGAGCTGTTCCTGCCGCTGCACGGCGCGCACCAGGCCGACAACGCCGCCCTCGCCCTCGCGGCGGTCGAGGCGTTCTTCGGCGGTGAGCGGCGCCTGGACCCCGAGGTCGTCCGCGCCGGGCTCGCTGCCGCCACGTCGCCGGGCCGGCTCGAGGTGGTCCGACGATCGCCGACGATCCTCGTCGACGCCGCGCACAACCCGCACGGGATGACCGCGCTCGCCGTCGCGCTCGGCGACGCCTTCACCTTCGCCCGGCTGGTCGGGCTGGTCGCGATCTTCGGCGACAAGGACGCGGGGGAGATGCTCGAGATCCTCGAGCCCGTGCTCGACCACGTCGTCGTCACCCGCAACTCCTCGCCTCGGTCGCTGAACCCGGCCGAGCTCGGGGAGCTCGCTGCGGAGATCTTCGGGCCCGATCGGGTCTCCGTCGTGCCGGCGCTGCCGGACGCGATCGAGGAGGCGGTCACCCTCGCCGAGCAGGACGGCCTCGGCGGCGGCGTCATCGCGACCGGGTCGGTCGTCACCGCCGCCGACGTGCGTGCGCTGCTCGGGGTGACCGACTCATGACCGGGGGATGGGCGCGCGATCTCGTCTTCTACGGTCGGACCGGCAAGTTCACCTTCCGGATGCTGGCCGCCGTCCTCGTCGGCCAGTCGGTCATCGTGTTCTTCGGCGCCCTGGTGGCCCGTGGGCTCCAGGTCGCCGAGGGCGGCGGCGCGGCCGCGGCATACCTCGTCGTCGGCTCGGCGCTGGCCGTCCTGTGCCTCGTGACGGCCGGGCTGATGCGCAGCCCGATCGGGGTGACGCTCGGCTGGCTCATCCAGCTCACAACCTTCGCCAGCGCCGCCGTCGTGCCGATGATGGCGATCGTCGGGCTCATCTTCGGGGGTCTGTGGGTCGCCTGCATGGTGCAGGGCGTGCGGATCGACCGGCAGCAGGCCGCAGGCTCCGCGAGGCCAACCGGGTCTGCCGGAGGCGCTGCGCACTAGGCTGGCGCTCGTGACGGAGCGATCGTTGGTCCTGGTCAAGCCCGACGGCTTCCGGCGGGGTCTCACCGGTGAGGTGCTGCGGCGGATCGAGGCCAAGGGCTATCGGCTCGTGGCCCTGCGGATCCGCACCCCCGAGCCGGAGCTGCTCGCGCAGCACTACGCCGAGCACGTCGGCAAGCCGTTCTACGACACGCTCGTCGGCTTCATGTCCTCCGGTCCGGTGACCGCGGTCGTCATCGAGGGCGAGCAGTGCGTCGCCGGCTTCCGCTCGCTCGCCGGCGCGACCGACCCGACGAAGGCTCCGCCCGGCTCGATCCGGGGCGACCTCGGCCGCGACTGGGGGATGGGCACGACCGAGAACGTCGTCCACGGCTCCGACTCGCCCGAGTCGGCGGTCCGCGAGATCGCCCTCTGGTTCCCCGAGCTCGGCTGAGCCGCACCACGATCGCATCCGGATGCCGCGCGCCCGGGCATGACAGGCGGCATACCGGATCGCGGTGCGCGACGATGGAGGGGTGATCTCCTCCTTCGCCGACCGGCGGGTCGACGCACTCTTGGAACGCGCCTGGGCGCGGGGCCGGATCTCGGTCCGCGAACGACGCGAACGACTCGCGAGCAAGTCGGTCCACGTCGTGCAGTGCGCCCTCGCGGCCGGAACCGCGTGGTGGATTGCCGCTGACCTGCTGCGCCACCCCATCCCGTTCTTCGCCCCCATCGTCGCCGTCATCTGCCTCGGCATGACCTACGGGCAGCGGCTGCGTCGGGTCGCCGAGGTGACCATCGGGGTGGCGCTCGGGGTGGCGATCGCCGAGGTGTTCGTCCGGGTCGCCGGCTCGGGGGCCTGGCAGGTTGCTCTCGTCGTCTTCGTCGCGATGAGCATTGCGCTGCTGCTCGACGCCGGGCAGCTGCTGGTCATGCAGTCAGCGGTGCAGTCGATCGTCGTCACCGTGCTCGTGCCGGGCGCGGGCCAGGCGGTCGGCCGGTGGCTCGATGCGGTGATCGGGGGCGGGGTCGCGTTGGTCTTCGCGGCCGTCGCACCCCGGGCGCCCCTGCGCCGACCACGGGTCGAGGCGGCCAAGGTCGCCCGCACCATCGCCGAGCTGCTGCGCGATGCGGCGCACAGCGCGGTGGACGGCGATGTCGAGCGAGCCGTCGGGGTGCTGTCCCGGGCCCGCGACACCGACGGGCTGATCCGCGAGCTGCAGGCGGCGGCTGACGAGGGGATGTCGGTGATCCGGTCCAGCCCCTTCTCGCGCAGCGACGCCGGCAGCGTGCGGACCATCGCCTCGGTCGTCGAGCCGTTGGACCGGGCGCTGCGCAGCACCCGGGTGCTCGTGCGGAGGGTGAGCATCGCGGCCCATCACGGGGTGGAGATCCCCGAGGGCTATGTCGCGCTGATCCGGCAGCTCGCCGACGCGGTCGACGTCCTCGCCCGAGCCTGGGCCGAGAACCGGTCGGCGGAGTTCGCCCGGCCGGGGTTCGCGGCTGCGGGGGAGGCCTCGGCGCAGCTCGCGCCCGGGGCCTATCACACGACGGTGCTGCTGGCTCAGCTGCGCTCGCTCGTCGTCGACCTGCTCGAGCTGTCCGGCCTCGATCACGAGGAGGCCGTCGCCGCCGTGCCGCCGCTGCTCTCCTGAACCGGCTACGCACGGGTCTGCTGGTGGCGATCTGCGACTGACTCGTCGATTGGCGAATGGGCCGGCGATCGGCGACTGGACCGGCGATTGGCGACTGGCCCAGTCGGCCGTTGCCGATTCAGTCGGCGATAGGCGACTATCTCGTCGATTGGCAACTGGCCCATTCGGCCGTTGCCGATCCAGTCGGCGATAGGCGACTATCTCGTCGATTGGCGACTGGCCGAGTCGTCAGGGATCGCTTGGGCGGGGTGCGCTCGTGCCTCGCGCCCCCCGCCGCTAGCGCTCGATCGTCAGCGGCCGAGCCGGGCGTAGACCTGCTCGCTGCGCTCCCGCGCCGCCTCCCACCACGCCCGGTTCGCGGCATACCAGTCGATGGTTTGCTGCAACCCGGCCCGGATGTCCTGGTACTGCGGCCGCCATCCGGTCTCCTCGCGCAGCTTCGTCGAGTCGATCGCATAGCGCAGGTCGTGGCCCGGGCGGTCGTTGACGTGCTCGAACCAGTCGGCCGGCTTGCCCATCAGCTCGAGCAACAGCGCGATGATTTGCCGGTTGTTCTGCTCGCCGTCGGCGCCGATGAGGTAGGTCTCGCCGAGCCGGCCCTTCTCGATGATCGCGACGACCGCGTCGTTGTGGTCATCGACGTGGATCCAGTCGCGGACGTTGGCGCCGGCGCCGTAGAGCTTGGGCTTGACCCCGTCGAGGATGCCGGTGATCTGGCGCGGGATGAACTTCTCGACGTGCTGGCGCGGGCCGTAGTTGTTCGAGCAGTTGGACAGGGTCGCCTTGATCTTGAACGAGCGGATCCACGCGCGCACCAACAGATCCGCGCTCGCCTTGCTGGCGGAATACGGGGACGACGGGTTGACCGGCGTCGTCTCGGAGAAGCGGTTGGGGTCATCGAGCTCGAGGTCGCCGTAGACCTCGTCGGTCGAGATGTGGTGAATCCGCTTGTCGTGCTTGCGAACTGCTTCAAGCAGCCGGTAGGTGCCGATGATGTTCGACTCCATGAACGGCCACGGGTCATCGAGCGAGTTGTCGTTGTGCGACTCGGCCGCGAAGTGCACGACGATGTCGCAGTCGGCCACCAGCCGGTCGACGAGCTCGGCGTCGGCGATCGAGCCCTCGACGAGCGTGATGTCGTCGAGCACCGGGGCGAGCGAGTCCCGATTCGCGGCATACGTCATCGCGTCGACGACCGTGATCTGCCAGTCGGGGCGGGTCTCGCGGACGCGCAGGACGAAGTTGGAGCCGATGAACCCGGCGCCGCCGGTGACGAGGACCTTCATGCTGACTGCTCACTCTCCTTGTTGGACAGGCTGATGGACACGGCCCGCAGGCCGGGGGGCTCGGGGGAGACGACGGACGGCCCCGAGTTGAACTCCACCTCGAGGGCGAATCGGCTTGCCAGATAGCGGTGGTCGGACAATGCCAGCGGTATGCCGCTCGCGTCCTTGGCGACTCGACGCACCAACAGCAACGGCACTCCGTCGGGTGTGCCGAGCAAGGTGGCGTCGCTCGTCGAGGCCAGCCCGGCGGTGATCGTCTGCGCCACGGTCGCGACCCGGTGGCCCAGACGCCCGAGCGACTCCCAGATGCCAGGGGAGGTGGCGTCGTCACGGCTGATCCGGCCGGCGGCAGCCCCTGGCACCCACTCGCGCACGACATCGAGCCCCTCGCCGTCGACCCGGCGCACCGACCGCGCGTGCAGCACCTCGGCGCCGCCGACGACGTGCAGCGCCGCGGCGATGGCAGCCGGGGGACGCCCGAAGCCGAAGTCGACGACCTCGCGGACGAGATCCTTGCCCGCGTCGACGATCGCCGAGCGCGCATGCCGGAAGGTGCCGAGTGCGAGCGGCTGGTGGAAGGCGGCGCCGACGACGAACCAGCCGGCTCCGTGCCGCGAGTCGACGAGACCCTCGTCGCGCAGCTGCTCCAGCGCGCGCCGCACGGTCGGCCGGGACACGGCATACCGCGCAGTGAGCTCGGCCTCGGACTCGATCGCCCCGAGTGCGCCGAACTCGCCCAGCGCGATGCGCTCGCGCAGCTCCTGGGCGATGGCCGCGAACCTCGAACTTGTCATTGACTTGTAATATACACTTTTGTGGGCCGGTTGAGGCCGACCCGATCGGCTGAGCCGCCAGCCGAGCCGGCTCCGTAGTCTGACGAGCATGGGTCGTCTCGTCCCGCTCGCCATGAGCGCGCTGCTCGCTGCCACGACACTGTCAGGCTGCGCCTTCGTCGCGTTTGGGCAGCCGACCAACGTCGCGCCGACAGCGGCTGCGGGGAGACCGACCGCCACGATGAACGGGCCGACCAGCCGGCCCACCGGATCGCCCAGCCCGGCACCGAGCACACCCAGCCCGAGCAGCCCGGCCACGTCGGACACCCCGCCGCCCGGTCCGGCGCCAGCGGGGTACCACTGGGATACGGTCCCTGGAGTCCGGCTGCCCGTCCCCGACGGCTGGTCGAAGATCGACCCGTCGACGGTCCCCTTCGATGTCAACAGCGCACCGCTCAAGCAGCTGGCCAAGCAGCTCAACCAGACGCCGGAGTCGTTGGTCAATGGGC
This sequence comes from Dermatophilaceae bacterium, assembly GCA_035448065.1. Lineage (GTDB taxonomy): Bacteria > Actinomycetota > Actinomycetes > Actinomycetales > Dermatophilaceae > Phosphoribacter. The sequence continues at coordinate 5,345 of DAOTIG010000083.1, forward strand.
TGAGGTCGAGCAAGGGCATGTTCATCGGGCCGGCCGGCCGGACGTACACCCCCGTGCTCATGCTCACCAGCATCCCGACCTCCGCGCTTCCGACGGACGCGGCGCTGACCTCGGCGCTCACCACCAGCGGAGCCACCCAGGTGAAGATCAGCCGGCTGCCCACGTCGGCCGGAGCCTCCCTCCTCGTGACGTTCACCATCACCTTGTCGGGCAAGACGATTCGGGGCGCGACCCTGCTGGTCGACACCGGCGGCTCGTGCCTGTCGATCCAGACCGGTAGCCTTGACGGCACGGCGAAGACCCGCTTGGAGGCGATCGCCTCAGGCATCGCGATCACCGGCGCCCAGCTCAGCTAGCGTCTTCCGGCGACCCCACCGGGCGCCGCTATCGCGGCTTGTATCACGCCCCATCCCGACGTCTCCTTCCTGGAAACCAGTGAAGGAGACCCGGTGTCGACTCTCGTGTGCACTGCTGCCGTCGATGACGGAACACCGGACCCCGGCGGGATCACCCCCCGGCTCGAGCTCGATCCCGCCCTGGCCGTGGCCCAGCTGCAGGCCCTGCGCGATGCGCTCCCCGACACGGCCATGCACTTTGCCGTCAAGGCCAACCCACACCCCACTCTGCTCTCCGCGCTGTATGCCGCGGGAGCCGGCTTCGACGTCGCCAGCCCGGCCGAGGTGGTCGCGGCCCTCGATGCGGGAGCGCCGGCCGAGGAACTCGTCTACTCCAACCCGGTGAAGCGCCGCGCCGACATCGACGCGGCATACCGGATGGGGGTGCGGCTCTTCGCGGCCGACTCGCCCGAGGAGACCCGCAAGACGGCAGCCGCGGCGCCCGGAGCCGGCGTGCTCGTCCGGCTGCTCACCTCGGGGCAGGGCTCGGACTGGCCGCTGTCGCGCAAGTACGGCTGCGCCACCGGCGAGGCGGCGCACCTGCTGCGGCTCGCCGCCGATCTCGGTCTCGACCCGGCGGGAGTGTGCTTCCACGTCGGCTCGCAGCAGCGCGACCCACGCGCCTGGCGGGCTCCGATCTCCGCCGCCGCGGCGGTCTTCGCCCAAGCGCGGTCGGTCGGTGTGGAGCCGCGCCTGCTCGACCTTGGGGGCGGCTTCCCGGCGCTGCACGAGGGCCGACACCCGTCCTTCGCGCGCTATGGGCGGGTCATCGAGCGGGCCCTCGTCGAGAGCTTCGGCGACCGTCGGCCGCGCACGATCTGCGAGCCCGGTCGCGGCATCGTCGGCGACGCCGGCGTCGTCGTCGCCCGGGTCGTCGAGGTCCTCTGGCGCGGGGAGACCCGGTGGGTGTTCCTCGACGCCGGCGTGTTCACCGGGCTCGTCGAGACGCTCGAGGAGGCGATCCGCTATCGGATCGCCACCGATGCCGCTGGGCCGCTGGAGCTGGCGGTGCTCGCCGGCCCGACCTGCGACAGCGCCGACGTCCTCTACCAACGCACGCCGGTCCTCTTGCCGGCCGGGTTGGCCGAGGGCGACGAGGTGCGCCTGCTCTCGGCGGGTGCCTACACCACCTGCTACTCGACCGTCGGCTTCAACGGCTTCGACCCGTTGCCCACCATGGTCGTTGCCCGTCGATGACCGGCACGGTGGCGCGACTGCTGGCCGCTCATGGGTTCGGGGCGGTGGCGATGGGCGTGGCCTGGCCGATGCTGCTCGTCGAGGCCGAGCACGCCGGGGCATCAGGGCTCGGCCTTGGCCTGGTCGCTGCGTGTCGGCTGCTGCCCTACGTCGTGCTGTCGTGGCTCGCGGGCCGGCTGGCCGACCGTCGCGAGCGAGCGCGGATCGTGCGAATCTCGTTGGTATGCCGCGGGCTTGCCCTCGTGGCGTGCGCTGCCGCGATCACCGTGGGGTCGTTCTGGCTCGCCCTCGTCGCGGCCGTCGCCGCGGTGGTCGCCGGCACCCCGGCCTATCCCGCGGTGGCGGCCGGGCTGCCGGGTCTGATCGGTCCGGACCCCGCAGCGCTGGCTCGAGCCACCCGTCTGCTCGTCACGATCGAGGTCGCCGCCTTCGTCGTCGGCCCGGCCATCGGTGGGCTGCTCATCCTCGCCCCGGTCGACGCGACGCCGCTGATCGGCGCTCTGCTCGCCGTCGTCGGCGTGGCGCTGGTGGGTCGCATCGAGCTGCCGGCGCCCCTGCCTCGAGTCGCCGGTGCCGAGCGGATAGCGCTGCGTCACATGCTGGCTCGTACTCCCGTGGCAGCCCGCGCGCTCTCCAGCCTGGTCGCGGTCAACGTCGTCATCGGCGGCCTCGGCATCCTGCTGTTGCCGTTGGCGCAGCAGTGGAACGTCGGGCAGGGTGGCTTCGGCACGGCCACGGCCGTGCTTGGCTTCGCGTCCGTCGCTGCGCCGCTGCTCGGGCGGCTGTGCACCGGTCAGCGGAGTGCGCTGCTCGCCCTCGCCGGCTCGATCGGCGTGGTTGCCTGCTCCGGGTGGCCCGTGGCCCTGGTGGGCCTGGTCATCGCCGGAATGGTGTCGGTGCGGGCCGAGGGCGCCGCGACCGTGGCCCTGCAGCAGAGCGTCCCCGACGACTCTCGAGCCTCGGTCCTCGGTCTTGGTGACAGCCTCATGGTGGCAGCGGCGCTGGTTGCCTCGATCGGTGCCCCCTGGCTTGCCGAACCCGTCGGCGCGACCGGAGCCGGGCTGGCCGGCGCCCTCGTCGCCCTCGGCGCGGCGGCGGTGGCCAGCGGGTCGATCGCTCAGCCGCAGCTGTCGAGCATGCCGGCCAGCGCGTCGCGCTCGGCCCGCGTCACCGTGAGGCGATAGGTGGCCTTGACCGAGACGTAGGCCCGGGCATAGTCGCAGCGGCGGCTCTCGACCGGCTGCCAGGACTCGGCTCCCGCGTGGTGCTTGGCGAAGTTCACCGAGCCGGCCACCGCGCGCAGCTCCGGCGCGGCCAGATCGTTGGCGAAGGCGACTCGCTGCTCGTCGGTCCAATCCCGAGCGCCGGAGACCCAGGCGTTGTAGAGCGGCACCACGTGGTCGACCTGCAGCCGCTGGGCTTGGGTCGGATCCTTGAGATTCGTGAAGGTCAGCTGCTCGCCGGTGTAGGGATCGACCCAGATGCCTGAGATCGCCTCCTCACACGTGTTGCCGTGGGCCGCGATCCGCCGGGTGACGACCTGCACCGCCTGCCGAACAAGCACGTCCTGACGGGTCGAGCAGCCGTTGCGGTCCAGGTCGGGCCACGTGTCCGGACCGAATCGCCCACGGCAATAGGCATCCCCGCCCCGGCGCGCGTCGATCGTCAAGCCGGCCAAGGCCGTTCGCGCCTCGGTTGCGCTGGGGAGCGCCCGCTCGCGTCCGTCCTGAGCCGGTATGCCGCCCGCCTCCGCCGGCGTGCAGCGCCGGTTCTCCTCGGGTTGGGGCGGGGCCTGGGTGACGGGCGGGGCGGGCGAGCCCGCTGCCGTGCCAGCCGGAATCGTGGCGGTCGGGGTAACCGCGCCCTCCGCTTCCGTGGAGGCCGGGCGCTCGAGGCCGGGCGCGGCATACCAGAGCACGGCCGCGACGACGAGGGCGAGCACCAGGGCAGGGACGATGGAGCGTCGGACGCGAGAGCGGGTGGCGGTCACGACCGCCACCCGCTCTGCGCCGTCAGCGAAGCGACCACCGGACTCAACAGCAGCGCGACCTCGGGTTGCGCTCCATCGCGTCGGTCTTGTCCCGCCAGAACTCCCGCTCGGTCATCGGCGGCAGCTCGCAGTGGGTCCGGGCGTGGTGCTCGAGGTAGCGCTCGTAGGCGTCCGCACCGACGACGCCGCGGATGAACCAGCGCGCCGTCCGGGCGGCCCGCAGGAGGCGGGCCGCCACGGAGCCGGTTGTGCCAGGGGCGACGGACATCAGTGGTGTGCCCCGATCGGCGTCGGGCTCTTGCCCGCCGCCTTCCACTCCTCCAGCACTTCCTTCTCGGCCTGGGTCGGCAGGAAGGACTTCGGCGCGAAGATCTTCGACGGCGTGTCCGGTTCCTCGCTTGTCGGCAGGCCACCCGCTCGGAAGGCCTTGACCGCCACCCAGATCGCGACCGCCACCACGACGATGACGAGCAGCGCATAGAGGATGGACAGGGTGAGCTGCACCGTGGAGTTGAAGATGACCTGCTCCATCTGGGCCTTGTTCGTCGCCGGTGCGAGCACCTGTCCCTTCTCCTGGGCGTCGATGAAGCGCTGTCGCTGGGCTCCGTAGCCGATCGCCGGCACGGAGGAGAAGATCTTCTGGTAGCTCGCGCTGAGCGTCACTGCGAGGTCCCACACCAGGGGCAGGCCGGGGATCCAGGCCCACGTGAACAGGCCCTTCTTCATGACCACCGAGAAGACGACGGTGAGCGCGATGGCCGCGAGCAGCTGGTTGGCGATGCCGAAGAGGGGGTAGAGCGTGTTGATGCCACCGAGCGGGTCGTTGACGCCCATGACGAGGATCGAGCCCCAGCCGCCGACGACGAGGATCGTGGCGATCCACGCACCGACGGTCCAGGACGGGTCACGGAACTTCTTCAGCCCGAGCGCGCCCAGCGCGTCGGAGAACATGAAGCGCGCCACCCGGGTGCCTGCGTCGACCGTCGTGAGGATGAACAGCGCCTCGAACATGATCGCGAAGTGGTACCAGAACGACTTCCATGCCGCGCCGCCGAAGACGCCCTGCATGATCTCGGACATGCCGACCGCCAGGGTGGGTGCCCCACCGGTGCGGCCGATGATCGACTTCTCGCCGACATCCTTGGCGGCCTGGGCGAGATAGGCCGGGTCTACCGGAGGGAGCGCCGTGCCGCCAGGGCTGACCAGGCCGAGCGCGTTGAGGTAGGCCGCGGCCTTCTCCGGGGTGCCGCCGTTGACGCCGGCGGGCGAGTTCATCGCGAAGTAGAGGTGCTGGTCGATCGAGATCGCGGCGACCATCGCCATGATCGCGACGAAGGACTCCATGAGCATGCCGCCGTAGCCCATCATCCGGGCCTGGCTCTCCTTCTCGATGAGCTTGGGCGTCGTGCCCGAGGAGATGAGCGCGTGGAACCCGGACAGGGCTCCGCAGGCGATGGTGATGAAGAGGAACGGGAAGAGCGAGCCGGCGAAGGCCGGGCCCTTGCCGTTGCTGGCGAACTCGGTGACCGCAGGCATCTGCACCACTGGGCGGACGAAGAGTATGCCCAAGGCGAGCAGCACGATGGTGCCGACCTTCATGAAGGTCGACAGGTAGTCACGCGGGGCCAGCAGCAGCCAGACCGGCAGCACCGAGGCGACGAAGCCGTAGGCGATGATCCACCAGGCGAGGGCCGGCTTCGACAGGGTGAAGGTCGCGGCGAGCGACGGGTTCTCGGCGACGTAGCGGCCGGCGACGATCGCGAGCAGCAGCAGCGCGACGCCGATGAGCGACACCTCGCTGACCCGGCCCGGCCGCAGGAAGCGCAGGTAGACGCCCATGAAGATGGCGATCGGGATGGTCATCGCGACCGAGAAGACGCCCCACGGGCTCTCGGCGAGGGCGTTGATGACGACGATGCACAGCACCGCGAGCAGGATGACCATGATCGACAGCACGCCGAGGATCGCGGCCCAACCGCCGATCGGGCCGAGCTCGTCCCGAGCCATCTGACCGAGCGAGCGGCCGTTCCGGCGGATCGACAGGTGCATGACCATGTAGTCCTGGACCGCGCCGGCGAAGATGACGCCGACGATGATCCAGATGGTGCCCGGCAGATAGCCCATCTGCGCCGCGAGGACCGGGCCGACGAGCGGGCCGGCGCCGGCGATGGCGGCGAAGTGGTGTCCGTAGAGGACTCGCCGGTCGGTCGGCATGAAGTCCTTGCCGTTCTCGAAGAGCTCGGCCGGGGTGGCGCGGGTGTCGCGCGGCTTGAGGATCTTGTACTCGATGAGTCGCGAGTAGAAGCGGAAGGCGATGATGTAGCTGCAGACCGCCGCGAAGACGAACCACATCGCGTTGACGCGCTCACCGCGGACGATCGCGATCATCACCCAGCCGAGCGCGCCGAGCAGGGCGATCCCGGCGAAGATCGCCTTGTTGGGACCGCTGGTGTTCGGCGGCTCCTCGACGGCGACCGGTGGCAGGTCCGGATCGGTCCTGATCTTGCGGACCTCACCCACCGTTGTGGCTTGCTCACTCATCCCGCTGCTCCTTCGTGAACGGCACGCCCCGCGGGCATGTCTGCCAGGCCACAAGGTAGACCTTCACCGGGATGCCATGGGGTGAGGCGCGGTCAACGTTTTCCGGCTCGTGACCTGGCCGCCGTGCTCAACCTCGTCAGGCGGGGTATGCCGTCAGTGGACAGAGTGCTCGTGGCAGCGCCCCCGCCGTCGCCGGTCAGTCCACCTGGCAGTCGAGGATCCACGGCCGCCCGGATCGGGCCGGCTCGTGCAGTCGCACGGCGAACCGCTCACCGAGCGCAGCGGCGAGGTCCTCGGGCCGCCTCGGGTCGACGGCGCTGCGGCACAGCTCTCGCGCCGCCAGCCCCCGGGTGTGCTTGGCCCCGTGGCTCGCCCCGGGCACCCGGATCTGCACCCACCGCTCGGCCAGCCCAGCCCGCGGGGTCCACGCTGCGGCATACGGCGCGGAGCGGCAGTCGACCACAACTCCGCGCCCGGCGAGGCCCGGCAGGACGGCACCGAGCGGCTCACGCCAGGCAGCGGCGAGCGGTCCGATCCCGGGCAGGTCGACACCCATCGCGAGCCGGTAGGCCGGCACCCGGTCGCCGATCCGCAGCGCCCCGAAGAGCGCCGACACGACGACCAGCCGCCGGGCGGCCCGGCGGCGGGCGGCGGTGTCGAGCGAGGCCAGGTCGAGCGCGGCATACAGCACTCCCGTGTAGACCTGGCCGGCCGGCGCGGTGGGCGCGCTGAGCAGCCTGGTGTTGCGGGCGATCTCGCGATCGAGGGTGGGCGGCACGCCGAGCCGGTATGCCGCGTCCGCGCCGGCGCTCACCGTCGCCAGGGCGTCGAGCACGGCGGTCCGGGTGGCGGTGAGCTCGCTCGGCGCGAGGAGGGCGTCGAGGTCGAGCGGACGGCCTCGGGCGGGGGAGTGCTTGCCCTCCGAGGGCGGCAGCAGGACGATCACCCGCCCAGGGTAGGCGTCCCGGGCTCGGCGGCACCGAGCGCCTATCGTGTCAGCCATGCCGACCCGCCACGTGCGCTACCTGCCTGCCGAGCCCGGAGCGACGACGGCTGCGGAACCGGGGTCGCTCGCCCAGCGATTCGCCTCGATCCGCGAGCAGCTCGACGTGCCAAGGGAGTTCGCGGCGGAGGTGCTGGCCGAGGCGGACCAGGCGGCGTCCGATGTCGCGTGGCCCGAGACGGACCTCACCGACCTGCCCTTCTTCACCCTCGACCCCATCGGCTCGATGGACCTCGACCAGGCGATGCACCTCGAGCGCGTCGGGGAGGGCTACCGGGTCCGCTATGCGATTGCCGACGTCCCCGCCTTCGTGCGGCCTGGTGGGGCGATCGACACCGAGGCGCGGCGACGCGGCCAGACGATCTACCTGCCGGACGAGCGCGCCCCACTGCACCCGCCGCAACTGTCCGAGAACGCCGCGAGTCTGCTTCCGGGACAACGCCGTCCGGCATTCGTATGGGATCTCAGCCTGGACCCCGAAGGGGTGGTCACGGGGGCCACCGTGGCCCGGGCGGTCGTGCGCAGCGTGGACCGACTCGACTACGACGGTGTGCAGGCGCAGGTCGACGCGGGCCAGGCCGACGAGCGGATCACCCTGCTGCGCGAGATCGGCGAGCGCCGGATGGCGCTGGAGTGCGCGCGCGGCGGCGCATCGCTGCCGATGCCGGAGCAGGAGGTCGTCCACGACGCCGCGGGCAGCTACGTGCTGCGCTATCGGCCACCCCAGGCCTGCGAGGACTGGAACGCCCAGATCTCGCTGATGACCGGCATGGCCGCGGCCGACATCATGCTGCGCGGCGGTGTCGGCATCCTGCGCACGATGCCGGCCCCGGACAAGGGCGCGGTCAAGCGCTTCCGACGGCAGTCGCGAGCGCTCGGGGTGCCGTGGCCGGACGGCATGCGCTACGGCGACTTCCTGCGCTCGCTGCACCGCGACGACCCGAAGCACCTCGCGCTCATCCACGAGGCGACCTCGCTCTTCCGCGGGGCCGGTTACACGCCGTTCGACGGCCCGCCCCCACAGTTGCGCGAGCACGCTGCCGTGGCCGCGGCATACGCCCATGTCACGGCGCCGCTGCGCCGGCTCGTCGACCGCTTCGGCCTGGCCGTGTGCGAGGCCCTGTGCGCCGGCCGCGACGTGCCGGGCTGGGCGCGCGAGGCGCTGCCGTCGCTGCCCGAGCTCATGGCGGCCGGTGACCGGCGCGCCGGGTCGGTCGAGCGGGCCTGCACCGACGCGGTCGAGGCCGCCGTGCTGCGCCCGATGGTCGGCCAGGTGCTGCCGGCCTGGGTCGTCGACGAGACCGGTCGGCACGACCCGGTCGTGCAGATCGCCGAGCCCGCGGTGCTCGCGGCGGCGCGGGGTCAGGCGCGGCCCGGTGACGAGGTGTCCGTGCGGGTCGAGGTCGCGGACGTCGCCGCGGGGCGGGTGTCGCTCGCGATCGCTCAGCGGTAGCTCCGCGCGACGGCCACGGTCTGCGCGGCATACGAGCCGCCGAAGAGCAGCGCGTGCACGGCGAGCGGGTAGATCTGGTGCAGACCCACGCGCTGGTGCCAGCCGGCAGCGAGGGGCGAATGCGCCTGATATGCCGCGATGCTCGCCTCGAGGTGCGGCGCGCCGAAGAGGGCGAGCATGGCGAGATCGGCCTCGCGGTGGCCACCGTGGGCGGCCGGGTCGATGAGCGTGGCGCCGGCGGCGGTCCACAGGACGTTGCCGGCCCACAGGTCGCCGTGGATGCGCGCCGGGGGCTCGCCCGGGTCGAGCTCGACGGCCCGGCTTGCGGCCCGCTCGACGGTCGCGCAGTCGGGCGAGTCGAGGGCATGCCGGTCGCGACAGGCGCGCAGGACGGGTGCCACGAGGTTGTCGCGCAGGTGCTCGGGCCAGGTCGGCTGGGGGACGAGCGACAGGGGGAGCGGCTGGCTCAGCGGCCCGAAGAAGCCGTCGCCGGACCAGCCGTCGGGTGGGGCGCCGTAGGCCGCCGCGCCGGCCGCGTGGGTGCGGGCCAGCTGCTCGCCGAACCGCTCGGCGGCCGCTCGGGTCGGCTGCGCCGGAGTGAGCCGGGCCAGGTCGAGGTGGTCGTCGGCCACGTCGAGCACGGCGACGACCGGCACCCCACCGTCTGCCTGCGCCTCGGCGAGCCACCGCAATCCCGTTGCCTCCCAGGCGAAGTAACCCTTCGGCGCCGACGAGCTGGCCTTGCGGTAGAGCGGCGGGCCAGGTGGCGCGGGGAGTTGGCCGCTCACCCTGTCGCGCTGTCGCCCGCAGCCGGTGCGGCCGGCGGCGGGTCGGGGCGCCGCCAGATGACGGCCTGCGCGGCATACCCAGCGCCGTCCTTGACGGTGAGCGCGGGATCGCCGTAGAGGTCATAGCCGAGCTCGAGAGCGGCGCTGACCCGTCGACAGAACGTGCTGTCATCGGGGCCGGTGAGCAGGCGGTAGCGCGGCAGCCGTGGCTCGTCAGTCATCACCTGGGCTCCGGTCAGGCGTCGCCGCGGTGGCTGACGGCCTCGACGTTGTTGCCGTCGGGGTCGCGGACGAAGACGCCGTAGTAGCCGGCGTGGTACTCCGGCCACAGCCGCGGCTCGTGCAGCACCTCGGCCCCCAGGCCCACGGCCGCCTCGTGGAAGGCCCGCACGGTGGCCGCGTCGGCGGCGGTGAAGG
>DAOTIG010000084.1:0-15098 GCA_035448065.1 Dermatophilaceae bacterium
GAAGGTGTTGGTCGTCACCATCGGCACGACCATGCCGGTCTCGTCGAGCGCGGCGCGGAAGCGGGTGAGGATCGCCTGCCGCTCGCTCTCGGAGGAGCCGAAGGGGATGAGGTCGTCGTCGTGGAAGGTGAGGCCGTAGGCGCCGAGGTCGGCCAGCCGATGGACGGCCTCGACCGGGTCCAAGGGGGCGCGGGTGGCGTCGCCGAACTGGTCACGAGCCTGCCAGGCGACGGTCCAGAGACCGAACGAGAACTTGTCCTCGGGGGTGGGGCGGCGGGTCATGGGCACTCCTTCGGGCCCGAGCCAATAGCTCGAAAGATTGTTAGTTGACCCTCTAAACATAATCCTGGCAACCGGGTAAGGTCAACCACATGGACCTCGCCGATGCGGTCGTGACCCCGGGCGCCACAGGCGCGCGGCAGACACCGCCCGCGCCCCGAGCGGTTGCGAGGCCACGGGCGACGACCCGGCCGGCTCGCCAGTCCTCGCTGCGCGAGCACAATCTCGGCCTGGTGCTGCGCGAGATCGTCGACTGCCCGACGCCACCGACCCGGGCCCGGATCGCCGAGGCCGTGGGGCTGACCAAGGCCACCGTGTCCGAGCTCGTCGACCTGCTGGTCGCTGCGCGTCTCGTCGTCGAGCTCGCCCCGCAGAGCGGTGAGCGGGCCGGGCGCCCCGGTGTGCCGCTCGCTCCGGCGCCGCGCGCCGTCGTCGGCCTGGGCCTCGAGGCACAGGTCGACCACGTCGCCGTCCGGGTCGTCGACCTCGCCGGCGTGACGCTGTTCGAGCGGCTCGTCGAGGGGGACTTCGGCAACAGCGATCCGGGCGCCACGCTGCGCCGGCTGCTCCGCGTCGTCGAGCCGGTGGCGCGCCAGGCCAAGGGCCAGGGCTGCGTCATCGCCGGCGCCTGCATCAGCGTGCCCGGCCTCACCCGTCGGGGCAGTGGGGTGGTTCGCTACGCACCCAACCTCGGCTGGGAGGAGGTCGACGTCGCCGCGCTGCTCTCCAAATCACCTGTCCTGCAGGGAATCTCGGTCTATGTCGGCAACGACGCCGATCTCGGCGCGCTGGCCGAGGCGCGGATCCGATCGCGCCTGGCCGGTGTGCCGCGCACCGACCAGAGCTTCCTGTTCCTCACCGGCGAGGTCGGCATCGGTGGTGCCATCGTCCTCGGCGGCGAGCTGGTCAGCGGCATGCACGGCTGGAGTGGTGAGATCGGCCACCTCGTCGTCGAGCCCCAGGGGCCGCAGTGTGGCTGCGGCTCGCGGGGCTGCCTCGAGGTGTATGCCGGCAAGCGCGCCCTGTTGCGTCGCGCAGGCCTGCCGGCGACCGCGGGCGTCGATGCCCTGGGCGAGGCGGTCGAGCGCGGCGACTCGGCCGCGAACGCCGCGATCATCGAGGCCTCGGATGCCTTGGGCTTGGCGGTGAGCAACGCGATCAACCTCATCGACGTCGACCGGATCGTCGTCGGGGGCGCCTATGCGCCGTTGTTCGAGTTGCTCGCCCCCGGCATGCACCGGCACCTGGCGACCCGGGTGATCAGCCGACGCTGGATGCCGGTCGAGGTGGAGGCTGCCGTGAGCGGCGAGCTCGCCTCGCTCACCGGCGCGGCCCTGCGGGTGATCGACGACATCGTCGACCACCCGGCGAGCTGGGTCGCCACTGCGAGCGGTGGCTGACGGTTCGGCAGGGCCGACTCGCCTCGGGACGGTGGGTGACCGGCAGTGGTCCGTCCGGTTATGAAATCGTTACCACCGGCCTGGGCCGCGCCCTCTTGCGCACCCTGGCCGGCTCAAATATGTTCAGTGACACAACAAATGTCCTCGACGTGGAGGAGCCAGGTCGAGGGCCAGTGACCGCGCGGTGGTATGCCGCCCGGCAGGAAGGATCAGCCCATGACCCGGAGGATCTCCCAGGTCGTCGCCGGCCTCGGCGCGCTCGCTCTGCTCAGCACGTCCGCCGCCTGCAGCTCCACCCGCGACGCCGGGACGAGCTCGACCGGTGGCACCGGTGGCGGCAGCAGCCTGATCGGCATCGCGATGCCGACCAAGAGCCTCGAGCGCTGGAACAAGGACGGCGCCTACCTCGACGAGCTGCTCAAGAAGGCCGGCTACCAGACGACGCTGCAGTACGCCGACAACAAGGTCGACCAGCAGATCACCCAGATCCAGAACATGATCAACCAGAACCCCAAGGTCCTGGTCATCGCCTCGATCGACGGCACGGCGCTGGCCCCGGTGCTGCAGACCGCCAAGACCAAGGGCATCAAGGTCATCGCCTACGACCGGCTGATCAACAAGACCGAGAACGTCGACTACTACGCGACGTTCGACAACTACAAGGTCGGCCAGCTGCAGGGCGAGTTCATCAAGAGCAAGCTCGCCGGACTGCCCAAGCCGGTCAACCTCGAGCCCTTCGCCGGCTCGCCGGACGACAACAACGCCAAGTTCTTCTTCTCCGGCGCGTGGGACGTCCTCTCGCCGCTGGTGAAGTCCGGCGACATCGTCGTCCCGTCCGGCAAGGCGCCGGCGACCAACGACGAGTGGACCAAGATCGGCATCCAGGGCTGGGGCTCGGACACCGCCCAGTCCGAGATGCAGAACCGGCTCAACTCGTTCTACACCGGTGGCAAGAAGGTCAACATCGTCCTGTCGCCGAACGACTCGCTCGCGCTGGGCATCGCCCAGGCGCTCGAGGGCGCGGGCTACAAGCCCGGTCCGGAGTACCCGATCGTCACCGGTCAGGACGCCGACAAGGCCAACGTCCTCAACATCATCGCGGGCAAGCAGTCGATGACCGTGTGGAAGGACACCCGGACCCTCGGTGACCAGGTCGCCAAGATGGTCGACCAGATCGTCAAGGGCAGCAAGGTCGACGTCAACGACGAGAAGACCTACAACAACGGCACCAAGGTCGTCCCGACCTACCTGCTGCCGCCGGTCGTCGTGACCAAGGACGACATCAAGTCCAAGCTCATCGACTCGGGCTTCTACAAGGCATCCGACCTCGGGATGTGATCTGCTGACCGCAGGGGCCCGGGCCGACACCCGGCCCGGGCCCCTGCGGCATACCGTCCCGTGCCCGATCGCACCCGACGAACCCTCCCTGTCCCTGAGTGAGGAAGAGCCCCCATGGCCCCAGCACCCTCTCCCGACGTCATCCTCGAGATGCGGGACATCACCAAGACCTTCCCCGGCGTCAAGGCCCTCTCGGACGTGACCTTCAAGGTCCGCCGGGGCGAGGTGCACGCCATCTGCGGTGAGAACGGCGCCGGCAAGTCCACCCTGATGAAGGTGCTGTCCGGCGTCCACCCGCACGGCACCTACGAGGGCGAGATCACCTTCGAGGGCAAGCCCTGCCAGTACAAGTCGATCCGCGACAGCGAGCACGACGGGATCGTCATCATCCACCAGGAGCTCGCGCTGAGCCCCCACCTGTCGATCGCCGAGAACATCTTCCTCGGCAACGAGCGGGCTGCGCGCGGCATCATCGACTGGAACCGCACCAACTCCGAGGCGGCCAAGCTGCTGCACCGAGTGGGTCTGCGGGAGAGCCCGGACACCCAGGTGCTGCACCTCGGCGTCGGCAAGCAGCAGCTCGTCGAGATCGCCAAGGCGATGAGCAAGGACGTCAAGCTGCTCATCCTCGACGAGCCCACGGCCGCGCTCAACGACGACGACAGCGCGCACCTGCTCGACCTCATCCGCAAGCTGCGCGACGAGGGCATCACCTGCGTCATCATCAGCCACAAGCTCAACGAGATCGCGGCCATCGCGGACTCGACGACGATCATCCGCGACGGCCAGACCATCGAGACCCTCGACATGCACGGCGCCGAGCGGATCACCGAGGAGCGGATCATCCGTGGGATGGTCGGGCGCAGTCTCGACAACCGCTTCCCGGACCACACCCCGACGGTGGGCGAGGAGATCCTGCGGCTGGAGGAGTGGACCGTCTATCACCCGCAGGACCCCCAGCGCGTCGTCGTCGATCACGCCAACCTCACCGTGCGGGCCGGCGAGATCGTCGGCATCGCGGGGCTGATGGGTGCCGGCCGCACCGAGCTCGCGATGAGCCTCTTCGGGCGCACCTGGGGCACCAAGATCTCCGGGAAGGCCTTCATCCGCGGCAAGGAGGTCAACACCCGGACCGTCACCGAGGCGATCCGGGCCGGCCTCGCCTACACCTCCGAGGACCGCAAGCGCTTCGGCCTCAACCTCATCGACGACATCAAGCACAACACGACCGCAGCCGCGCTCGGCAAGATCTCGGCCAAGGGCGTCGTCGACCAGCCGAAGGAGTACCAGGTCGCCGAGGACTTCCGCCGCAAGCTGCGGACCAAGACCCCGACCGTCGACTCGATCGTCGGCAAGCTCTCGGGTGGCAACCAGCAGAAGGTCGTCCTCGCCAAGTGGATGTTCACCGACCCGGATGTGCTCATCCTCGACGAGCCCACCCGCGGCATCGACGTCGGCGCGAAGTACGAGATCTACACGCACATCAACGCGCTCGCCGACGCCGGCAAGGGCGTGCTCGTCATCTCCTCGGAGCTCCCCGAGCTCATCGGGCTGTGCGATCGCATCTACGCGCTGTCCCAGGGACGGATCACCGGTGAGGTGACCAAGGCCGAGGCAACCCAGGAACGACTCATGAGCTACATGACCAAGGAGAAGGAGGTGACCGGACGATGACCGAGCCGGTCCCACAGGACGGCGCGATCGCGACGGCCACGACGTCGACCGATGCGGCTCTCACCCCGGAGCCGTCCCCGAGCGCCGAAGGGCACAAGCGCGTCAACGTGCGGGAGTACGGCCTGGTCGCCGCGCTCATCGTCATCGTCCTGCTCTTCCAGGTGCTCACCGGCGGCAAGCTGCTCATGCCGGACAACATCGCGAGCCTGTTCCAGCAGAACGCCTACGTCATGATCCTCGCCATCGGCATGGTCATGGTCATCATCGCCGGCCACATCGACCTGTCCGTCGGCTCGATCGTCGCCTTCATCGGCGGCATCCTCGCCATCGCGATGATCAACTGGAACCTGCCCTGGCCGCTGGCCATCCTGCTCGGCTTGGGAGTCGGCGTCGCCGTCGGTGCCTGGCAGGGCTTCTGGGTGGCATATGTGGGCATCCCCGCCTTCATCGTCACCCTCGCGGGCATGCTCGTCTTCCGCGGGCTGGCGATCCTGCTCGTCGGCGAGACCATCGCCGGTCTGCCCAGTGGCTTCGTCGGGATCTCCAACGCCGGCATCCTCGGGCTCTTCGGCTACAGCGGGGCGCTCGACATCTTCACCCTCGTGCTCGGCATCATCGCGACGGTGGCCTTCGTCTTCGGCCAGCTGCGCTCGCGGCGCAGCCTGGTCAAGCACGGGCTGCAGACCGAGCCGCAGCCGATGTTCCTCGCCAAGCTCATCGGCGTCTCGCTGCTGCTGCTCTTCTTCACCTACGTGCTCGCCCAGAGCGCCATCGGCACCCCCTACGTGCTGCTGCTCGTCGGCGCGCTCATCCTCGCCTACGCCTTCCTCATGGGGCGCACGGTGTTCGGGCGGCACATCTACGCCATCGGCGGCAACGTGCACGCCGCGGTGCTCTCCGGCATCGACGTCAAGAAGGTCAACTTCTGGATCTTCGTCAACATGGGCGTCCTCGCGGCCGTCGCGGCGATCGTCACCACCTCCCGCGCCGGCGCGGCCCTCGCGGCTGCCGGCAACAACTACGAGCTCGACGCCATCGCCGCCTGCTTCATCGGTGGCACCGCGGTCACCGGTGGTGTCGGCAAGGTCTCCGGGGTCATCGTCGGCGCGCTCATCATGGGTGTGCTCAACATGGGCCTGTCGATCATGGGCACCAACCCGGCGCACGTCATGGTCATCAAGGGTCTGGTGCTGCTCTTCGCGGTCGCCTTCGACCTGATCAACAAGCGGCGGGCCTCTGGCCGCTGATCCACTCGCTGTCGGGGGACCTCGCTAGGTTTCCCCCGTGAGCACTCTCGACGCGCAGCCACCGGTCCACCGACCGGTGGCTGCCGTCGTCGTGGACAGCCCGCTCCCGCACCTCGACCGCCTCTTCGAGTATGCCGTGCCGGCTCACCTCGCCGAGGTCGCCCAGCCCGGGGTCCGCGTGCGGATCCGCTTCTCTGGCAGGGAGATCGACGGCTTCGTCGTCGAGCGCCGCGAGCGGCCCGAGCACGACGGCCGGCTCGCCGACCTGGGCAAGGTCGTCAGCCCCGAGCCGGTGCTCACGCCGGAGGTGCTCGCGGTCTGCCGCACCATCGCCGACCGCTATGCCGGAGTGCTCGGCGACGTGCTGCGACTCGCCGTGCCGAAGCGGCACGCGACCGCCGAGCGGGCGCTGCCGCTCGAGGCTCCGGTGCTCGATCCGGTGCCCACCCCGGATGCCGGGCCGTGGGCGGCATACCCGGCCGGTCCGGCGCTGTTGCGCCGCGTGCACGCCGGTGAGGCACCGCGAGCGGCCTGGCTCGCGCTGCCCGGGCAAGTGCCCGAGCGGGACTGGCCCAGAGCGCTGGCGGTTGCGGCGGCCACCGCCCTCGCGAGCGACCGGGGGGCGCTGCTCGTCATGCCGGACCACCGCGACGTGCAGCGGGTCGACGGCGAGCTCACGGCGCTGCTCGGGCCCGGGCGGCACGTCCGGCTCACCGCCGACCAAGGACCGCAGGCCCGATACACCGCCTGGCTCAAGCTCTTGCGCGGGCACGTGGGGTGCGTCGTCGGCACCCGCGCGGCGGTCTTCGCCCCGGTCCACGACCTCGGCCTGGTCGCCTGGTGGGACGACGGTGACGATCTGCTGCTCGAGCCACGCGCCCCCTATCCGGCGGTGCGCGAGGTGCTGCTCGAGCGCTCCCGCGTCGCCGGGGCGGCACTGGTCAGCGGCGGCTTCGCGAGCACCGTTGCGGTGCAACGACTCGTCGATGATGGGGTGCTCGCGCAGGTGCGTGCGGCACCCTCGACGGTGCGTGCTGCCGCCCCCTCGGTGGTCGTCGCGGGGGAGGGGCTCGACGAGGAGCGCGACGGTCCGGCGGCTCGGGCCCACCTGCCGTCCGCGGCCTGGCGAGCGGCCCAGGCGGCCCTGGCGCGCGGGCCGGTGCTGGTCCAGGTGCCTCGCCGGGGCTACCTGCCGGCGCTGTCCTGCCAGGACTGCCGGACCCGGGCGCGTTGCCCCGCCTGCGGCGGCCCGCTCACGCTGCCCGGCCCGGGGCAGCCGGCCGAGTGCCGCTGGTGTGCGGCCTCCCTGGGGCCGGCAGGCTTCGAGTGCTCCGAGTGCGGGGGCCGCCGACTGCGCTCGTCGGTCGTCGGGGCGCGGCGCACCGCCGAGGAGCTCGGCCGTGCCTTCCCGGGTGCACCGGTGCTCACCTCCGGGGCCGGCGAGGTGCTCGCCTCGGTCGACGAGACGCCGGCGCTCGTCATCGCGACACCCGGGGCCGAGCCGGTGGCGACGGGCGGGTATGCCGCGGCGCTGCTGCTCGATGCCTGGGCCCTGCTCGACCGGACCGAGCTCGACGCGCCGGTCGAGGCGCTGCGCCGGTGGGCCGGCGCCGCCGCGCTCGTTCGCGGCTCGGAGCACGGCGGGGTCGTCGTGCTCGCCGGGGTGCCCGCCGGGCCCTCGCTGCCGCCGGTCGAGGCGTTGATCCGGTGGGACCCGGCGTGGCTCGCCGAGCGCGAGCTCGCCGACCGACGGGAGATCGGCCTGCCGCCCGTGACCGTGCTGGCCCGGCTCACCGCACCGCGGCGGGCGCTTGTCGAGGCACTCGACGAGGTCGCCGGCCAGCTGGGAGCGCCGGTGGCCGAGCGCCTGGGGCCGCGGCCGCTCCCGGCGGCTCGGGGCGCCGTACGTGAGGAAGGCCTCGAGCAGGCGCTGCTGCGCGTGCCCGCCGATCGCGCCGACGACCTCGCCCGGGCGCTGCGTGCGGTGCGGGCGGTGCGCAGCGCCCGCAAGGACCCCCACCCGCTCTCCGTCCAGCTGCACTGGCCGGGAGGGGAGTGATCAGCTGCTGCGCTCGGTGACCCACAGGGTGATGGTGCCCTCGACGACGACCGTGCCGTCGGTCCGCTCGGCGCGCACCCGCACCGGCACCTCGCCGAGGTTCTCCCAATCGGCTGGGTCGCTCTCGGCGATGCAGCGCAGGTCGCTGTCCGCCTTGGCCGGGTAGGTCAGCGTCATCCCCTTGGGGATCCACCGCCGACCGTCCGGCACGGTGGCCTCAGCGAGCAGGCCCATCGCCGCCTCGAGACCGTTGCAGATCGCGATGACATGCACGGTGCCGAGGTGGTTGTGCACGCCCCACCACGAGCGCAGCCGCACCTCGGCATGGTGCGGCTGCATCTGCCGCACGTCGGGGAGCACGGTGCGGAAATAGGGCGCCTTGAGGGCGAAGGCGGCCGAGAAGAGCCGGCGGCCCTGAGGTCGGCTGGCGAGCCGATGGTAGAGCGCGTAGGTCGAGGTCACCCGGCCACCCTACTGGTCGGTAACTACCGCACTCCCGCGTGTCTGCGCGCGATCGGTGCGCCCGTGGCATACTGCCAAACATGTCTTTGGAGGATGGCGCCGACGCGGCCGGTCGAGCCCGCCTGCGGGCGGTCGCCCACCCCGTGCGCCTCGACCTGCTCTCGCTGCTCACCGGTGCCGAGCTGTCCGCGGCCGAGGCGGCCCGTGAGCTCGGCATCACCCAGGCGAACGCGTCCTACCACCTGCGAGTGCTGCGGGCTGCGGGGCTGGTGGAGGTCGCCGGGAGGGAGCGGGTCAACGGCGGGCTGGCGGTGCGCTACCGCCACCCCTGGGACGCGCCCGAGCCCGCCGGGCCGGCCGATCCCGGGGCGATGCTCGCCCAGGTGCAGACCATGGCCGACGCCATCCCGCGCCGCTTCGCCCATCGCCGGCGCTCCACGCCGGGCGTGTTCTGCGACGCCGACCTGTGGGTGGCGCCCGAGGTGTGGGAGCAGGTATGCCGCCTGGTCGGCGAGGCGAGCCGGCTGGTGCACGCCAACGCGCGGCCGCCGCGAACGACCGACACGGTGCGCGGCAACCTGTCGATCGCGGCCTTCCGGATGAGCACCACACCCGAGGAGTCCCGATGAGGCTGGCCGAGGCGGCCGGTGCGCTCGCCGAGCCGCGCTTCCGGTGGTACTTCCTCGCGCGCACGACGACGAGCATCGGCCGGTCGATGACGAGCGTGGCGCTCGCCTTCGCCGTGCTGCACATCACCGACGACGCGGGCGCCCTGGCCCAGGTGCTCGCGGCGCACATGGCCGCGATGGTCCTCTTCCTCCTCCTCGGTGGCGTGGTCGCCGACCGATACTCGCGCACGGCCGTCATGCAGGTGTCGCACACGACGGCCTTCCTCACCCAGGGGCTGGCGGCCTACCTCGTCATCACCGGCCAGGCGCAGGTGTGGCATCTCGTCGTCATCGAGACGATCAACGGCGCGGTCTCGGCCTTCGGGATGCCGGCGATGATGGGGGTGGTGCCCCTCGTCGTGCCGCCGGGCCGGCTCCAGCAGGCCAATGCCCTGCTGTCGCTCTCGCGCAGCTCGATCGCGATCGTCGGCCCGGCGCTGGCCGGGGCGCTCGTCGTCGGGGCCGGTCCGGGCTGGGCGCTGCTCGTCGACAGCCTCACCTTCCTCATCGCCGTGCCGATGCTCGTCCAGGTCCGGCTGTCCGGCCGGGTTCGCGACGCCGACGAGCCGCCGCCGTCGATGGTCCGCGACCTGCGGGAGGGGTGGAGCGCCTTCGTGTCGCACACCTGGGTCTGGATCGTCGTCGCGGCCTTCGGGGTCCTCAACGCCGTCCACACCGGTGCCGTGCTCGTCCTCGGTCCGGTCGTCGCCAAGGCCAGCGCCGGCGTCGGCGAGCAGGGGTGGGGGCTGGCTCTGTCCGCTGAGGCCGCGGGCGTCGTGCTGATGACGATCGTCGCGATGCGCTGGCGGATCACCCGCCCCCTGGTGGCGGGGATGGTCGGGGTGTCGCTGCTCGCCGTGCCGATGTCCGTGCTCGGCCTGGCGCCCCAGACCGTCCTGCTGATGGCGGCCTTCCTCGTCGCCGGCGCTGGTGCCGAGATCTTCGGCGTCGCCTGGAACACCGCCCTGCATGAGCACATCCCGGATGCCGTGCTCTCCCGGGTGTCCTCCTACGACGCGCTCGGGTCGTTCGTCGCGATGCCGCTCGGGGCGCTCGTCTTCGGGTGGCTCGCCTCGGTCTTCGAGCCCCGGTCGGTGCTGCTCGCCAGCGCCGTCGGGTATGCCGCGCTCGCGCTCGCCACCCTGGCTGCGCCATCCGTGCGCGGCCTGCGAGCACGCCCGGAGCCGGACCCTGCCGACGCCGTAGACTGAGCCGCCCCGCCCCCACCCCGCCCCGAGGAAAGCCCGTGTCCGTCAAGCCGATCCGGCTCTTCGGCGATCCCGTGTTGCGCACGCCGGCCGAGCCGGTCGTCGACTTCGACGTCGAGTTGCGCCGACTCGTGCAGGACCTGCAGGACACCATGCTCGAGGCCCCCGGTGCCGGCCTGGCCGCCCCGCAGCTCGGCGTCTCGCTGCGGGTCTTCGTCTACCACGTCGACGGGGTGCTCGGGCATCTCGTCAACCCCAGCCTCGAGCTGTCCGGGGATCCCGTCGAGGGCCCCGAGGGCTGCCTGTCCTTCCCGAGGATGAAGTTCCCCACCCCCCGCGCCCCGCGGGTCGTGGCCCACGGCCAGGACGAGCACGGCGAGCCGGTCACCCTCGAGGGCACCGAGCTGCTGGCCCGCGCGGTGCAGCACGAGACCGACCACCTCGACGGCATCCTCTTCATCGACCGGATGGACCGCGAGCAGCGCCGGCTGGCGATGAAGGCGATCCGGGAGGCGCAGTGGGAGGGATCGGCGGCGCCGGTCGTCAAGGCCAGCCCGCACCCGACGTTCGGGACCGGCCGGTAGATGCGCCTCGTCTTCGCCGGCACCCCCGAGGTCGCCCTGCCCGCGCTCGAGGCGATCAGCGCGTCGCGGCACGAGCTGGTCGCGGTCGTGACCCGGCCCGATGCCCCGGCCGGCCGCGGACGCGCCCTGCTGCCCTCGCCGGTGAGCGCCTGGGCCCGCGAGCACGACCTCGAGGTGCTCACCCCACGCACACCACGCGACCCGGACTTCCAGGACCGGCTGCGGACGCTGGCCCCGGACTGCTGCCCGGTCGTCGCCTACGGCGCGCTGTTGCCGGTGGCGGTCCTCGACATCCCTCGGCACGGGTGGGTCAACCTGCACTTCTCGCTGCTGCCCGCGTGGCGAGGCGCCGCACCCGTGCAGCACGCGGTGCTCGCCGGCGACGAGATCACCGGGGCGACCACCTTCCGGATCGAGCAGGGCCTGGACACCGGCCCGGTCTACGGGCTGCTCACCGAGCCGATCCGCCCGACCGACACGAGCGGGGATCTGCTCACCCGGCTCGCCGAGGCCGGCGCCGGCCTGCTCGTCGCGACCCTCGACGGGATCGAGACGGGTGAGCTGGTCGCGAAGCCTCAACCGGGAGAAGGCATCTCGCTCGCGCCGAAGATCGAGGTCGACGACGCCCGCATCGTGTGGACCCGCCCGGCGATCGCCGTCGACCGCCAGGTGCGGGCGTGCACGCCGAGCCCGGGCGGGTGGACGACCTTCCGCGGCGAGCGGGTCAAGCTCGGTCCGGTGAGTCTCGCGGACGGCGTGGCCGCGCCGCTCGGGCCAGGGGAGCTGCACGTCACCAAGCAGGCGGTGTATGCCGGGACGGCCAGCCAGCCGGTGCGGCTCGGGCTCGTGCGTCCGCACGGCAAGAAGGAGATGCCTGCGGCGGACTGGGCGCGCGGCGTGCGGATCGGGCCCGGCGAGCGGCTCGGCGCCGATGACTGACGAGCGCGGGCGATCCGGCCGGCCCGAGCGGCGTCACCCCGGTCGGTCCGGCGGGGGAGCGTCGCAGCGCTCCCTGCAGCGGCCGGCCGAGCGGGGCCGCACCGGTGATCCGGCGCGGCGCGCGGCATACACGCTGATGCGCGCGGTCGACGACGGGGGCTACGCCAACCTCGAGCTGCCCCGGATCCTGCGGGAGCAGCGAGTCACCGGCCGGGACGCGGCCTTCGCCACGGAGCTGGCCTACGGCGCAACGAGATTGCGCGGGCGCTATGACCCGATGATCGCGGTCGCGGCCGGCCGGGAGCTCGCGCGCGTCGACCGCAATGTGCTCGACACGCTCCGACTCGGGGCGCACCAGCTGCTGGGGATGCGGGTGCCCGCCCATGCCGCCGTCGCGGAGACGGTCGCCCTCGCCCGCCAGGTCAACGGGGCGGGCGCGGCCGGGTTTGTCAATGCCGTGCTGCGACGGATCGGCGAGCGCTCGCTCGACGAGTGGCTCGACGAGGTGGCCCCGGGGTCAGAGGAACCCTTGCAACGGCTGGCGATTCGCGAGTCGCACCCGCTGTGGGTGGTGAAGGCGCTGCGTGCCGCGTTGCTCGGCCACGGGGCTGCCGACCCCCAGCGCGCTGACGACGAGCTCGCTGCGCTGCTCGCCGCGAACAACGTGCCGCCGAGTGTGTCGCTCGTCGCCCGGCCGGGACTGGCCACCGTGGCCGAGCTGGTGGCCGCCGGGGCCGGCCCGGGCCGGTGGGCGCCGACCGCGGCCGAGCTGCCCGGCGGCGACCCCGGGGCGATCGCCGCGATCCGAGAGGGTCGAGCCGCGGTGCAGGACGAGGGCTCCCAGCTGCTCGCCCTCGCCCTGGCTGCTGCCCCGCTGGCGGGCGTTGCAGCACAACGGGATCGAGAGCGCTGGCTGGACCTGTGCGCCGGGCCGGGTGGCAAGGCCGGGCTGCTCGCCGCGCTCGCGGTGCAGCAGGATGCCGACCTGGTCGCCGGCGAGGTGAGCGAGCACCGTGCTGAGCTCGTCCGTCAGACGCTGCGGCCCGCGCTCCGAGCGGCCCGACCCGGCCAGCTCGAGGTGCGAGTCGGTGACGGGCGCGAGGTCGGCGACGACGAGCCCGCGGCATACGACCGGGTGCTCGTCGACGCACCGTGCACCGGCCTCGGCGCGCTGCGCCGCCGCCCGGAGGCGCGCTGGCGTCGGGTGCCTGGCGATGTGCCGGTGCTGGCCAGTCTGCAGCGCGAGCTGCTCACCAGCGCGCTGGCGGCGGTGCGCCCCGGCGGGGTGGTCGGGTATGCCACCTGCAGCCCGCACCTCGTGGAGACGACCTTCGCGGTCGAGGACGTGCTGCGCAAGCGGCCCGACGTCGAGATCGCCGATGCTCGAGAGGCGTTGCGGGGCAGTGCCTCCCGGCCGATTCCGGATCTCGGTGACGGGCCGTTCGTCCAGTTGTGGCCACACCGGCACGGCACCG
The DNA here is from genome assembly GCA_035448065.1 of Dermatophilaceae bacterium. Taxonomy (GTDB): domain Bacteria; phylum Actinomycetota; class Actinomycetes; order Actinomycetales; family Dermatophilaceae; genus Phosphoribacter. The sequence goes on from DAOTIG010000084.1 coordinate 13,334, forward strand.
ACGCGATGTTCCTCGCGGTGCTGCGGCGGCTCTGATCTAGGGTTGCCAGCGTGCTGATCTCGCCGAGCATCCTGTCCGCGGACTTCGCCAACCTGCAGGCCGAGCTCGGCCGCGTCGGCAATGCCGACTGGGTGCACGTCGACGTCATGGACAACCACTTCGTGCCCAACCTCACTCTGGGCCTGCCGGTCGTCGAGGCCCTGCTCACGGTGAGCCCGCTCCCGATCGACTGCCATCTGATGATCGAGGACCCCGACCGCTGGGCGCCGGGCTATGCCGAGGCCGGTGCCGGGTCGGTGACCTTCCACGTCGAGGCCGCGGCCGACCCCCGGCGACTGGCCCGCACCCTGCGCGCGGCCGGCGCCCGATCCGGGATGGCCCTCAAGCCCGGCACGCCGTGGGCGCCCTACGAGGAGCTGCTGCCCGACCTCGACATGGTGCTCGTGATGACCGTCGAGCCCGGCTTCGGCGGTCAGTCCTTCATGGCCGACCAGCTGCCCAAGGTCGCGGCGGTCCGCGAGTCGGTGCGCCGGCACGGCGGCGAGGTGTGGATCCAGGTTGACGGGGGAGTGAGCGCACGCACCATCGAGGCCTGTGCCGAGGCCGGCGCCGACGTCTTCGTCGCCGGCTCGGCGGTCTACGGCGCCGACGACGCGGCCGCCGAGGTCGACCGGCTGCGCGAGCTGGCGCGGCGGCATACCCACTGACCGGGCGCGCTGATCGGGTGCGCAGACCCACGCGGCGCCGCGGCATACACTGGGCGCACACGTGCTCCGGGGTCGGTGCAACTCCGAACCGGCGGTGACAGTCCGCGACCCGACCGCAGCCAGCGGCCGGTTGACCTGGTGGAACTCCAGGACCGACGGTGAAAGTCCGGATGGTAGGCAGCACGTCTCACGGCATCCGGTATGCCGCGTGGCCGCGACCCGTCGCGGTCAGTGCGTCGTGCCGGGGCGGTGTGCGTTCCCCGGAGTTCGTCCCTATCGGAACGACACGAGGACGAACACCACTCATGAACGGCAACATCTTCCAGCAGCTGCTCGCTGCGACATTCCCGGTCGGTGGCTATGAGATGCACTGGCTGGAGCTCATCGGCATCCTCATCGGCGCGGCCTCGGCATACCTGGGCATGAAGCGCTGGGTCTGGGCGTGGCCGGTCGGCATCACCGCGAACATCATGCTCTTCTTCGTCTACCTCGGCGCGCTCTTCGGCGCCGACCAGCGGATCCCGCTGTTCGGCCAGGCGGGCCGACAGATCTTCTTCATCGCCACGAGCATCTATGGCTGGTGGCGGTGGAACCAGTCGCGGCAGGCCCGCGGCGTGGACACTGCGGCACCGGCGATCACCCCACGGTGGGCGAGCTCTCGCGAGCGGATCGCGATCGTCGTCGGCTGGCTGCTCGGGACGGTCGTCGTCCACCAGGTCTTCGTCGCGCTGTGGAACCTCGCCCCCAACCCGTACTGGACGCCGCAGTGGTGGTTCTACTGGTGCGACGCGTGGATCTTCGTCGGGTCGATCATCGCGACCTACGCCATGGCGCGCGGGTGGAACGAGTTCTGGCTGGCCTGGATCGCGGTCGACCTGATCGGGGTGCCGCTCGGCTTCGCGACCGGCTACGTCCCGACGGCGGTGCTCTACATCGGCTACGGCTTCTTCGTCCTCTACGGCTTCACCCAATGGGTCAAGGCGACCCGCGAGGAGCGCGCCACCACGGCGGTGGAGAAGCCCGACCCGGTCATCGCCTGACCGCCCGCCCGTGCGGCG
>DAOTIG010000085.1:0-15066 GCA_035448065.1 Dermatophilaceae bacterium
GACGGCGTCCGGCACGACGAGATGCCGGTCAACCAGAGCGACTTCCACCACGCCAGGCCCATCTACGAGCAGCACCCCGGCTGGTGGGAGGACATCTCGACCTGCCGCACCTTCGAGGAGCTGCCCGCCAACGCGCAGTCCTACATCCTGCGGGTCGAGGAGCTCATCGGCGCCCGGGTCTCGGCGATCGGCGTCGGCCCGGCTCGTGACGCGATCATCCAGCGCCACGACCTGCTCGGCGAGGACTGAGCACGGCTGTGACGCAAGGCGACTCGGCACCAGCATCCGGTATGCCGCGGCCCGGCCAGCCGGTCCACGTCGCCTATCGCAAGCACGACGGATCGCCGCACTGGCAGGTGGACACCGAGGCCCTCGGCATCGACGAGCACGGGCTGTGGCTGCGGGTGCCGACCGGCACCACCTACTCCCGACCGGCGCTGTCGGTGACGACGACCCACGACCAGCTCATGCTCGTGCCCCTCGGTCGGCGCTGGCTCGCGACCTTCCACGCGCGCCCGGACGGGCGCAAGGGCGTCGTCGTCTACGTCGACATCACGTCACCGTGCGAGCTCGTCGAGCTCCCCGAGACCCCGGTGCCGGGGGACTGCGGCCTGCAGGTGCAGTGCGTCGACCTCGATCTCGACGTCATCCGGCTCGCCGACGGGACGACCTACGTCGACGACGAGGACGAGTTCGCCGAGCACACGGTGCGGTTCGGCTACGACGCGCCGACGGTGGCGGCGACGCGGCATACCGCTGACGAGGTGTGGGTCTGGGTGAGCGGCGAGGTCGCACCCTTCGACCCGGCCACCCGGGCGCGCTGGTTCGCCCTCCTCGGCGGCGCCGGCACGGCCTAGGCCAGTGGAGCGGTGACCCGGCCGAGAAGCACCGCGACCCGCGGGGCGAGGGTGTCAGCGACCCGATCGCCCGCGGCCAATGCCGAGCGGGAGGCGGCGAGGAACACGGCGATCAGGGCCCCGGCTGCCATCTCGGGCGAGACGCTCAGCCGACGGCCGAGCAGCTGGGCCAGCTGTTCGAGGAAGCTCCCCAACGGGTCCAGCAGGGCGCCGCGCCCGGCCCGATAGGCCTCTCGCACCGACGGGTCGCGCACTGCCTGCAGCGACAGCTCGATGAGGGTGAGGCTCGCGTGCGACCACGGGTCGGGGCTGCTCGGGTCGATGGCGTCGAGGTTGAGCACCCGCCGCGTCGTCCGGTCGAGGAGGTCCGGTCCGGGCTGGGTCGTCAGGTTGGGAGTCGTGGTCAGATCGTCGCGAACCCGGGCCAGGGCTCGCTTGGTCCAGTCGGACAGGGCCTCGTGCAAGGCGGCCAGGATCTCTGCGGACAGCGCCTCCTTGGTGGGGAAGTTGGCATAGAAGGCGCCCCGACTGAAGCCGGCTCGCTCGCAGATCGTCTCGACCGTGCTGGCGGCGATACCGGCCTCGGCATAGAGCTCGATCGCAGCCTGGGCCAGCCGGCGGCGGGTCCGCAGCCGGCGGGGGGACAGCGACTCACTCATGAGGTCCCACCGCGACCGGGAAGCGGCTCGGTGACCAGCCGGATCGCCAGCAGCAGGCCCGGGATGACCGCCGCGACCACGCCCTCCGCGGTCTCCGACATGAGCGCGTCGCGGGTTGCCTCCTCGTAGAGGGCCGTGATGAGCTCGGCCGCCTCGGTGCCGGAGACCATGAGACGCAGGCCGGCCAGCGCGAACAGCGGGCCGAGCAGCTGCTCGAAGGGCTCGCTCATCCCCTCCGCATAGGGTGCGTAGGCCGGGCGAATGCCGGGTTCGCGCGCGGCATACAGGCCCAGCTCGGTGTAGAGGAGGCTGAGGTTGGTCGGCGTCGCGGCCCGCTCGTCGTCCTCGACGGCGACGAACGCGCCCAGCAACGGCACGAGGCCGCGCTCGAGGATCTCGTACGGGCCAAGGGCGAGCAGCTCCGGGTGAGCGGCGAAGTAGCGCGTGAAAGCAGCGGCCCCGCGGCGGAAGGCGTCGGCGTAGAAGCCTCGCTCGATGACGAGCAGCTCCTCGCAGATCGCGATCTTGGACCCGAAGTTCGAGTAGAACGCCCCCCGGGAGTAGCCGGCCCGCTCACAGACCTGCTCGATCGTGCTTGCCGTGATGCCCTGTTCGGCGAACACCTCTGCGGCGGCGGCGACGAGCCGCGCACGGGTCTCATCGCGGCGCCGGGTGCCTCGCTCGGCCACACTCTCCCTTTCCTGGTCGGTGCAGGTGGCGACGATACACGCGTGTATACCGCTGGGGGTCCGTCGTTCGGTCGGATACGCGCGTGCATGCTGAAGTCCCCTCACGGTGCTGCCCCGCTGGAGCACGTGCGGAGAGGTGGCGCAACTCGTTCGGTGATTGCGCCGCGTGATACGTGCGCGTATCTGGTACAGTGGTGTATCAGCAGGGCAAGACAGCCGAGGTCACCTCGGGACGGAAGCCGGCAGGGCACATCGGGGGATGACCCAGACCGGCATGGTTGCAGATCGACACATCGGGGGATGTCCGGTCCGACCACCGTCAGGTGTGACATGCACGGGGCGGAGCCAATCGGCTCCGCCCCGCTTGCTGTGCCGCGGACCGGGAGACCGCCGGGGGTTTTCAGTCCTCGCCGCCGCCGACGAGGCAGCCGAGCAGTTGAGCCAAGCGCACCGACAGCACCTGAGCCGGCGCGGTGTCGAAGGTCATGGCGCGCCGGGCGACGGCCAGGACCACCGATTGCAGGGCCACGCCAGCCTGCTGCCGGTCGACCGCGACCCGCAGGCCGAGGAGCTCGGCCAGCGAGATGACGAAGGCGCCGAGCTCCTCGTGCATCTCGGTCTGGGTGGCCAGGAAGAGCGGTCGCGACTCCGGCTCACGGACGGCATACAGCGCCAGCTCGATCGGGACGAGAGCGGCGATCGTCCACGGATCGGGTCCTCCCGGGCCGAGCGGAAACTCGTCGCCGCCGTGCAAGCCCAGGCTGACCTCCGCCGCCACCGCGAGACGCTCAGCGATCGGGCCGGTCAGCAGGTCGGGCCGGGTGGCGAGCAGCTCGGCGAGGGTCGTCGTGGATTGCCTGATCCACTGCCGCTGCAGGTCCTGGTTCACCTCGAGGACGGCGCGGTAGAGCTCCTCGCGGCTGCCGAATGCGGAGTAGTAGGCGCCGCGGGTGAAGCCCGCCCGGTCGCAGATGAGCTCGACGGTGCTCGCGCTCATGCCCCGCTCGGCGATCAGCTCGGTGGCGGCCGTGGCCAGGCGCTGGCGGGTCTGCTCTCGGCGTGGGGTGCTGGGCCGACTCATGCCCCGCTGCCGATCTCGCGGGTCACCAGGCGCAAGCCGACCATGACGTGCTCGGCGACGACGTCGACGAGCTGGCTCGGCGAGCTGGCCAACAGCAAGGCCTGCCGGGAGCCGCTCTCCCACAGCGAGTGGACGATCTCGGCGGCCGACGTCGAGTCCATCCGCAGCTCCAGGCCGGCCAGCCCGAGCAGCGGGCCGAAGAGCTGCTCGATGGGATCCAGGATCGCCTCTGCATAGCGCTGGTATGCCGCGCGAATCCCGGCTTCGCGGGCGGCATACAGGCCCAGCTCGGTGAACAGCAGGCTCACCATGGTGTGGCTCGCCGCGCGATCGTCCGCGCCCGCGATGAAGGCGGGCAGCAGTTGCCGCAGGCCGAGCTCCAACACCTCGTAGGGGTCTCGCCGCAGGTCAGCCGGGAACGCCGAGAAGTGCCCGGCGAAGTCCGCGGCGCCCTTGGCGAAGGCCTCACCGTAGAACTGCGTCTCGACGTCGAGGATCTCTCGACACAGGTCGTTCTTGGACTCGAAGTTGGAGTAGAAGGCCCCTCGCGTGAACCCGGCCCGGTCGCAGACCTGCTCCACCGTGCTTGCGGTGATGCCTTGGGCAGCGAAGACCTCGACGGCTGCTCCGACCAGGCGAGCGCGGGTCTCCTCGCGCCGCCGACTGCGGTCGGTCATGGTGCCCTCTCGTCGATCCTGTCCCCCTGGTCGCGCGTCACCCCCGCGCGCCACCGCACTGCGAAAAAGGATACACGCATGTATATCTGGCGAGCGCGTGCGAATCGGTGGGTCCGCGTGTCTGCCGCATCGGCCCGGATCTTCGATGAAGTTGTTCAGATACGCGCGTGCATCTGGTACGTTGATGTATCGGTGACGGGAGAGATCCCGACACTGCCCGAGACCCGAGTCCACGCCGCCCAGCGGCAGTGGCGGCGGGCTTGGCAGGCACATCGGGGGATGACCTGGCAAGCCCACCAGGGTCTCGTTGGCTGTGTGGGTGCCTCCTCAGCCGGCGTGCAGCACGGTCATTCGATGAGCCGCGCGGGTCAGCGCCACGTAGAGCGCCCGCACCCCGCCGGCGGTCTGCGCCACGATCTCGTCCGGGTCCACGACGACCGTCGCATCCCACTCCAGCCCCTTGCTCGACAAGGGGTCGACCAGCCGCACCCGCTCGCGCCCGTCGAGCGCGATGGCGAGCGCAGCGGCATACCGGCTCGGCGTGATGACCCCGATGCTGCCGTCGACCTCGTCGAGCAGCGCGTCGACGGCGCTGACGACCGCGCCGGTCGGGTCGTCGCCGAGCCGGCCGTCGACCGGCAGCACCCCGGTCTCGCGGACCGCATCGGGGATGTCGGCATCGGGGACGTGGCGGCGGATCGCGGCGGCCGCGTAGTCGAAGATCTCGCGGGCGTTGCGGTAGTTCGTCGTCATGTGGAAGCCGCGGTGCTGCTGCACCCCCCACGCCTCGCCCCGGGCGGCCACCGACTCGACCGGATCCGGCCACGAGCTCTGCGCGGCATCGCCGACGACCGTCCACGAGGCGGCGCGCCCCCGTCGGCCGAGCATCCGCCACTGCATCGGTGACAGGTCCTGCGCCTCGTCGACGAGGATGTGCGCGTAGTCGTCGGGTCGGCCGATCCGGCCGTGCAGCAACCGGTCGCGCGCGTCCTCCGGGGTGACCTCGTAGGCCGGCTCGAGCCGGTCCGGCCGGATTGGCCCGCCGAGGGAGCCGAGCATCGGCAGGTCGGTCGCGAGCGCATCGAGCTCGTCGATCTCGAAGAAGCCCCGCTCCTCGGCGGGCGCCTCCTGGACCGGCCCGAGCCGGGCCGCGAGCTCGTCGACGAGCGCGACGTCGGCGATCGACCAGGTGCCGGTGCGCAGGGCCTCGCCCATCGACGCGTGCAGCACCTCGACCTCGGTCGGCGTGAACACTCCGGCGGCATAGCGCTCGAGACGAGGCCGGTCGGCCAGCCACAGCAGTGCCTCGCGCGGGTCGAGCTGCGGCCACCAGGCAGCGAGGAATGCCTCGACGTCGAGGTGGTCGGCGAAGCGCTCGAGGAAGTCCTCACGGTCGGGGTGGCCGCAGGCGCGCAGGGCGGCCTCGGCCAGCAGGTGCGTCACCGTCGGCACCGCGAGGTTGCGTTGGTGCTGCCGCAGCGCCTGACCGCGCACCCGCTCGAGCGCCGCGGTGTCCAGCCGCACGGCATACCCGCCGACGAAGGCGCGCAGCTCGGTCGGCGCGTCGGGCACGCCGTCGCGGGCGGCGCGCGCGAGCACCTCGCGGATGCGCAGCGAGCCCTTGATCGCGGCGGCTGCGGGGGTGTCGTGCCGGTCGGTGGAGATCGCGTCGACGACATCGCCCAGGGCCCGCAGGGCCACCGAGTCCTCGCCGAGCGAGGGCAGCACTCGCTCGATGTAGGCGGTGTACGCCGCGCTGGGGCCGATGACGAGGATGCCGCCGGACTCGTAGCGTCGCCGGTCGGCATAGAGCAGGTATGCCGCGCGGTGCAGCGCGACGACGGTCTTACCGGTGCCGGGGCCGCCGGTGATCTCGGTGACCCCTCGGGCGGGGGCGCGGATCGCCTCGTCCTGGTGGCGCTGGATGGTCGCGACGATGTCGCGCATCTGGTCCCCGCGGCTGCGGGTGAGCGCGGCCATCAGGGCACCGTCGCCGAGCACGACGAGGTCGTCCGGCGGGTCGGCGACCATGAGGTCGTCCTCGGCGCCGACGACGATCGGGCCGCGGCAGCGCAGCACCCGCCGGCGCAGCACGTCGAGCGGCTCGACCGGGGTGGCCCGGTAGAAGGGTGCTGCGGCAGGTGCGCGCCAGTCGATGACGAGCGGCTCGTAGTCCTCGTCGCGCACGCCGAGCCGGCCGATGTAGCGGACCTCGCGCCCGGCTGCGGTCGCCGGGGCGGGGGTGGGCGAGGCGGGCGTGACGGGGGTGGCAGACCCCGATGCGGGGTGGTCCAGGTCGAGACGGCCGAAGACGAGCCCTTCGTACTGCGAGTCCAGGGCGTGCTGGCGACGCGCGGCGTGGAAGACCAGAGCGTCCCGCTCGAAGAGCCCGGTCAGCTCCTCGAAGCGAGCCTCGCCGGTGCGCTCGGTGCGGCCGCGGGCCATCCCGTCGGCGGCGACCGCGCCGGCCCGGCGCGCGGCATTGGCCAGCTCGGCGTAGACCCGGTCGACGTGCTGCTGCTCCGCCGCGAGCTCGCGGGCGAGGAGGTCGGGCCCGGCAGGTCCGTCGAGCGCCTCGTCAGGCGCGTCCGGCCCTCGATCGGCAGTGGGCGCCGTCGTCAGGTGGTCCATCGAGCAGAGAAGATCCGTCCGTGTGCTGCAGGGTGGCTGCAGGGGGTGTGCTGCAGGGTGCTGCGAGGTGCTCACCCGGCCGACTGCCCGACCGGGGAACACACCACTGTAGCCGCTCCGCGGCGAGCTAGAGCCAGCCCCGTTGCGCGGCAAGCAGGCCCGCCTGGAAGCGGGAGCTGGCTCCCAGGGCGTCGAGGATGCCCTTGATCCGGCGCTCGACGGTGCGCTGCGAGACCTTGACCTGGCGGGCGATCGCCGCGTCGCTGGCCCCGGAGGCGAGCAGGGTGAGGATCTGCTGGTCGCGCCGGTCCAGCCCACTGCCGGTGCTGGCCTTGGCCAGCGGGGCGGACAGCTCCCACATCCGCTCGATGAGCCACCGCAACGGGTCGACGATGTGCGTCGTGTGCAGCATCAGCCCATGCGGCACCGAGCGGCCGGGGAAGGACACGTCGATGACCGCCCAGGTGTCGTCGACCACGACCGCCGAGAAGGGTAGGTCCGGGCACACCCGCTGACTCTCACTGCTGCGCCGTTGCGCGATCGTGTCGGCGACGCCCTCGGCCTGCAGCAGTCGGGTGTCATAGAGCACCCGGGCCTGCACGGACCGGCTGACCAGGTCGAGCGGATCCTGCTCGCCCACCGTCTCGGCGGCCGAGCGAAGCACTCGCTCGGTCGGTGCCTGCATGGCGAGGACGGTCTGCTCCGCGGCATCGACGATCTCGCCGGTCGCCGAGACGATGTCCTCGACGGTGAAGAGCAGGCGGACCCGGGTGTCGGTCGAGGGGGTGACCCTTCGGCTGTTGTAGTAGATGCGGGTCAGCTCGGGCACCGCCTGCCGGGCCAGCGAGGCCTGCCGCTCAAGCCGGTGGGCGATGTCGCGCAGCGCCGACTCGGGGGGCTCGACCCGGATCGTGTCGTCGACGTTGGTGACGATGAGACCGCGGCGGATGAGGATGCGCAGGGTGGGGTCGATCATGTCGGGGGGGAAGCCCGCCTCGACCAGGGTCTGGCGGCGAGGTGTCGGGCTGCTCATCAGGGCGAGGTACATCTGGCCGATGAGCCCCTCGGCGGAGGAGTCGAGATAGGACTCGCGAGATCCGGCAACACGGCGTGGTAGTCGCGCAGGTCGTCGTCGGCGAAGTCATCGCGCAGCTCCTCGTGGCGGGTTGTGGACATGACGGTACTCCGTCAACCAGGCCTCTGGCAGGCCGGTGGTTGATCTGTCAAACTCCTCCCCGAGGCGATCGACGGATCGCCACGACTCCGGCCTCGGCCGTGATGTCGAAGAGCGGTGCCCTCGGGTGATCCCCCTGCCTCCCGAGGGCACCGTTGTCTTTTTTCGGGCCCCGCAGGCCGGGCCGATGCCGCCGTCTAGGCTTGCCGCGTGAAGGTACTCGTCATCGGCTCCGGCGCCCGCGAGCACGCCCTGGTCCGCGCGCTCGCGGCCGACCCCGGGGTCGACTCGGTCATCGCCGCTCCCGGCAATCCCGGCATCGACCTCGAGGCGCGCTGCGAGCCGCTGGCCGACCCCACGAACGCGCCGGCGGTCGTCGAGCTGGCGACGCGGCATACCGTCGACCTCGTCGTCGTCGGCCCTGAGGCGCCACTCGTCGCCGGCGTCGCCGATGCGCTCCGCACGGCCGGGTATGCCGTCTACGGACCCGACGCCGCCGCCGCCCGGCTCGAGGGGAGCAAGGCCTTCGCCAAGGAGGTGATGGCCAGCGCCGGGGTGCCCACCGCGCTTGCCCACGTGTGCACCACCGAGGCCGAGGTCGTCGAGGCGCTCGACGCGCTCGGGGCACCGCACGTCGTCAAGGAGGACGGCCTCGCGGCCGGCAAGGGCGTCGTCGTCACCGACGACCGGCAGGCCGCGCTCGACCACGCCCTCGCCTGCCTCGCCAAGCCCGGTGGGCAGGTCGTCGTCGAGGAGTACCTCGACGGGCCCGAGGTCTCGGTCTTCTGCATCTGCGACGGCACCCAGGTGCGCGCGCTCGCGGCGGCGCAGGACTTCAAACGGGTCGGCGACGACGACAGCGGGCCGAACACCGGTGGCATGGGCGCGTATTCGCCCCTGCCGTGGGCCCCTGCCCACTTTGAGCAGTGGGTCATCGAGCACGTCGCGCAGCCGGTCGTCGACGAGATGCACCGGCGCGGCACGCCCTTCGTCGGCACGCTCTACTGCGGGCTCGCGCTCACCTCGCGCGGCCCACGGGTCGTCGAGTTCAACTGCCGCTTCGGCGACCCGGACGGTCAGGTCTCGCTCGCCCGGCTCGTCACGCCGCTCGGCGGCCTGCTGTATGCCGCGGCCACCGGCACTCTGGACAGCATGGACGACCTGCACCACCGGCCGGAGGCCGCGGTGCTCGTCGTCGTGGCGGCCGAGGGCTATCCGGCCCAACCCCGCTCCGGCGACGTCGTGGGGGGACTGGAGGAGGCCGCTGCGGTCCCCGGGACCTCCGTCCTGCACGCCGGCACGACGCGTGGCGAGGATGGGCTGGTCAGGTCCAGCGGTGGGCGAGTCGTCGACGTGCTCGCCCTGGGAGCCGACCTCGCAACGGCGCGGGACGCGGCATACCAGGGCGTGCGACAGATCACTCTCGACGGCTCGCACCATCGCACCGACATCGCCCTTGCCGCCGCGCGCGGCGAGGTGATCCTGCCAGGAGGAGCCGGATGACCGACCCACTGCAGCTGGAGGGCTACCAGCACCTCTACTCGGGCAAGGTGCGTGACCTCTACGCGCCGCTCGACCCGCGCTCCGGTATGCCGCGCGAGGACCAGGTGCTCCTCGTCGCCAGCGACCGGATGTCCGCCTACGACCACATCCTCGAGACGCCGATCCCGGACAAGGGCCGGGTGCTGACCCAGCTGTCGCTGTGGTGGTTCGACCGGCTCGACGGCATCGAGAACCACGTCATCTCGGCCGACGCCCCCGAGGTGCCGGCGGCCGTCGCCGGGCGAGCGGTGCTCGTCCGGCGGCTCGAGATGGTGCCGGTGGAGTGCATCGCCCGGGCCTATCTCGCCGGCGGTGGCCTGGAGGAGTATCAGCGCAGCGGCTCGGTGTGCGGAGTGCCGCTGCCACCCGGGCTGGTCGAGGGCTCGCGGCTGCCGGTGCCGATCTTCACCCCGACGACCAAGGCGCCGATCGGCGAGCACGACCTGCCGATGACCGACGACGAGGTGCAGGCGACCGTGGGGTCGCAGCTGGCGGCTCGGATCGACGTCTTGACTCGGCGAATCCTCGCTCGTGGCAACGAGATCGCCGGCAAGCGCGGCATCCTCATCGCCGACACGAAGGTCGAGTTCGGCGTGGACCGGTCTCGCGAGGACCACACCGGCGGTCCGCTCGTCGTCCTGGCCGACGAGGTGCTCACCCCCGACTCCTCGCGGTTCTGGCCGGCCGACCAGTGGTCGCCCGGCGGGGCGCAGCCGTCCTTCGACAAGCAGTTCGTCCGCGACTGGCTCACCTCGCCCGCGAGTGGCTGGGACCGGCACGGCGGCGAGGCCCCGCCGCCGCTGCCCGACGACATCGTCGAGCAGACCCAGGCGCGCTATCTCGAGGCCTACGAGCGGATCACCGGACAGACGCTGCCCTGAGGAGGGCCAGGGCCAGGCCGCGGGCATGGTCGGGTCTGGCGGTAGGGCGGTGCTGGCAGGGTGCCAGCAGTGCGGTCCCTCCGCGCGGGGGCGTGGTCGGCTTGGGCGGTGGGCGGTGGGCGGTGCTGGCAGGGTGCCAGCAGTGCCGGGTCGCCGGGAGCGACGTGCGTAGGGGCTCCGGCGGCCGGAAGTCGGTCGAGTGTGGACTTTCGGTCGGGCTGGGTGGCGGCCGGCGGCCGGAAGTCGGTCGAGTGTGGACTTTCGGTCGGGCTGGGTGTGAGTGTTGGCGCTCTGTGACGGTGTTTTTTGGCGCTGAGTGGCGGTTGTTTAGGTGCCGATGACGAGAGTGCTGGCGGCGGCTTCGATGACGTCGTCGGTGATGGTTTCGAGTTCGTTGATTTTGAGGACTCGTGCGATCTGTGGGAAGAGGCGTTCGAGGAGTCGGAAGTTGCCGCGGGTGATGCGTTCGATCGCGGCGATTGCTTGCGCGTCGGTGAAGTCGTCGGGGTCGAGGGTGCGGCCCAGGCGTTTCCAGTGGCGGGTGAGGACGAAGAGGAGTTCGTCTCGGCCGAGGTTGCGGTAGCGGTGGGAGAAGCCGAGCCGGCTGTAGAGCTGGGGGTAGTGGCGGAAGCGTTGGTCGATGCCGGGCATGCCGATGAGGATGATCGCGATGTGTTCTCGGTCGTGGCGGTCACGGAGCACTTCAAGGGTTGTGGCGTTGAGCCGTTCTGCTTCGTCGATGATGAGCAGCTCCACGTTCTTGCGCAGGTCGGAACGCACGACGGGATCGGTGACCTTCCCGGCCGCCCGTAGGTGTTCGTCGATGCAGATCCCCAGGCGGGTCTGCATGTGGTCGATCTCACGGATGAGCTGGGCGGGTTTGGGGAGCACGGGTGGCGTGTAGAACAGGGTGCGCGAACGGTGCGCGGCGGCGTAATGCTCGGTGTCTGTATCGGTGCGGGATCCCCAGTCGGTGATGAAGGGTTCGATGCTGTCCCAGCGGGCGTAGCGGCGGCCGGATTGGGTCTTGCCGACCCCGGCATCACCGTGGCAGATTCCGATGGTTCGTTCCTTGCGGACGGCGTTGGCGAACTCGGTGAAGCGGCGGTGTTCTTTCGTGATGATGAAGTCTCGGCTCATGGCTCATCCTCTTCGTAAGTGCGCAATTTCACCCGTCGCACGGGGGCCGGATCGCCGTGTGGCTCTTCGCGCGCAGCGGTGCGGGGGATGCGGTCATTGATGTCTTTGAACCGTCCTGAGATTCCCGGAGGGTGCTGAACCAGCAAGGGAGACTCTTCTCATGCCAGCACCGAAGAAGTACGACGTGGAGTTTCGGGAGCGGGCGATGCGGATGTACCGCGATCGCCTGGCCGAGGGTGAGGATTCGAAGGTGGGGGCCCGGCGACATGTCGGGGCTCTGCTCGATCTCAACCCGGCCACGCTGCGGAACTGGATCGAGGACGGCGAACGAGCCGACGGGACCCGGGCGCCCTCGGCGACGACGCGGGCGCTCGATTCTGAGGAGGTCCGCGCGTTGAAGAAGCGGGTGGCCGAGTTGGAACGCGCCAACGACATCCTCAAGACCAGCGCCGCGTTTTTTGCTCAGGCGGAGCTCGACCGCCGACTCAAGTGATCGTGGCCTACATCGACGCCTACAAGGCTCGATTCGGCGTCGAGCCGATCTGTGGCGTGCTCACCGAGCACGGCATCACGATCGCGCCGTCCACGTATCACGCGCACAAGGCGATCCCGATCTCACCGGCGGCGTTGGAGGAGGCCTACCTGGCCAACGCGCTGTACACGCTGTGGGCTCAGAACTGGGGCGTGTACGGGGTCCGCAAACTCCATCATGCTGCCCGGCGGGCCGGGATCGAGATCGGCCGGGACCAGGTCGGACGCCTCATGGGCATCGCCGGCATCCGAGGCGTCACGCGCGGCCGGCACACCACGATCACCACGCGTCGCGACGACACCGCGGCCCGGCACCCGGACTTGGTCCGACGGGACTGGGCGGCCCCGCGCGGCCCGGACGAGTTGTGGGTGGCGGACTTTTCGTACGTGTGGACGCTGGTCGGGTTCGTCTATGTCGCGTTCGTCGTCGACGTCTTCTCCCGTCGCATCCTGGGCTGGCGGGTCTCGACCTCGAAGCAGACGCACTTGGTCACCGATGCCCTACATCAGGCCCTCACAACCCGTCGGGTGACCCAATCTGGTTGGGACGCAACAGGATTGATCCACCACTCGGACGCCGGCAGCCAGTACACGTCGGTGGCGTTCACCGCTGAACTCCTTACCCACGGCCTGGCCGGCTCGATCGGCACCGTCGGCGATGCCCTCGACAACGCCCTCTGCGAGAGCACCATCGGCCTGTTCAAGACCGAAGCCATCCACGACGGCGGACCCGCCTGGGCCGACCGTCGCGCCGTGGAATGGCAGGTCGCAAGATGGGTCCACTGGTACAACCACCAGCGCCTGCATTCCTCGATCGGCAACGTCCCACCCGTTGAGTTCGAACACACTCACCGGCAGGCTAAGACCGTGACCCCCATCCCGGAGGTCGCGTAACCAACACACCCTCCGGGAATCTCAGGACGGTTCACTTTACGCAGGTTCCGGCGGCGCGCACGGCGCGCAGCCTCGATGTCTCGGAGGCTGAGTCTCTGGTTGGGGTGTGCTTCGTCGACGGCGACGCAGACGTAGGTGTCGTGGTCGTAGACACGGATCTCGGAGAGGTCACGCGGGTCGTATCGGATGGTGATGCTGTGCCCGACGAACGGTGCCAGGGTCGGGGCGAGGTAGCGCTGGCCTTGGAAGTGGATGCCGTCTCGTTGCACGATGCGGTTCTTCGGCACCGTGAGAAGGAGCCCGTCGAGCTGGTCGAGACTGTCCGGCATGCGCGGCAACCAGCCCTCACCAATCCATGCTGTCTTTGGGCTCATGCCGATCTCACGGTGTGTGCGCTCGTTGTATGTCGCGATGAAATCGCCGATCGCCTGATCGAGGTCTGCGAGCGTGAGATGCGGTTCCGGTGAGCGTGATCCGGGCGCGAGATGGCCGGGCAGCCGGGTGAGGAGTTCGGTGTTGACGGTGCCGAAGAAGCGTTCGATCTTCCCACGCCCTTGTGGCCTGCCGACCGTGGAATTGACCAGCCGGATCTTCAGCGCGACGGCCGTGTATTCCAGGTGGTGGCTAGTGAAGTCGCTGCCGTGGTCGACGTGAAGGACATCCGGCAGTCCGCACATGGCCCAGGCGGGGTCGCTCTTGCGCCAGATCGCTTGCCGCAGCGCGAGGGCGGTGTTCATCGCCGACGGTGCCCCCGTGAACACGGTGTACCCGCAGACCGCCCGCGAATAGTCATCGAGGATCACCGTCAGCCATGGCCGCTCCGGCTTCCCGTTCGCCCCTCGGATGAGGATGTCAAGTTCAGTGTGATCGGCCTGCCACGTCGCGTTCGGACGTTCCGCCCGCCGGCGGAATACCAGTTCGTGTTTATCCCGATACGACGCCGGCCCTTCCAACGCGAGCGTCACCAGTGCCGGGTCCAGGCCCTGCACGATCGAGCGAACCGCAGAGTAGCTCGGTTGCGCGATGCCGCCTCGCTCAGCTTCGGCGCAGGCGAGGCGGTGCAGTGTCGCGATCGATGGCCGTGGCCGGGTGAGCGCCAACCTCTCAATGAACACCACCAGCTCCGGCGCCGTGCGTCGCGTTCCGCGATCGGCCCGCACGCCAGTGCGGAGCGCGTCGATGCCGCCGGCGCGGTAGGCCTTCTTCCACCGTTGCAGGGTCCGTAGGCCGACGTCGGTCTCCTGCGCCAGCACGGTCAGCGGGATCGCGTCCTCAACGTGGAGCCGCAGTATCCGCCACCGCGCCAGCGCATCCATGTCACACCGGCTCAGCAACCGGCACCGACGCGTCGGCGACGCGTTGGTGCCGGTACAGGGTCGCCCGCGACCAGCCCACCAACCGTGCCGCGTCCCCCGCGGTACGGCCCTTCGCGCGCGCGTCGCGCACGATCGCCAGCTTCTCTTCGACGACAGCTGGGTTCACCGGCGGCCGGCCGAACTTCGTCCCGTTCAACTTGGCCGCGGCGATCCCGGCGTTCACTCGTTCAGTGATCAGTTCCCGCTCGTACTCGGCCAGTGTCGCGAGCATCCCGAGCATCATCCGCCCCGATGAGGTCTCGGGGTCGATCCCGTCGGAGATGGAACGCACCTTCACGCCGCGTTCGCGCAACAGGTTCACGGTGTTCAACACGTCGATCAGCGACCTGCCGAGCCGGTCGATGCGCCAGACCACCACCGTGTCGCCACCGTCCGCGTAGTCGAGGAGCTTCTTCATCCCGGGGCGTGTGATCGCGGTCCGTGCCCCGGATGTCACATCGGAGAACACGTCCCGCGGCTCGACGCCTGCCGCCGTCAACGCGTCGAGTTGGAGGCGCGCATCCTGGCTGACCGTGCTCACCCGCGTGTATCCCAGCGATCTCATCCCACCAGTCTGGCTCGAAAACCCCCAGTCGTCCATTACCCGAGACGAATTGCAGCAAGACAAGTTAATGAGACAGCTTGGCGGCCCGAACGACGCGACCGGCGCCCCACGCACGCGACAGAGAACTGGTGTTTCATTCAGCTATAGGTTTACGAGACGTCAAGCTCATGCGTCGACCGCTTGGGAAACGCGATGATGAATATCGCGCCGGTGATCGCACAGCAGGCTGCCCGCCAGCCGGGCACCCCGTCTGAGGTGCGCACTGATGCGCACCTATCAGCTGAATCATGGTCGGCATATAGCCGTTTGGTCCCGTTTGGTCGTTATCGCTATAGTGGCTCTTCCCAATCGGGAGTGTGGTCAGGGGTGGCGGTGGGTCGGCGCGTCGGT
>DAOTIG010000086.1:0-11044 GCA_035448065.1 Dermatophilaceae bacterium
CGGCGGTGTCGCCCTGGCCGAGGAACTCGAAGGTCGAGGCGCTCCACTCGTTGACGAAGCCGGTGCTCGTCGCCGTGATGAGGTAGATCGACCGCCGCTCCCAGGCGCGGGTGCGGTCGAGCTCGGCGAGCACCCGGTCGGCGCTGTGACGGAGGTCGCCGTCGTTGACCCCGACGAAGACGCGGATCGGGTCCTTGGCCGGCCGGCCGGTGACCCGCTCGATGTCGGCGCGGCTGGGGCCGAGCGAGACGAAGATCGAGCCGTCGGATCCCAGGCTGTGCCACGTCTCGGGGGAGCCCGGCCCGCCGGAGCGGACTGGCGAGGTGGGCGCTGAAAGCCCTTGCGGCTGTTGGGCGTTGACCTTGTCGGCCTGGGCGCGGGCCAACTGCATGCCGCCCGGCAACACGACCCGCTCGACGACGACGAGGACGGCGGCCAGGACGAGCACGGTCGCGATCGCGCGGGCGAGGCTCTCGCGCAGCAGCCGACGACTCTCCAGGCGCAGGGTGAGCCGCTCGGTGAGGCCGGCGAGCAGCCGCCAGATGCCGAGGACGAGGGCGAAGACGAGCACGGCGGTCCCGGTGGAGGCGACCACCCAGCCCAGGCCGGGTGGCGACTGACCGGCGGTCGTCGCGGTGAACTGCTGCCAGCGCAGGCTGAGCAGGGGGAAGGCGAGCAGGCCGAGGGCGACGAGCACCACCACCGCCCACTGCAGCAGGCGTCGGGCCGCCGGCTTGACGCTCACCTCAAGTCCGGCGAGCCGGGCCAGCAGCTTGGCGAGGTCCCCGAGAGTGGCGCCGACGACGTGGCCGAGCAGGGCGCAGATGGCGGCGATCAGGCCTTGGAGGTACCACGGGCGGGGCAGCAGCGAGGGGGTGTTGGCGCTCACGTATGCCGCGGTGGCCAGCACCAGCCCGCTGGAGGACACCCCCTCGAGGTGGTCGTGCCGCCACCCGACGATCCGGTCGATCACCGGCCCGTGGCTGCGGGTGATGGCGAGTGGCCTGGTTGCCGGGGAGTCCACCACAGGCCGATTCTGGCAGGTGCCTTCGCCGTGCGATCGGCGAGGGAGGTCGGCGGCGGGTCGGCGGCGGGTCGCCCGGGGCGGGTCTGGGGTCCGCGCGGCTATCGGATGCTCCGCCATCGCTGCATTTCTGGAGCATCCACGGTTGCCCCAGGATGGTGCGCTCGCTGGAGCATCCACGGTTGCCCCAGGGAGCCGGGGCGGGCCTGTCGCCAAACGCGGACACCAGTCGCCGATCGCGCAGGTAGTCGACGATGGGCAGCTGTTTTGACGATTGGCGTCTGGGGGAGTCGCCGATCGCGCAGGCAGTCGGCGATGGGCAGCTGTTTCGACGATCAGCGTCTGGGGCAGTCGCCGATCGCACGGGCAGTCGCCGATCGCAGACCAGCCGCGATCGTCTCGGCCTTCTCGGGAGCCTAGTCCCGGCTGTCACCCGGCCACCCGGCCACCCAGCCCCCGGGAACCTGCCGCCCAGCCGTCAGAGCCGCCCAACGATCAGCGCCATGCCGACGGTGCCGCCGTTGGCACCCGGGCCGAGCAGCGCGACCTCGGCGCCGGAGGCGACGTCCAGCGCCGTGAGGGTCATCGGCGACGTGTCGTCGAGGGAGGTGCAGCCCACCCCGAGCAGCAGCGCCCTGCCGTCCTGGACGTCGAGCACCGTGATCGACTGTCCGGCAAGGCTCTTGGCTGACAGCGGGGTGACCTCGGCGCGCGGCCCGGAGCCGATCAGCACCGGCGGCTGGCATGAGTCCCGACTGCCGATCTGCCCGCCAGCATGCGGCCAGGCGTCCAGCACCCGCGCGCCCGAGCCGGCGATCGTCGCGGGCGACCCATCCAGGGGGAACAGCACCAGCCGCACGCCGTCGGCAGCCGAGCACGCGGCCAGCACGACGGTCGGTGACCACCACCGCATCGGTCGGCAGGTCGCGAGCCCGGCGGGCGCGGCATATCGGCGAGCGATGGCGCCGGTGCCGTTGCCGACGAGCACCGGACCGGCGCCCGACCCGGCGACGACGTAGCCCGTGCCGTCGGCGAGCGCGACGAAGCCCGAGCCCCAGTCGGCCTCGCCGGCCGGGAAGGCGAGCTGGGTGCTGCCGTCGACGGCGAAGCGGGTCGCGCCACCGGCCACGACGAGCAGCGCCCGGCCCTGCGGGTGCGTGTAGCTCACCGACGTCGGCACCGGGTTGCGCGGAATGGGCAGCACCCGTGGGCTCCCGGCGGCGAGGTCCCACTCGCGCGTCGTGCCGGACGGATCGACGGTGAGCGCCCGTCGCCCGTCGAGCGACAGGTCGGTGATCCGCTCACCCGGGGTCAGCGTGCCGATCGAGAACCGGGCGCCGACCGGCGAGACGAGGTAGAGCGTGCCGACGGCCCGGGCCGGGTCGAGGCGGTCACGCCACACGGCGACCACCCAACCGTCGCCGACGAGATCCCACGGGATCTGGTCCCGAGAGAACTCACCGGACGGAGACGGCTGGCTCAGCGTCCGCGGCGCGCTCGAGCTCCCAGCCACGCCCGTCCCGGTCGAGGGCACCGGCAGCGCGCTGGTCGCAGCGGTGGCCACCGGCGGGCTGTCCGACGGCTCGCCGGTGGCGATGGTGACGCGGCCGCCCGGTCCCGGGCCGATGGCGCTCGGGCCGGGCACGAGCCGCCAGACGAGCAGGCTCACCAGGGCGAGCGCCGCGGCCGCGGCGACCGGTGCGAGCCACCGGGTGGTCGTGCCGCGCGGCCGCAGCCGCACGACCCGCCGCCCCGGCTCGGCGCCACCGCCGTCGGCCTTCGGGTCCGCCCAGTCGGCGTGGCCCCCCGGACGCTCGGTCGGTGAGGAGTAGCGGCGCTGGAGGGTCTGCGGGGTCACCTCGGCCGCCCGCGCGGCATAGGCCCGACGCAGCAGCTCCTCGGTGTCTCGCGTGCTCATCGGCGTCCTTCCAGCAGCGTCTCGAGCCGGTCGAGGGCACGGCTCGCAGTGGACTTCACGGTGCCCTCGGAGATGCCGAGGGCATGGGCGATCTGGGCCTCGGTGAGATCGGACCAGTAGCGCAGCGCGAGCACCTCCTGCATCCGCGGCGGCAGGCGGCGCACGGCGTCGAGGACCTCGCGGTTGGTATCGGCACGCAGCACGTCCCCGTCGGCCGGTGGCTCCGGCGGCGGCTCGGTCGCCCGGGCCAGGAAGCGCCGGACCGTGCCTCGCCGGCGCAGCGTGGAGCGGGCTCCGTTGACGACCGAGCGACGCAGATAGGCCAGTGCCGCGTTCGGGTCGCGCATCGATCCGGTATGCCGCGCCAGCCCGACGAAGGCGTCCTGGACCACGTCCTCGGCAGTTGCGACGTCGTCGACGAGGAGCACAGCCAGACGCACGAGCGGGAGCCGGTGCGCGGCATACAGGCTGTGCAGGTCGATGCCGGTGAGGCTACTCATCGCGCCTGCGCTCGCTGCGGTCGTCGGGGGCTGCACGACGGTCCAGACGCGCGAGGAGGCCGGGGGTTGCGCGTGGAATGCTGGGGAGATGGTGGTCTTCGACACCGGCGCCACGCTCGCGGAGCGGTTCCGGTCGCACTTCGGGGGCGCCTCCCACCTCTACGGGCACGCGGTGCGCGGGATGGCCGACGACTGGGAGGCCGGCGGTCCGGTGCGCGACATCTGCCGCGGCTGGGAGGACAGCCCCAGCGGCACGGTCGTGCAGCTGCGCCTGCTCGCGGGCGTCTTCCGCATCGTCCTCGACGGCCGTGCGCCCGAGCTCGAGCCGTTCTACGCCTGCCTCGGCGGCACGGCCGGGCCGGAGGGGGTGTGGCCGGTGCTGCGCGAGGTGCTTGCCGAGCACGTCGTGGAGCTCGCCCGCGGGCTGGAGCTGGCCCCGCAGACGAACGAGCCCGGCCGATCGGCGGCGCTGCTCGTCGGCATCTTCGAGGCGGTGCGCCAGCACGGCCTGCGCCGGGTGCGGTTGCTCGAGCCGGGTGCGTCGGGAGGGCTCAACCTGCTCGTCGATCGCTTCCGGTATGCCGGTGTCGACTGGACGTGGGGGCCGGAGGACTCTCCACTCCTCCTCGACACCAAGGCGGATCGTATTGCGCCGCAAGACTTCTCGGTCGTCGACCGAGTCGGCTGCGACGTCGCACCGGTGGCGGCGCACACGCCGGCGGGCGCGGCATACCTCACGTCGTTCGTCTGGCCGTGGCAGCTGCACCGGCACGAGCGGCTGCGCGCGGCCCTCGAGGTCGTCCGCCAGCACCCGGTGACCGTCGAGGCGGCGGGGGCGGGCGAGTGGCTCGAGCGGCGACTGGCCGATCCGGTCGACGACGACGTGCTGACCATCGTGTGGCAGAGCATCACCCGGATGTACTGGCCGCCCGAGGAGACGCGTCGGACGGAAGCAGCTGTGGCACAGGCGCGTTCGCGGATCCCACTGGCGCACGTGACCATGGAGCACGAGCCGGGTGACGGGCCGGCGGCCGACGCGGCGCTCGCGGTCGACGGGCGGATCCTCGGCCTGGTGCACCCGCACGGCATCCCGCTGTGGATCTGACGGCCGACGTGGTCGAATCGGTCAGCGGCGCGGCATGAGCACGGTGTAGTCGAGGTCAAGGACGACCTCAGGGCGGTAGCGGCCGTCCGCATCGCGCAGCGGGAACTCCGCGCACGACAGGTCCTTGGTCGCGACGGTGCGCAGCCGCAGGGCGCCGACGTCGGTGCGGCCGGGCAGCTCGAGCCGATCGAGCACCTCCGACCATGCGTAGACAGTGTGTCCGGCGAAGGTCGGGTTGGCGTGCGTGCCGCCGTTGATCGCCGCGAGCGAGAGGGCGTTGCCGAGCCCGTTGAAGGACAGCGCGCGGGCGATCGAGATGACGTGGCCGCCGTAGACGATGCGCCGGCCGTTGCGGCCCTGGGCCTCGACATGCTGATTGAAGTGCACCTTGGCGGTGTTCTGGTAGAGGCGCGTCGCCATCATGTGCTCGGCCTCCTCGACGGTCATCCCGTCGACGTGGTCGATCCGCTCGCCGGGTGCGTAGTCGTCCCACAGGTAGGGCGATCCGGCGAGCGTCGTGTCGTAGTCGGCGATCGTGTAGGGGACGACGAGCCGGTCCACAGGGACCGACTCGGGCAGCTCCGGCAGCACCGGGTCGGGCGCCGGTGTGCTCGCGTCCCGCTTGTTGACCATCACCCAGCGGACGTAGTCCAGGACGGTCGCGCCGGCCTGGTTGACGCCCGTCGAGCGGACGTAGACGACGCCGGTGCGGCCGTTGGAGTTCTCCTTGAGGCCGATCACCTCGGAGGTCGTCGTGAGGGTGTCGCCGGGGTAGACGGGCGCGCCGTAGACCCCGCCGGCGTAGCCGAGGTTGGCCACCGCGTTGATCGACACGTCGGGCACGGTCTTGCCGAAGACGACGTGGAAGACGAGCAGTGAGTCGACCGGCTGCCGCGGCATACCGAGTGAGGCGGCGAAGGTCGCGCCGCTGGTGACTGCGAAGCGGGAGCCGTAGAGCGCCTGGTAGAGGGCGACGTCACCGTCGGTGATGGTGCGGGGCGTCGCATGCACGAGCTGCTGGCCGACCCGGAAGTCCTCGAAGAAGTTGCCGGTCGTGATCTTCGCGGCGGTCTCGGTCATCGGGGTCCTCCGGGCGGTGCTGATGGGGTCGCCTCGATCCTCCCACCAGGGGGCTGGCGAGCCGCTGCGCCGGTGGGGTGGCCTTGGCCACGCACCGCCGGCGGCTCCCCGCGCCCGCTCGGGCGGACTCAGCCCCGGTCGGGGGCCT
Source organism: Dermatophilaceae bacterium (assembly GCA_035448065.1). Taxonomy (GTDB): domain Bacteria; phylum Actinomycetota; class Actinomycetes; order Actinomycetales; family Dermatophilaceae; genus Phosphoribacter. The sequence continues at coordinate 5,776 of DAOTIG010000086.1, forward strand.
GCAGCCGCGCCCGGTCGGCCGACTCGTCGTCGGGCATCGTCTGGCTGGTGCGCTCGGCATCGACCCTCTGACGGTAGTGCTCGACCTCCTCGTCGACCGTGGCGGCGTCCCAGCCGAGGATCGGTGCAACCAGCTCGGCGGCCGGCCGACTCGCGGTGATCGCCCGGTCGAAGGACTCGATGGACAGCCGGGTCCGCCTGGCCAGGATGTCGTCGAGGTGCAGGGCGCCCTCGTGCGACGCGGCATACACGATCTCGGCCTTGAGGTAGTCCTCGCCCCCGGGCAGCGGGTCGCCGAGCGACGGGTCGGCGGCGACGAGCTCGAGGATCTCGGTGGTGAGCACGCCGTGCCGCATGAGCATCTTCTCGATCCGCTCGACGTGCAGGCCGGACTCGGCGGCCAGCGCCTTGCGTCGGTTCCACATCGCCTGATAGCCGACCGCGCCGACGAGGGGGATGTCCTCGGTGGCGCACGCGGGCACGTCGCCGCCGAGCGTGCGAGCGGCCTCGTCGACGGCGTCCTTGGCCATCACCCGGTAGGTCGTGTACTTGCCGCCGGCGACGACGACCAGGCCCGGCGTGGGGTGGGCCACGACGTGCTCGCGGGACAGCTTCGAGGTCTGGTCGCTCTCGCCGGCGAGCAGCGGTCGCAGCCCGGCATAGACGCCCTCGACGTCGGCCTGGGTGAGCTCGGTCGCGAGCACCGTGTTGACGTGCCGCAGCAGGTAGTCGATGTCGGCCGACGTGGCGGCGGGGTGGGCGAGGTCGAGGTTCCAGTCGGTGTCGGTGGTGCCGATGATCCAGTGCCGCCCCCACGGGATGACGAAGAGCACCGACTTCTCGGTGCGCAGGATGAGACCCGAGGTCGAGTGGATCCGGTCACGGGGGACGACGAGGTGGATGCCCTTGGACGCCCGGACGTGGAACCGTCCGCGCTCGCCGACCATGGCCTGGGTCTCGTCGGTCCACACGCCGGTCGCGTTGACGACCTGGCGGGCGTGGATCTCGAACTCGCGGCCGGTCATCTTGTCCAGGGCCTTGACGCCGGTGACCCGCTCGCCCTGACGCAGGAAGCCCACTGCCGCAACGCGACTCGCGACGAGTGCGCCGTATGAGGCTGCCGTGCGCGCGATCTCCATCGTATGCCGCGCGTCGTCGACCTTGGCGTCGTAGTACTGGACCGCGCCGACGAGAGCGGTCGCCTTGAGAGCAGGGGCGATTCGCAGCGCTTGGCGGCGGGTGAGGTGCTTGTGCCAGGGCAGGCCCGCGGAATGCCGCGAGGCGCGGGCCATCGTGTCGTACATCGACAGGCCGGCCTCGACGTAGGGCCGCTCGACGACCGGCTTGGTCAGCGGGTAGAGGAAGGGCACCGGGCGGACGAGGTGCGGTGCGAGCCGGGTGAGCAGCAGGCCGCGCTCCTTGAGTGCCTCCGCGACGAGGGCGAAGTCCATCATCTCGAGGTAGCGCAGGCCGCCGTGGATGAGCTTGCTGCTGCGGCTGGAGGTGCCTGAGGCGAAGTCGCGCTGCTCGATGAGCCCGGTGCGCAGGCCGCGGGTGACCGCGTCGAGGGCGCTGCCGCAGCCGACCACTCCTCCTCCCACGACGAGGATGTCGAGCTCCTCACCGCTGGCCAGTCGATCGATGGCGGCGTCGCGGGACGTGGGGGACAGGGCGGTTGCAGTTGTCACCCGTCCAGTCTCCCACCGCCGACTGGGCCTGGCGGTTGACAGGGGCGCTCAGCTCGGCTCAACGCCGCGGCCAGCGCAAAATGCTCGTCATGACCCCCAGAAACTGTGGAGTATGTTCCGCAGAAAATGAGGAGTAGCAGTAGAGTGACGCTGTGACACTGATCCCCCGACGAGCTCGGGCCCGGCTTCTCGAGGACCTGTCCTTCTTCCGGTCGGTTCTGCTGCAGGGCGCCCGGCAGGTGGGCAAGTCGACCTTGGCGACCGCCATCGCAGCGGAGTTGGGCGCTCGGGTGGTCACTCTCGATGACATCGACGTCCGCGACCTGGCCCGCTCGGATCCCGGTCTGCTGCTCGACTCGCTCGGTCGTCCAGCTGTCATCGACGAGGTTCAGCGGGGCGGCGACGGCTTGGTCCTGGCTCTCAAGGCCCGACTCGACACGACCCGCGAGAAGGGCCAGTTCCTGCTGACCGGCTCGTCGGGCTTCCTCACCACCCCGGGGCTGAGCGAGAGCCTCGCCGGCCGAATGGGAGTGGTCGAGCTCTGGCCGCTCAGCGTCGGTGAGCGGCTGGGTGGGCACGACGGCCTCGTGGGGCGCTTGCTCGATGGACCTGACGGCCTGCTCAGCCATGGAAGCGCGACCGTCCCGCGCGACGACTACCTCGAACTGCTCTGCACCGGCGGGATGCCCGAAGTCCAGGAGCTGTCTGCCAGAGGGCGCGGTGTCTGGTTCGACGCCTATCTGGAGACGGTGCTGCGCCGAGAGATCGAATCGGCGGCGGACCTGCGCAAGGTCGATGCCCTGGAGCGCATGGCGAGGCTCCTGCTCGCGTCGACCGGCGACGAGATGGTCGCCGCATCTCTGGCCCAACGGCTGGGCATCGATCGAGCGACTGCGAGCACCTATGAGCCATGGCTCGAATCGGCGTTCCTCGTCCACCGGGTCGCCGCTTGGGGGCGCAACCTGGGTGCGGCCGCCGTGAAGCGCCCCAAGCTGCATGCCGTCGACACCGGTTTGGCCGCTGCCTCGTTGGGCAAGGACCTCGACGCCCTGCGTCGCCCTACCGAGCCGGCGACCGGACGCCTGCTCGAGTCCTTCGTCGTGGCCGAGCTCGCCAAGCAGGTGAGCTGGGCCGAGCGCCCGATCAGATTGCATCACCTGCGAGAGACCGGGGGCATCGAGATCGACGCTGTGCTGCAGACGACCGACGGCCGGGTGTGCGCCGTCGAAGTGAAGGCGTCCACGCGCGCGCGGCCCGAGGATGCGCGGCATCTCGCGACGGTCCGCGATCGTCTGGACCGGGTCGGCGGCGAGTTCGTGGTCGGCGTCGTGCTGCATACGGGTGAGCAGCGCCTCCCCCTCGGCGATCGGATCGTTGCTCTCCCGATCGCCGACCTGTGGACCTGATCGACCCGACGTCACGCTCGCTAGGGGCCGCCGACCAGTCGAGTCAGTCGAGCTCGGCCCAGCCGAGCGTGCGCTCGACCGCCTTGCGCCAGCCGGCATACCCGGTCTCGCGCTGCTCGTTGCTCCACTGCGGCGACCAGCGCCGGTCCTCCTGCCAGTTGGCGCGCAGCTCGTCGGTCGAGCCCCAGAAGCTGGTGGCCAGCCCCGCGGCATACGCGGCACCGAGCGCGGTCGTCTCGGCGACGACCGGCTTGACCACGTCGACGCCGAGGACGTCGGCCTGGATCTGCATGGCGAGGGAGTTGGCGGTGACGCCGCCGTCGACCTTGAGGGTCTCCAGGCGCACGCCAGAGTCGGCGAACATCGCGTCGGCGACATCCTTGCTCTGGTAGCAGATCGCCTCGAGGGTGGCCCGGGCGAGGTGGGCGTTGGTGTTGAAGCGGGAGAGCCCGACGATCGCGCCACGGGCGTCACTGCGCCAGTAGGGGGCGAAGAGGCCGGAGAAGGCGGGCACGAAGTACATCCCGCCGTTGTCCTCGACCTGGGCGGCGAGCCGCTCGACGTCGGAGGCGCCGGAGATGATGCCGAGCTGATCGCGCAGCCACTGGACTGCCGAGCCGGTGACCGCGATCGAGCCTTCGAGCGCGTATGCCGCCGGCGCGCCGTCGAACTGGTAGGCCACCGTGGTGAGCAGGCCGGCCTTCGAGCGGACGAGCTCCTCGCCGGTGTTGAGCAGCATGAAGTTGCCGGTGCCGTAGGTGTTCTTGGCCTCGCCGGGGGCGAAGCACACCTGCCCGACCGTCGCCGCCTGCTGGTCGCCGAGGTCGCCGCAGATCTGAATCTCGCTGCGCCACGGGCCATGTGGCGTCGTCGAGCCGTAGCCGTCGGGGTGGCTTGAGGGCAGGATCTCGGGGAGCATCGAGCGGGGGATGTCGAAGAGGGCGAGCAGCTCGTCGTCCCAGGCGAGGGTCTGCAGGTCCATGAGCATGGTGCGGCTGGCATTGGTGACGTCGGTGACGTGCCGGCCGCCGTCGGGACCGCCGGTGAGGTTCCAGATGACCCAGGTGTCGGGGGTGCCGAAGATCGCGTCGCCGGCCTCGGCGGCCGCGCGCAGGCCGTCGACGTTCTCGAGCAGCCACTGCAGCTTGCCGCCGGAGAAGTAGGTGGCCGGGGGCAGGCCGGACTTGCGCCGGATGAGGTCGCCGCGCTCGTCCGCGTCGAGGGCGGCGGCGATCCGGTCGGTCCGAGTGTCTTGCCAGACAACGGCATTCGCATAGGGACGGCCGGTCTTGCGGTTCCACACGAGCGTCGTCTCGCGTTGGTTGGTGATGCCGATCGCCGCAAGGTCGGAGGCGGCGAGCCCGGCCTGGCCGAGGGCGGTGCCGATGACCGTCTGGGTGCGCTCCCAGATCTCGATGGGGTTGTGCTCGACCCAGCCGGCGCGCGGCAGGATCTGCTCGTGCTCGAGCTGGTGCTTGCCCACCTCTCGCCCGGCGTGGTCGAAGATCATGAAGCGCGTGCTGGTCGTCCCCTGGTCGACGGCACCGACGAAGTCAGCCATGGCTCAGCCTTGCACATGACGCTCGTCGACAAGCCGCCGCAACTCCTCCGGCAGCCGCATCCGCGCCTCGGGATCACCGTCGACCGCAGCCGCCAGCGTTTCGGTCACCTCGTCGGACACGCCACCGACATCCTGGTATGCCGCCAACCAGACGCCCGCGCCGCCCGGCCTGATCAACGCTTGTGCCAGGGCTACCAAGGCTGCACTCTCACCAATCGCTGTCATGTCGTGGGCGAGCGATAGCGCCTGGCCTGGCGAGAGGGGGAGCAAGGAGTATTCCGTCGCCAGCTTCGCCAGCACCGCCTCGGGCAAGCCGAGTTCGGCGAGGCGATGGTCAGACAAGAGGGTCCATCGACCCACCTCCCATTGGGTTCGGATGGTCGATGGGTGGTCGGGGCCGAGGATCCGGGTGCGGTCGGCCAGCAGGGCTGCGCATTGGTCGCGGGCGCTTGCGGGGTCGCCGGCCTGACCGGTCCAGTGGGCGAGGTTGTGTCGGGTAGCGAGTGTGTCGGTGTGGTCGGGGCAGAGGATCCGGGTGATGTCGGGCAGCAGGGCTGCGTATTGGTCGCGGGCGCTTGCGGGGTCGCCGGCCTGACCGGTCCAGTGGGCGAGGTT
>DAOTIG010000086.1:11144-15061 GCA_035448065.1 Dermatophilaceae bacterium
GTGTCGGGTAGCGAGTGTGTCGGTGTGGTCGGGGCCGAGGATCCGGGTGCGGTCGGGTAGCAGGGCTGCGTATTGGTCGCGGGCGCTGGCTGACTCGCCAGCCTTACCGGTCCAATAGGCGGTCTCGTCCCGAGCCAGCAGCTGGAGCGCGGAGTCCGCCGGCGTTTCGCCCCGAAGGACGCTGAGCCGCTCAACGGTTCGGAGCGGGTCGTCGGCGCCGTTCCAGCAGCACTCGATGAGTGTCAACAGCTGTCGGTCGCCGGGTGACATCCGATCGCTTGCAACAGCGGCCAACTCGGCGCCCACCGCGGCAGCGATATCAGCCTGGGTCTCACATCCCGCCCTCGCAGTTGCCACAACCTCCTCGACAAACTCGCCCAGGGTGTCGCTGCCGACGACCGACGCAGTGCTGGTGCCGCGACGCCAGGCCCGAGCCTCGGCGAGCAGTGTCGTGACGTCGCGCGCGCCATACGAGCTGTCGCCACGCGCCGGGGGATCTCCGGCCATCGACAGTGACAGGAATCGCTCTGCGGTGGAGCCGAATTCGACCTCGCCGAGGGCGCGGCGCCGCGCATCCGGCGCATACCATCCGCGCAGCACCTCGACGATGACCCGCAGCGGCTCACCGCGGCTGTCCCGGTATTGCAGGTGGTGGCGCAGCAGCGGCTCGCGCAACTCGTACCAGGACTTGCGGCGATCGCCGCCCTCGGCCTTGCTCTTGCGGACCCAGCTGGCGTCCGCAAGCTGGCCCAGGGCGCTGGCGGCGACTCGCTGGTCCAGTCCGGCACGGTCGGCGAGCTCAGCCACACTGGCCGCGCCGGTGCCACGGGCCAACTCGACGACGAGCTTCTGGTCATTGGGGCCGAGCTCCCACAACCGCTGCTGGTAGTAGGGAGCCAGGTCGTCCAACAGCTTCTCGACCGCGGGCACGAGCCGGTCGAGCGAGTCGATCGTGACCGCGTCCGCGAGGATCTGCCACAGCCGCGGCGACCCGCCGGCCAAGTGCGCCAGCGCCTCCAGCCGGGCCATGCCCTGCGGGGACATCACGAAAGTCGCAAGCTCGCTTTCGTCGCGCCCCAGCGCCCGTCTCCGGACGATCTGAGCGCCCTCGGCGACCGTCAACTCGGCCAGGTGCTCGGTGTCGAACGAGCCGTACCACGGCTCGCTGCGCGAGGACACCGCAGAAAAGAGCAGCGGCGTCGAGGCGAGCACCAGAACCCGCCCGCTGGTTTCGACGAACGCCCGGAACGCCCCGGCGTCGCGGCTGCCGAGATCTCGAAAGACTCGGTCGAGGTTCTCCACGAGCAGCACGATCGGGCGGCCTGCGGCATACTCCTCGATGATCTGCTCCAGCCCGATCCGGTCGCGCTCCCGACGCAACGCGCGGGCCCGCTCAGCCAGCCCGGGGTCAAGCTGTCTGGCCAGTTCGACCAGCAGGTCGGCATAGGAGGCGATGGTGAGGGAGTCCTCGGGGATCCACGCCAAGACGATTGCGTCGGAGACGTTTTCGTCGCGCAATGCGCGGTGCACGGCGACCGCGAGGGTGTGCGTCTTGCCGCTCCCGCGGGCTCCGACGAGCAGGGTATGCCGCCGCGCCTTCGTCGTGGCGGCGTCCCGGATGCGGGACACGAGGCGCTCGATGAGCTCGTCGCGCCCGACCGTCGCGGCATCGAGTTGCTCCGGCGGCAGGGCGGTCGGGGTGAAGGCCGGGTGGGCGGGCGACCCCACTGTGGACGGCAGCGTGATCATCGCCGGTAGGCCAACCAGGCCCGCCGGACCAAACCACTGCGGAAGGTGCTGGCGTCCTCGATGCGCATGAGGTAGTGATCCTGCTCCAACAACTCGACGAGCGTCACCAGAGTCGATCGCGCTGGCGGCTGCTCCTCCATCCTGGTTGCCAGCAGCCGACGGGCGTCGTCGATGCGGAGCGGGTCGTCAGCGTCGGCGTAGACATCGAGCACGGCATACACGAGCTCCTCGCGCCCCGGGTAGTACTCGGGCACTCGGTCGCGGTAGTGGCGCAGGTTCCACGGGTCGTCCTCATGGCGCAGCGCTGCGTCGACCAAGGCTCCCGGCGTCTCGGGGGTGGCCGGACCGTCCGTACGCGCCCGGTCCCGGGCGTCCTTGACCAGGTGCTGGATGTAGTAGGGGATGCCCTCGGCCGCCACGTGCATCGCTGCTGCCACTGCGGCCGGGTCAGTGCAGTCCACCCGCTCACCGGCCATGAGGCACCGCGCCAGGTAGGCGCCGTCCTCGGAGGTGACCGGACCGACCTGCTCTTTGGTGATGTCGTTGAGGCTGCCCGGGGACCGGCGTGCCACGTGGTGGAAACCGATCGAGCCCAGCATGAGCATCGACAGGCCGGCGGAGTGCTGTTGGCGCACCCGTCGCAGGGTGTCGAGCACTGCTTGGCCTGAGCCCGGGTGCTCGTGCTCCATCGCGCTTGCCAGGATCGGCACCTCGTCGACGATGAGCACGATCCGACTAGGGGAACCCTGCTTCGCGGCCAGCTCGAGCAATTCGTCGAGGCCGCGGGTCGACGGGGTGCGACTGACCTCCACCGGCCCAGCCTTGAACGTGGCCCTCCACTGTGTCAGCTCCCTCGTAACTGCATTGCCCAACTGCTGCTCCACCTCATGGGCAAAGGCATCGAGGAAGTCGCCGAACGACGCCCGCTCGGCACTCACCCGCACCACCTTGTGCCCCGCGTCCCGAAGCCGGGCCTCGACGAGCCGGGAAAGGCAGGTCTTGCCATAGCGGCGGTCACCCGTGAAGAGCACGCTCTGGCCGCGGACGAGGAGATCGACGATCAGGTCGGTGGCAGGGCCACGCCCGATGATGTCGGGTAGGTCCGGTATGCCGCCCAAGGTCAGCGATATGGGGCGAACAGGTCGGTTCATATCCCATGTATACGTGAGAAGATGTACATGTCAAGGACTGTACATCCAGGTAGGTGTATGTCTCTGGTTTGGGCCACTGGTCCCACACCGATCGGGGAGGGTTGTCCCCGTCAGGGCGTGGTCAACCCTCCCCAATCACACGGCGCGCCTCAAGCACACGCGGCCCGGCTCACCCGATGCGTGAGACGGGCCGCGGGCGGCATACCGGCGTGGTCAGCAAGCGGAGCTCTGCCAGACCGGCACTTGGGGGAAGCGGAGGCTCAGTCCTCGTTCCAGGAGGACATGTACTTCGGGTCCTCGACGGCCAGCGCGCCCTCGCCGATGAGCAGCGGCGCGAAGGTGTCGACCATCACCGCCGTCTCGTCGAAGGACTCGATGCCGATCGAGCGCTCGTAGGCACCCGGCTGCGGGCCGTGGGCGTGGCCCATCGGGTGCAGCGAGATCGACCCGGCCGCGATGCCCGACCCACGCCGCGCCTCGTAGTCACCGGCCGCGTAGAACATCACCTCGTCGGAGTCGACGTTCGAGTGGTAGTAGGGCACCGGGATCGCCAGCGGGTGGTAGTCGACCTTGCGCGGGACGAAGTTGCAGAAGACGACGTTGTGCGCCTCGAACACCTGGTGGGTCGGCGGCGGCTGGTGCACCCGGCCGGTCAGCGGCTCGTAGTCGCTGATGTTGAAGGCGTAGGGATAGAGGCAGCCGTCCCAGCCGACGACGTCGAAGGGGTGGTGCGGCTGGACGTGGATCGTGCCGCCGATACCGCCCGGGGCGCCGGACTTCCAGTGCTTGATGTGCACCGGGATGTCGCGCTCCTCGACCACGTGGGGGTCGGTCGGCACCCGGAAGTCACGCTCGCAGTAGGGCGAGTGCTCGAGCAGCTGGCCGAAGCGCGAGAGGTAGCGCTTGGGCGGGGTGACGTGGCTGTTGCACTCCATCGCGTAGATCCGCACGGGCGCATCGCCGGTAGGCACGATCCGGTGGGTCGTCGCGCGCGGGATGATGACGTAGTCGCCCTCT
>DAOTIG010000087.1:0-14934 GCA_035448065.1 Dermatophilaceae bacterium
GACGGTCACGGCTCGGCCGGGGGGGCCGGCGCAGGGCAGCAGGGTCGCAGTCGTCGTGACCGCCGGGTCGAGGGCTCGATAGACGACGAGCTCGCCGGCGCGATCGCGAGCCACCAGACGACAGGACCGAGGCCACCCACGCAGCTCGTTCACGGGTGTGCCCGCGGCGAGGAAGGCCGCGTCCCCGTCCCCCAGCGGTGGGGGCTGCAGGTGGGTCAGGTCGTTGAGCGTGGAGAACGCGCAGCGGACCGTGAAGACCATCGGTCCCACGTCGGCGTCACGCACCCGAGTCGGCGCGGCCGAGGTCCAGCTCACGGCCCCCCGGCCGACATAGGTCACCCCGCCCCACACGACGATGTCGACGTAGTCCACGGCGGCGAAGGTGGCGTTCGGGCCGGCCGCCACGAGCGCCGGGCAGTCCCCGGCCGGGCCGCTGGCCCGAGCCCGTGGAGTCGGCGAGATCGGCGCCTGTGCTGGCGGCCCGGCCGCCGTCGGCGGTAGCCCCACCGTCGACACGGGTCCGGCCGTCGACCCGACCGCTCCTACCGACCCACTGTGGCCACAGCCCGCCAGGCCGACCACGCCCGCGAGCAGCGCGAGCACGGCCAGCCCGACGCGAGCGGCGAGCAGCGGGCGAGCGGGTGGCATACCCCAGTCAACCGGGTGATCGCGGCCGGCGGTTGCTCGCGACCCCCAATAGACTCACCCGGGTGAGCCTGCACCTGTTCGACACCGCCACCCGCGAGCTGCGCGAGTTCGTCCCCCTCGAGGACGGCAAGGTCGGCATGTACATCTGCGGCCTCACCACGCAGGGCGCCCCGCACATCGGCCACGTCCGCTTCGCCGTGGCCTTCGACGTGCTGCGCCGCTGGCTCACCGTCGGCCACGGCTACGACGTCACCCTGGTCCGCAACGTCACCGACATCGACGACAAGATCCTGCGCAAGTCCACCGAGGCCGGCCTGCCCTGGTACGTCCTCTCCTACCGCAACGAGCGGCTCACCACCGAGGCGCTCGAGCTGCTCGGCGTGCTCCCCGCCACCTACGAGCCGCGCGCCACCGGCCACGTCACCGAGATGGTCGAGCTCATGGACACGCTGGTCGCCAAGGGCCACGCGTATGCCGCGCCGGATGCCACCGGCGACGTCTACTTCGACGTCCGGTCCTGGCCCGAGTACGGCAGCCTCACCGGTCAGTCGATCGACGACATGGCTGCCGCCGAAGACGCCGACCCCCGCGGCAAGCGCGACCCCCGCGACTTCGCGCTCTGGAAGGGCCACAAGCTCGACGAGCCCGAATCCGCCCAGTGGGCAACGCATTTCGGCAGCGGACGTCCCGGCTGGCACCTCGAGTGCTCGGCGATGGCCCGGCGCTATCTCGGCGACGAGTTCGACATCCACGGCGGCGGCATCGACCTGCGCTTCCCGCACCACGAGAACGAGCAGGCCCAGTCCCGCGCCGCCGGCCTCGGCTTCGCCCGCTATTGGCTGCACAACGCCTGGGTCACCGTCCGGAACCAGAAGATGGGCAAGTCCCTCGGCAACGCCCTGGAGATCCACGAGGTCACCAAGGTCGCCCGGCCGCTCGCCGTCCGCTACTACCTCACCGCCGCGCACTACCGCTCGATGATCGAGTACCACGAGGGCTCGCTCGCCGAGGCCGGCGCCGCCGTGGACCGGATCGAGGGCCTGCTCACCCGGGTCGACCAGGTCCGGGCGCTCGAGGCAGTCCCGGCCGCGGTCACTGAGCTGCCGGCAGGCTTCCGCGCGGCGATGGACGACGACCTCAACGTCTCCGGCGCCCTCGCGGACGTCCATGACACGGTCCGGGCGGCCAACACCGCGCTCGACGACGGCGACCTGGACGAGGCGCACCGGCTGGCCACCAGTGTCGTCGCGATGACCGACATCCTCGGCGTCAACCCGCTGGCCCCCAATTGGCGCGGGGCCACCAGCCCGGGCCAGGGCGACGCGATGACCGCTCTCGACACTCTCGTCCGGCTGCAGCTCGAGGCTCGCGAACAGGCGCGTGTGGCAAGGGATTTCGCCGCTGCTGACGCGATCCGCAACCAACTCACCGAGGCGGGCGTCGCGATCGAGGACACGCCGTCGGGCCCCCGCTGGTCGCTCGCCCGACGTGAGGGTGAGGCCTGACATGGCCGGCAACTCGCGGCGACGCGGCGCGGTCCGCAAGGGCGGGAAGGCGCGCACGGTCGGCTCCGGCGGCCAGGGCCGGCAGGCTCTCGAGGGGCGCGGTCCCACGCCCAAGGCCAGCGAGCGCACCGGCCACCCCGCTGCTCGGAAGGCCGCCTCTGCCGCCAAGCGCACCGGTGGGTATGCCGCGGGCGCACCGCGCGCCGGCGCCGCCGGCGCCCCCCGTGGCCCGGGTGGCGGCTCGGCCGGCCGCGGCAGGGCAGGTGTCAAGGCGGCCAAGGCGAGCCACGAGATTGTCGCGGGCCGCAACTCGGTCGTCGAGGCGCTGCGCGCCGCGGTCCCTGCGACGACCCTCTATGTCGCGAGCCGGATCGACGCCGACGACCGGGTGCGCGAGGCGATCACGGTGGCGAGCGGACGCGGCATACCGATGCTCGAGTGCCCGAGGGCCGAGCTCGACCGGCTCACCGACGGCGCGGTCCACCAGGGCCTGGCGCTGCAGGTGCCGCCCTACGACTACGCCGGGCTGGCCGACCTCATCGACCCCGAGTCCCCTGGCGTGCCGCTCGTGGTGGCCCTCGACGGCGTCACCGACCCGCGCAACCTCGGCGCGATCGTGCGCTCAGTGGCGGCCTTCGGCGGGCACGGGGTGCTCGTGCCCGAGCGGCGCTCGGTCGGCATGTCGGCCAGCGCCTGGAAGACCTCCGCCGGCGCCGCCGCCCGGATCCCGGTGGCCATGGCCGGCAACCTCACCCGCGCCCTGCAGGAGCTGCAGCGCGCCGGCTTCTTCGTCGTCGGCCTCGACATGGACGGCGACGTCGAGCTGCCGGGTCTCGAGCTGGCCACCGACCCGCTCGTCATCGTCGTCGGCTCCGAGGGCAAGGGACTGTCGCGGCTGGTCCGCGAGACCTGCGACCGGATCGTGTCGATCCCGATGGCCGGGCCGGTCGAGTCGCTCAACGCCGGAGTGGCGACGGGCGTCGCGCTCTATGAGGTCGCTCGGCTGCGCGCCGAGCGACGCTGACGCGCCCCTCAGCGCGGCTGGCTACCATGTCGGGGAACCATCCGGGCCCGGACTCCTGGGCCGGAGCGACGAGGAGTGTCATCGGTGGGTAAGAGTGCTCGCGCCCAGAATGCGCGACTGGCCGAATTGCGGGCCCAGCAGGCGGCCGCCGAGCGCCGCAACCGGCTGATGATCGCCGCCGGCACGGTCGCCGTCGTCGCGCTCATCATCGGTGGCATCGTGTTCGCCGCGCTGCAGGGCGGCGGGGCCAAGAACGTCGCCGGCAAGGACGGGACGCCGCTCGACCAGGCTGCCTTCAGCAAGCTCACCACTGTGCCGGCGGCCGCCCTCGACACCGTCGGCAAGGGCACTGCCCAGAACCCGGTGAAGAAGATCGACGCGCCCGCGCTGACCAAGGACGGCAAGCCGCGGGTGCTCTACATCGGCGCCGAGTACTGCCCGTTCTGCGCGAGCCAGCGCTGGCCGCTCGTCGTCGCGCTGAGCCGATTCGGCACGTGGAACAACCTCAACGCGACCTACTCGGCCCCCGCGCCCGAGGTCTTCCCGGACACCCCCACCGTCTCCTTCCACGGGGCCACCTACACCAGCCCCTACGTCTCCTTCACCGGCATCGAGACCCAGACCAACAAGATGGTCAACGGCCGGTTCACCGAGCTCGACAAGCTCGAGGGCGAGGACAAGGCGCTCTTCGAGAAGTACAACGCTCCGCCGTATGCCGAGCAGAAGGGCGCCATCCCGTGGCTCACCATCGGCGGCACGGCGGTGCAAGGAGGCGCCTCCTACTCCAGTGAGCCGCTCATGGGCCGCACCCACGGCGACATCGCGGCGGCCCTGCACGACCCCTCGACCCCGATCGCCCGAGGTGTGCTCGGCACCGCGAACATGCTGACCGCCCAGCTGTGTGTGGCGACCGGTGGCAAGCCGGGTGAGGTGTGCTCCTCGGCCGGGGTCAAGGCGGCGGCCGAGGCCTTCCAGATCGAGCTGCCGCCGCCGGCGCCGAGCACGCCCACCCCGAGCGCGCCCGGCACCCCGCCGGCCACCACGCCCGTGGCGACGACCACCGGGGCCAAGCCGTGAGCCAGCGCCGGCCCGCGCCGGGCAAGCCGAGCCCGACGGCCACGACGAGCGAGTCGGCGAAGCCGGCGGCCAAGAACACCCAGGCGGCCAAGCAGTCGCCGCGGCCTCGCCTGCGCCAGCGCGGCGTGCCTGGTTGGCTCGTTCCGACCGCCCTCGCCCTGTGCGTCGTCGGGCTGCTTGTCTCGGCCTACCTCACCTACGACACGTTCAGCGGCGGCGGCAACCTGGCCTGCCCCGAGGGCGAGACGCTCAACTGCGCCAAGGTCACCCAGAGCCCGTGGTCGAAGGTCTTCGGGATTCCGGTCGCGCCGCTCGGCCTGCTCTTCTTCGTCGTGATGACCTGGCTGTGCCGCCGCCCGCTGTTCCTTGCACCGGGCACGACCTATGACCGGCTCCGGCTCGCCTGGGTCGGTCTCGGTCTGGCCTTCGTCGCCTACCTCGTGTGGGCCGAGCTGTTCCAGATCGGCGCCATCTGCCTGTGGTGCACCGTCGTCCACGTGGCCGTCTTCGCGCTCTTCGTCGTCCTGCTCTTCGGCCAGATCCTCATCGAGCCGGCACCCGAGCGCATCCGCTACAAGGACCGCCCGAGGTAACCTCCCCGGCGCCCGTCTTGCGGGCCTGCTCGTTCATCGGGTGACCCGATAAAGCTGCACTGGACCTGAGAACATTCCTCGGGTCCAGTGCTGGTTTGTCGGGTGATGCCCGAACCTCGGCTGCGTCCGGGCACTCGTGGGCGGCCGTCGACGGTGGTGGCCGGCCGCAGCTTGGCCGCCATGGCGCCCACTCTGACCGGAGGCGCCGAAATCTCGCCGCCGTCCAGCAGATTCACCGCCATGGCGGCCAAACTGCCGGACCGCACAGCCCGCCGTCGGGGGCCAGCCGGCTCAGACGCGCGAGCGCGGCATACCGCATCGGTATGCCGCGCTCGCGGGCAATCCGCTTGCCGTCAGCGGGTCTTGATCACCACAGTGCTCATGATCTTGTCGGCGAAGGTCTGCTTGAGCTGGTCCCAGAGCGGCCAGAGGTAGCCGACGTAGGCGACCCCGTCGGCGATGTGGCACAGCTGGCGCAGGAAGTTGTTGCCCACACCGATGAGCTGACCGTCGCGCATGCTCACGACCCGGATGCCGACCTTGGACTTGCCCCACGACTCACCCGTGCGGCCCTGCCGCAGGACGGTGTTCCAGATGCCTACCCCGAGGATGTAGAGCCAGGCCAGCACGAGCAGCAGACCACCGAAGATCGCCAGACCGGAGTTCCCCTCCGAGATCACTCGGCCGCTCGCGCTCTTCGTCGGGGTGCCCGCCGCGAGGAGGAAGAAGGAGACGAAGTACAGGATCAGGCCGGGCAGCTGGAGCAGCAGGTCCCAGAGATAGGCGACCACCCGGTCGCCCCACGCGGCCAGCGGCGCCGGGCCCCAGGGCTGGGGGGCGCCGTAGGCGCCGCCGCCCAAGCCCGGCGCGGGCGACCCGTAGCCGTACTGCGGCGGAGCGCCGTACTGCGGGGCGGGAGCCGGCTGGCCGTAGACCGGAGGCTGAGCGCTCGGCTGCCCGTAGGGGGATGCCTGGCTCGGCTGGGCTGGCTGCCCGTAGGGGGATGCCTGGCTCGGCTGGGCGGGCTGCCCGTAGGGGGATGCCTGGCTCGGCTGGGCCGGCTGGCCGTAGGGAGAGCCCTGGCTCGGCTGGCCGTAGGGCGAGCTGGGCTGGTCGGATGGCCCGGCCCCTGCGGGCTTGCCCGGCTGCTCGAACGGGTTCGGTTGGTGGCCACTCACGGCGGACTCCCTGCTGGACGACGATACAAACCCGACGATCGTACCGGTCGGTCGCTGGCGGGACGGGTCCATCCGGGCAGCCCGGCCGCCGCACGGCCGACGTCAGTCCCGGCCGTCAGAGGGTGCGCGGTCGGAGATGTCCGCGACCACCGGCATCTCGACGGTGTCGACGCCGAGCACCGCCCGCTCGTCGGGCTTGGCCGGCAGCACGTGCGCGACATAGTCGCCGATCACCTCGGGCAAGGGCACGTCCCAGCCTCGGCGCTCCGAGAGATACCACCGGTGCTCGAGGATCTCGTGGAAGATCTCGGCGGCCTCGAGCTTGCCGGTGAGCTCGCGGGGCACGGCCCGAATCGTCGGCTCGTAGACCCCGAGCAGCCAGTCGTGCGCGACCAGCGACTCGTCGTCGCCGAGCCGGTCGGTAGCGGCGCGATAGGAGTCCAGGTCGTTGAGCAGTCGGCGGGCCTGGTTCTCCTCGACGTCGAGACCGGTGAGCCGCAGCAGTCGGCGGCTGTGATGGCCGGAGTCGACGACCTTGGGCTGCACCTGGACATGGGTGCCGTCGACGTCGGTCGACATGGTGAGCTCGTCGACGTCGAAGCCGAGGGCGTTGAGCCGTCGGATCCGCTCGTCGACGCGCCACCGGTCGCCGGTCTCGAAGCGCTCGACGTCGGTGAGCTCGCCCCACAGCGAGTGATAGCGCCGGACGATCTCGGTCGCCGTGTCGACCGGGTCGGTGTGCTCCTCGAGGAGGCCACCGGCAAACAGGTCCATCAGCTCGCCGGCGATGTTGACCCGCGCGATGTCGAGGTCGTGCTCGCGCTGTCCGTCGGAGAGCCGGGCGTGCAGCTCGCCGGTCTCGGCGTCGACGAGGTATGCCGCGAACGCGCCGGCGTCGCGTCGGAACAGCGTGTTGGACAGCGAGACGTCACCCCACCAGAAGCCGTCGAGGTGCAGCTTGACGAGCAGGACCGCGAGCGCGTCAATGAGTCGGGCCGCCGTGTCCGGGCGCAGGGTCTGGCTGTAGAGCGCCCGATAGGGGAGCGAGAACTGCAGATGGCGGGTGACCAGGCAAGCGTCCAGGGGTGTGCCGTCAAAGGCGACCCGGCCGGAGACCACGGCATAGGGCTCGACGCAGGGCAGGTCGAGCCGACCGAGGCGGCGGAGCATCTGGTACTCGCGGGCCGCGAGCTCGGCCTTGATCTCCTTGACCGCGAGCACCCGGCCGGAGTGCTTGACGAAGCGGACGACGTGCCGCGAGATGCCGCGGGGAAGCGCGGCGAGGGTGTGCTCCGGCCACTCCTCGAGCGGCACCTGCCAGGGCAGGTCGAAGAGCGCGGGATCTGGGCTGGCCGAGGTGATCTCCAGGGGCACGGGGGCACCTCCGTTCGAGCGGGGAGACGGCGTGGCGACCGCGGCGAGCCGCGGCGCGAGGCAGGCGCCTGGATGGGCGGCCCGGGGAAAGACGGCGGTGGCCGGCCCTCGGGCCGGCCACCGCGCGTCGATCGGCTACTTGCCCAGGCGCTCGCCGGACTCGGCGTTGAACAGGTGGATGTGACCGGCCTTGGGGACCAGGTGGACGGTCTCGCCGCGCTGCGGAGGACGGCGACCGTCGACGCGGGCCAGGAATGGCTTCTGCACCGAGTGGTCCTCACCCTCCGTGGTCACCTGGGTGACGTCCTTGGGCAGGCCGTAGATGTAGGCGTCGGCGCCGAGCTCCTCGACGACCTCGACGACGAGCTCCAGGCCCTCGCCGGTGGTCGAGACCTCCATGTCCTCGGGACGGATCCCGAGGGTGACGTGCTTGCCGGCGCCCTGCAGGGTCTCGCGGTCGACGGCCACGGTGTGCCCGCCGAGCTTGACGCCGCCGTCGACGACCGGCACGTCGAGCAGGTTCATCGCCGGCGAGCCGATGAAGCCCGCGACGAAGACGTTGTTCGGGTGGTCGTACATGTAGCGCGGGGCGTCGCACTGCTGCAGGTAGCCGTCCTTGAGCACGGCCACCCGGTCGCCCATCGTCATGGCCTCGGTCTGGTCGTGGGTGACGTAGACCGTGGTGACGCCGAGGCGGCGCTGCAGCGAGGCGATCTGGGTGCGGGTCTGCACGCGCAGCTTGGCGTCGAGGTTGGACAGCGGCTCGTCCATGAGGAAGACCTGCGGGGAACGCACGATCGCGCGGCCCATGGCGACACGCTGGCGCTGGCCACCGGAGAGGGCCTTCGGCTTGCGCTCGAGGTAGGGGGTCAGGTCGAGGATCTTGGCCGCTTCCTTGACGCGGGTGTCGATCTCGGACTTGTTGACCCCGGCGATCTTGAGGGCGAAGCCCATGTTGTCGGCGACCGTCATGTGCGGGTAGAGCGCGTAGTTCTGGAAGACCATCGCGACGTCGCGGTCCTTGGGGGACAGGTTGGTCACGTCGCGGTCGCCGATGAAGATCTGGCCGCCGTTGACCTCCTCGAGGCCGGCGAGCATGCGCAGCGAGGTCGACTTACCGCAGCCGGAGGGGCCGACGAAGACGAGGAACTCCCCGTCCGCGATGTCGATGTTGAGCTTGTCGATCGTGGGCTTGGGGTTGCCCGGGTAGTGCCGGGTCGCGTCCTTGAAGGTCACGGTAGCCATGTCGAGTTGTCTCCTTCACCGGCAGGAACGTGCCGGACGATCCGTTGTAAAGGGTGCCCCGCCGGGAGTGACGGGTGTGCAAGCGCTGTCACGCGCCGTGACCATCCTTGCGCACCGGCGCGGGTCACCGCTAGGTCACAACTCTGAAATTTCTTTCAGCCAGCTCTGGAAGTGCTTTCAGCTCCGAGGTAGTGTCGCCGCTGTGAGGGCGACCGCCGGGTCGTCCGGCTTCGAAGGAGAATCCATGCTCAAGCGTGCCTATGGTGCGGTGGCCCTCGCGGGTGTCTCCGCGTTGGCTCTCAGCGCCTGCGGCGGGGGGACCCCCTCCCCGTCCGCGACCACCTCCGCCGCGGGCTCGGCGACGTCCAAGGCGACCACCTCGGCGGCGGCCGCCCCGACGACGACGGGCGCTCCGGTCCGTGACGCCGCGGTCGACCTCGTCATCTGGTGCGACCAGGACCGCAAGCCGATCCTCGACAAGTATGCCGCGCAGTTCGGCACCGAGCAGGGCATCAAGGTCGCGGTCCAGGTCTCCACCGACGTCCGCAAGGACTTCAAGGACGCGACCAACGCCGGCAAGGGCCCGGACGTCATCGTCGGCGCTCACGACTGGCTCGGTGAGCTCGTCCAGAACCAGGCCGTCTCCCCGATCAACCTCGCGGCGGCCGACCAGGCCAAGTTCCCGGCCGAGGCGATGGCCGCGGCGAAGTTCAACGGCCAGATCTACGGCGTGCCCTACGCCATGGAGTCGATCGGCATCGTCCGCAACACCGACCTCGCGCCGGATGCCCCGAAGACCTTCGAGGAGATGGTCACCAAGGGCCAGGCGCTGGTCAAGGACGGCAAGGCGACGAACGCCGTCCTGCTCACCGTGAGCAAGACCGGTGACGCCTACCACGCCTACCCCTTCCTCAACGCCTTCGGTGGCGGCGTCTTCGCCCAGAAGGAGAACGGCGACTACGACGCGAGCAAGGTCATCGTCGGCTCGCCCGAGTCGATCCTCGGCGGCGAGCAGCTCGCCAAGCTCGGCAAGGACGGCATCCTGTCGACCAACGTCGACGGCGCGATCGTCGACCAGGTCTTCGACGCCGGCAAGGCTCCCTACGCCATGACCGGCCCGTGGGCCATCGACAAGGCCAAGAAGGCCGGCATCAAGTACGCCATCTCGCCGCTGCCGACCATCGCCGGCAAGCAGATGTACCCCTTCCTCGGCGTCCAGATGTTCTACGTCTCGGCCAAGGCCAAGAACGCCGCCTTCGCGCAGGAGTTCGTGACCAAGTACGTCATGAAGAAGGACCTGCAGATCGACATGTACAACATCGGCAAGCGCCCGCCGGCGCTGACCGAGGCGTACACCCAGGTCGCGGCGACCGACGCCGACGTCAAGGCCTGGGGCGAGGCGGCCAAGGGCGCTGCCCCGATGCCGAACATCCCCGCGATGAACTCGGTCTGGGGCCCGATGGGTCAGGCGACCGCCGACATCATCGCGCAGAAGGCCCCGGCTGCCACCCGCCTCCAGCAGGCGCAGCAGGAGATCGTGGCCAACATCGCCAAGGGCTGATCCAGCCTGGCGCGACCGGTGGCGGCGGAGCTCTCTCCGCCGCCACCGGCATCCTGATCGAGTGAATCTGCTTCTCTCCCAAGACATCGAGCTCCTAGCCCGCTGGAGGCAGTCGTGTCCCGCAGTCCCTGGCTCATCCTCAAATGGGTCCTCGTCGCCCTGACCCTCGTGCTGCTCGCCGGCGGTGCGGCCAAGTTCGCCGCCGCAGGCGAGGGGATCGCGGTCATCGGCATCGCCTTCCTCGCGATGTGCGTGCTGCTCATCTACGGCAGCCGCCGGATGATCCCGATGAAGTACCTCTTCCCCGGTCTGGTCTTCCTCGTCTTCCTGCAGATCTTCCCGATCGTGCTCACCGTGATGACGTCCTTCACCAACTACGGCGACGGGCACACCGGCACCAAGGACGAGTCGATCAAGTACCTCGTCGCCCAGACCGTTCAAGAGGTCGAGGGGGCCCCTCGCTACGCGCTCTCGGTCGGTGTCAAGGAGGGCGCCGACGTGACGACCGCCGCGCCGGTGTTCCTGCTCACCGACCCGACGAGCAAGAAGAGCTTCGTCGGTGACAAGGACGGGCTCACCGAGCTCAAGGACGACGAGATCACCAAGACCGACACCGGCAAGATCACCGCGGCCAAGGGCTACACGATCCTCAACGCCCGCGAGATCAACGCCCGCCAGGACCTGCGCGCCTTCGCCGTCCCGACCGACGACGGCGGCGGCATCAAGGCGATCGGGCTGTCCGAGGCCTTCGTCGGCAAGCCGACGCTCGTCTACGACAAGGCGGCCGACCGGCTCGTCGACACCAAGACGAACACCCGCTACATGCCGCAGAACGCCGCCTGGGTGCCGGAGAGCGGACAGGGTGCCGCCTTGCCGTCCGGCTGGCAGGAGAACGTCGGGATGCGCAACTACACGGAGGCGCTGACCAACCCGACGCTGCGGGAGGGCTTTCTCAAGGTCCTCGTGTGGAACCTCATCTTCCCGCTCATCACCGTCGCCGGGACGTTCCTTCTCGGCATGGGTCTTGCGCTGCTGTTCAACGACGACCGGGTGAAGTTCAAGGGGCTGTGGCGCTCGCTGCTCATCCTCCCCTATGCCCTCCCCGGCTTCATCACCGCGCTCGTGTGGCGGCAGATGTTCAACCAGGACAAGAGCTTCGGTCTCATCAACAAGACCTTCAACCTCAGCATCGACTGGCTCGGCGACCCGACCTGGGCCAAGATCGCCATCCTCATCACGAACCTGTGGCTGGGCTTCCCCTACATGTTCCTCATCTGCACCGGAGCCCTGCAGGCGATCCCGTCGGACGTTCGCGAGGCGGCCAAGATCGACGGCGCGTCCGGCTTCCGGACCATCCGCTCGATCGTCATGCCGCTCGTCCTGGTCGCCGTCGGCCCGCTGCTCGTCGCGTCCTACGCCTTCAACTTCAACAACTTCACGCTCATCTACCTGCTCACCAAGGGCGGCCCCTTCGAGGGCGGTCAGACCCAGATCGGCTCGACCGACCTGCTCATCACCTACGCCTATCGCCTCGCCATCGGCGGCACGACACCGAACTACGGCTTCGCGGCCGCGATCTCGGTGTTCATCTTCATCATCGTCGCCCTCATCTCTGCCCAGGGCTTCCGCAGCACCGCCAAGCTCGAGGACGTGAACTGACATGACGACCGTTCCCGCCACCGCCACCACGACCGCCCCCACCACGCGGGCGCCACGCCGCAGCAGCTCCGACGGGCACGCCCTCGGCGCGGTGCTGCGGTATCTCGGCATCGCCGCCGCGCTGATCTTCGCGCTCTTCCCGATCTGGTTCATCGTCGCCGCCGCCGTCAACCCGGCCGGCACGATCAGCACCACCGAGCTCGTCCCGGCGGGGGTGTCCGGCGCCAACTACGAGGACCTCACCGCGGCCCGGCCCTACTGGTCCTGGTACAAGAACACCCTCATCATCGCCGGCTTCGGCTCGCTTGCCGCGGTCTTCCTCGGCGTGCTCGCGGCCTACGCCTTCTCGCGGCTGCGCTTCGCCGGCCGCCGGCCCGGCCTGATGGCGCTGCTGCTCATCCAGATGTTCCCGTCGCTGCTCACCTTCGTCGCCCTCTACCGGATCTTCGTCTACCTCGGCGACGTCATCCCGGCCCTGGGCTTCAACACCGCGCTCGGGCTGATCGCGGCATACCTCGGCGGCGCAATGGGCGCGAACGTCTGGCTGCTCAAGGGCTACTTCGACACGGTGCCCAAGGAGCTCGACGAGGCGGCCAAGGTCGACGGGGCCAGCCACGCCCGGATCTTCTTCACCATCACCCTGCCGCTCATCACCCCGATCCTCGTCACCGTCGGGATGATCCAGTTCATCGGGCTGGTCAACGAGTTCCTGCTGGCGAGCATCTTCCTCAAGGACGTCGACGCGCAGACCCTCGGCGTCGGCCTGTGGGGGCTGCTCGAGGCCGACCGCAACCGCTACTTCGGTGCCTTCTGCGTGGGCGCGCTGCTCGCCTCCATCCCGGTCGTGCTCCTCTACCTCACCTTCCAGAAGCAGCTCGTCGGCGGGCTGACCTCCGGCTCGGTGAAGTGAGCGCGAAGAGCCCCACGCGATGACGGCCGAGGCCCTCTCTCTGGCGCCCACCGCCACCTGGCTGGCTCAGCCGCACCACGACGGCTCCGGGCTCTACGTCTCCGACGAGAGCCCGGAGCTCGGCGCGACGGTCAGCCTCTGGCTGCGCGTGCCCGCGACGCTCGACGTCCAGGCGGTCGCGGTCCGGCAGGTGCTCGACGGCGAGCCCTTCTTCACCAAGGCCACCGTCGACCGCGGCCGCAGCACCGAGGTCGACACCTGGTGGCGGGCCCGGATCGTCGCGCACAACCCGGTGACGTCCTATCGGTGGCTGCTCTCCGGCGGTCCGGCGGGGTGGGCCTGGGTCAACGGCACCGGCGTCCACCTGCGCGATGTCCCGGATGCCGCCGACTTCCGGATCGTCGCCGGTCACCCGGCGCCGGACTGGGCGCTCGACGCGACGGTCTACCAGATCTTCCCCGACCGCTTCGCCCGGTCGGGCGCGGCCGACAGCCGGCCGACACCCGCGTGGGCGACGGCCGCCGCCTGGGACGAGCCGGTCGACCTCAGCAGCGGCGACGCCTGCAGCCGACAGCTCTACGGCGGTGACCTCGACGGCATCGTCGAGCACCTCGACCACATCGCCGACCTCGGCTTCGACGTCGTCTACCTCACGCCGTTCTTCCCGGCCCGCTCGGCCCACCGCTACGACGCGCACACGTTCGCCCAGGTCGACCCGGTGCTGGGTGGCGACGAGGCGCTGCGCCGGCTCACCGACGCGGCGCACGCGCGCGGCATCCGGGTGCTCGGTGACTTCACGAGCAACCACACCGGCGTGACGCACGAGTGGTTCGTCGCGGCCCAGCGTGACCCGGCCGCGCCGGAGCGGGACTTCTACTACTTCGACGGCGACGGGTATGCCGCGTGGCTGGGCGTGCCGACGCTGCCCAAGCTCAACCACGCGAGTCCCGTTCTGCGGCAACGGATCTTCGATGACCCGGACGGCGTGGTGCGCAAGTGGCTGGGACCCGCGGGCGGGCTCGATGGGTGGCGGGTCGATGTCGCCAACATGTCCGGCCGGTTCAAGGGCGCCGACCACTACCACCAGGTCGCGCGCGACATGCGGACCGCGACCCTCGCCGCCCGGCCGGACGGCATCGTCGTCGCCGAGCACTGCCACGACGTGTCGACCGACCTCGTCGGCGACGGCTGGCACGGCGTGATGAACTACATGGGCTTCACCCGGCCGGTGTGGACCTGGCTCGCCGACCCCGACGACGCCCCGGAGTTCCTCGGCCAGCCGGTGCCGGTGCCGCACGTCGGTGGTGACCTCGTCGCCGAGGCGATGCGCGACTTCGGCTCGCGGATCGCCTGGTCGCTGCGCACCCGGTCCTTCAACCTCCTCGGCTCGCACGACACCTCGCGCATCCGCACCCTCGTCGGGGCTGACGCCCGGCTCGTCGAGGTCGGTGCCGGCCTGCTGTTCACGATGCCCGGCATCCCGATGGTCACCTACGGCGACGAGGTCGGGATGCGCGGCAGCTACGGCGAGGACGGTCGCCGGCCGATGCCGTGGGGCCACGTGGACGACGACGCGCTGTGGGACGCGCGGTTGCACGCGGCATACCGCGATCTCGTTGCGCTGCGGCGTGACTCGGTGGCGCTGCGGCGCGGCGGACTGCGCTGGGTGTATGCCGCGCGCGACGTCCTCGTCTATCTCCGGGAGGCGCCGGGCGAGACCGCGCTCGTGCACGTCGCGCGGTCGGCCCACGACCCGGTGCGCATCGACCTGCGCCAGCTGCCCGGCGCAGACCGCCCGACCCGTGAATTCGGCACGACGGCAACGGTGTCCACGTCCACCCTCGATCTCATGGCCGACGGCCCGACCGTCGGGGTGCGGATCTGGAGCACGGCCGAGGGGGTGTAGCGCATGGTGCGGGCTCGGCAGAGCGACATCGCCCGGCACGCGGGCGTCAGCGAGGCGACGGTGAGTCGCGTGCTCAACGACCACCCCGGAGTCTCCGAGTCGACCCGTCTCACCGTGCTCACCGCCCTCGACGTCCTCGGCTTCGAGCGGCCCCGGCACCTGCGGGCCAAGAGCGCCGGCCTCGTCGGGCTGATCATCCCCGAGCTGACCAACCCGATCTTCCCGGCCTTCGCCCAGACCATCGAGACCCACCT
>DAOTIG010000088.1:0-14716 GCA_035448065.1 Dermatophilaceae bacterium
CTTGACCCCGGCGAGCTTCTCGCGGGCCTCGCCCGCCGTCCAGGTGTCGCGCCACTGCTGGGCCGACCAGTCGCCGACGCCGTCGGCGTCGACCCCGACGGCCCCGCAGACAGCCAGGGCTCGCGGCAGGTGATAGGCCTGCGAGACGACCAAGGCTCGGGTGACCCCGAAGATCCGGGTGGCCCGCACGCACGAGTCATAGGTGTCGCGGCCGGCGAAGTCCCGGACGATCCGAGCCTCGGGTATGCCGTGCGCCACCAGCCAGTCGCGCATTGCGGTCGGCTCGTCGTAGTCGACGAAGCGGTTGTCGCCGGACACCAGCAGCACCCGCACCCGGCCGCTGTCGTAGAGCGCCTTGGCGACCTGCAACCGGCCTTCGAGAAAGGGCGATGGCCGCCCGTCGGGGGTGAGCCCGGCCCCGAGGACGAGCGCGACCGGGGCGCTGGGCGCGGCGTCCGCGGCATACACCCGGTCGGCCGATGCGCGCTCGACCCACACCCACGGTCCCCCGACCCCGACCACACCGAGCACGGTGCCGGCGACGAGCGCGCGAGCCGCCAAGCGCCGCCACGGGGAGCCGGCACCGTTGCGGGACAGCCGATCTCGCTCCGGCACGTCAGCCTCGCAGCGCCGTGGGCAGCTCGTCGTCGAACTCGACCGTGCCCGGCAGGATCGCGTGCCCCGCGAGCCGGAACAGATGGACAACCCGCTTGCGGCGCATCCGGCGCACGTCGGTGACCGCCTCGTTGTGGAAGCGGCGGGCCAGCTGGACCCGCTGCCCGGTCGCCTTGACCCGGGCGAGGACCGCGGCGGCCACGTCGTCGCCGTCGAGGGCGGCCATCGTCTCGGCGTCGAGGGTGAGGTCGAGCGACTCGGTGAGCGCCGACTCGATGCTCTCTCGGTCGTGGGTGAAGCGCTGCTGCTCGGTGTCGGTCTCGGCGGCGTCGCTGGCCGACAGCGACTCCGACGCGAGCGAGACGAGCATGAGCGAGCTGGCCGCGTCGAGCAGACCGCTGTTGGCCAGCTCGAGCACCGCCTCGGCCCGCCGGACCACCTGTCCGTCGAGCGCGGCGCGGGTGCCCTCGACGCGAGCATGCAAGCGGTCCAGCCGGGCCGCCGAGTAGGAGAGATACCAGCCGACGAGGACGAGCAGCAGCACGAGCAGCGCGACCCACTCGGCGCCGCTGACGCCGTCACGCCACCAGCTCATGGCCCGCTCCCCCCACGCCGCAGCCGCCCGAGCACGCCCTGGCGGCCGGCCTCACGGCTGGCCGCCGCGCCCTCGAGGACCGTCTCGTAGACCGCGGTGATGTCATCGGCGACGACCTCCCAGTCGAAGACCGCCGCGCGAGCCTGGCCGAGCGCTGCGGTCCGGCTGCGCAGCTCCGGGTCGCGCAGCAGGGCAACGAGCTGAGCCGCGAGGTCGTCGGGGCGCTCGTTGGCGAACAGCACCCCCGTCGACCCGGTCGGCCCCTCGAGCACCCGCCGGAAGGCCGGCAGGTCGGAGGCGAGCACCGTCGCCCCGGCGCTCATCGCCTCGATGAGGATGATCCCGAAGCTCTCGCCGCCGGTGTTCGGCGCGACGTAGACGTCGACGGAGCGCAGCAGCCGGGCCTTGTCGGCGTCGTCGACAGCTCCGAGGAACTCGCTGGCCGCGACTACCTCGGGGGCCATCCGCTCGCGCACCTCGTCGGGGTCGCCCGGCCCGGCGACGAGCAGCCGCGCCCCGGGCACCGCCTGCAGGACCGCCGGCATCGCGTCAGCGAGCACCGGCATGCCCTTGCGCGGCTCGAGCATCCGGCCGAGGAAGGCGATCGTCGGGCGATCCGGACTGCCCTGCCACTCCGGGCGGGGCAGCGCTGCAGCGAAGCGGTCGACATAGACCCCGTTGGGGATGACCACCGCGTCGCCGCCGAAGTGCGTCGTCACGGTCCGTCGGGCGTCCTCGGAGACGGCGATCCGGCCGAGGATCTTCTCCATGCTGGCCCGGAACAGCGGGTAGGACATCTGCATGGCCCGGGAGCGCAGGTTGGAGGTGTGGAAGGTCGCGACGATCGGGCACTCGGCCGCCCACAGGGCGAGCGCGCCGACGCTCGGGGTGATCGGCTCGTGGATGTGCACGAGGTCGAAGCGACCGCGGTCCAGCCACGCGGTGACCTTGGCATTGGTCATCAGCCCGAAGTTGAGCCGGGCCACCGAGCCGTTGTAGCGCACCGGCACCGCGCGCCCGGCCGGCACGAGGTAGTCCGGCAGGGCCGGGCTCGAGTCGTCGGCGGGGGCGAGCACGCTGACCTCGTGGCCGCGGGCCAGCAGGATCTCGGCGAGGTCGCGGACGTGGTACTGCACGCCCCCGGGAACGTCGAAGGAGTAGGGGCAGACGATGCCGATCCGCATCAGGAGCGCCCCGGGAGCCGGGCGGGGTCGAGGTCCTCGACGAAGACCCGCTGCAGCATGTGCCAGTCCTCGGTATGCCGCGTGATGGCCTCCTGCAGGTAGCTCACGCAGGCCTGGGTCATCGCCGCGACCCGGGTCGCGGTGTCGCCTTCGGGCACGGGGATCTGCTCGGAGAAGGTCACGACCACTCGCCAGCCGCCGTGGCTGCTCACCTCGGGAGCCGGCTCGTAGTGGACGGACGCGGCATACAGGGGCGCTCCGGTGAGCAGCGCCAAGAGGGCCGGCCCCTTGGCCACCCGCGCCGGCCGCCCGAAGAGCTCGACCTCGAGACCGTTCGCGGTGAGGTCACGGTCGGCGAGCAGCGCGACGAAGTCGCCACGTTCGACCGCGGCCCGCAGTCCGGTGAACGGGTTGCCTCCGCCGGTGAGCGGCAGGATGGTCATGCCCAGCCGCTGGCGGAAGTCGAGGAACTCGCGGAAGACCGCCTCGGGCTTCAACCGCTCGGCGACCGTCGTCACCGGCGCGAGGTTGCTGGTCGACCAGCCGGCGGCGAGATCCCAGTCGCCGAGGTGTGCGCAGCAGGCGACGATCCCCTGGCCGCGCGCGAGGTGGGCGCGCGGCTGCTCATCGTTGACCGCGCGGCAGGCCCGGCTGAGCTCGTCGGCGGAGACATCGGGGAGTCGGAAGGCATTGCAGAAGTAGCGCAGGTAGGAGCGCATGCCGGCGCGGACGAGATCGTCCAGCTCGCTCGGGCTGAGCTCGGGCCGGGCCCGGGCGTAGTTGGCCCGGAGCCGGTCGATGCCGCTGCCGCCGCGGCGCACCGAGAGGTCGGCGATGGTGTCGAACATCCGGTATGCCGCCCCGGCCGGCAGCTTGCGCACCGCCGCCCACCCGAGCCGGTAGC
This sequence comes from Dermatophilaceae bacterium, assembly GCA_035448065.1. Classification (GTDB taxonomy): domain Bacteria; phylum Actinomycetota; class Actinomycetes; order Actinomycetales; family Dermatophilaceae; genus Phosphoribacter. Next base: position 3,299 of record DAOTIG010000088.1, read on the forward strand.
CGGTGACGGTGGCGAGGTCTCGGGCGGCGCCGAGCCGGCTCACGGAGCCGGCCTGCGCGCCGGCCGCCGGGACGGTCGCCGACGCCGGGTCGGCAGGGCCTGGTCGCGGACCGTGAGCATCCGCTGCACGACGGTGACCAGGCTGGCGACGGCAAGCAGCGCGAGCACGACGGTGAGCAGCCACATCGGCAGGCCGAGCCCGACCAGCCCGGTGGCCAGCAGCACGGCGAACAGCCGGTCGGCGCGCTCGGCGATGCCGACGTTGCACGTCATGCCCAGGCCCTCGGCCCGGGCCTTGGCATAGGAGACGACCATGCCGAGGATGAGGCAGCCCAGGGCGAGCCCGGCCAGCAGCAGGTCCTGGCCCGGCCCGGCGAAGTAGAGGACGAGCCCGCCGAAGATGGCCGCGTCGCCGACCCGGTCGAGGGTCGAGTCGAGGAAGGCGCCCCACACCCCTTGCCGGCCGGAGAGGCGGGCCATCACGCCGTCGACGTTGTCGCTGAAGATGAAGGCGACGATGACGAGCGTGCCGACGAGGAACTCGCCGCGGGGATAGAACGCGAGGGCCCCCACGCAGACGCCGACGGTGCCCACGACGGTGACGACGTCGGGGCTGATCCCGAGGCGCAGGAAGAGCCTCGCGATGGGCGTCATGACCTTGGTCCACGACGCGCGCAGGAGTCGGTTGAGCATCGCCGGTCAGCCTATCGGCGCGCGCGGGTGACCCTGGGCGCCACGCGGCATGGCGGCGGGGTCGGCTCCGGGCTCACCTCGGCCAGGCGGCGGAGAGCCGGGCCCGGACGTCCTCGAGCAGCAGCGGCAGGGCCTTGGTCTGGCCGATGATCGGCAGGAAGTTCGCGTCGCCGCCCCAGCGCGGGACGACATGCTGGTGCAGGTGGGCGGCAACCCCGGCCCCGGCGACCCGACCCTGGTTCATGCCGAGGTTGAAGCCCATCGGGCGCGAGGTGGCGGTGATCGTGCGGACCGCGGTCTTGGTGAGCTCGGTGAACTCGGCCGTCTCGTCGTCGGTGAGCTCGACGTAGTCGGCGACGTGCCGATACGGGCAGACGAGCAGGTGGCCCGGGTTGTAGGGGAAGAGGTTCATGACGACGAAGCAGAGCTCGCCGCGCGCGACGATGAGCCCATCGGCGTCGGTCTTGCCCGGCGCCGAGCAGAAGGGGCAGTCGGCACCGTCCTCGTCGGTCGGCTTCTCCCCCTCGATGTAGGCCATCCGGTGCGGGGTCCACAGGCGCTCGTAGCCGTCGGGCACCCGCGCGAAGGCACGTGGGTCCTCGACATCGCTCACGCCAGCGAGTGTATGCCGCGGCACCACTCCCCCGCCGAGTGGACCATCCCCCGCCGAGTGGACCATCGACTCCGGTCAGACCTGCGCCTTGGTCCGGATCGCCTCGACGATCTCGGCGATCGCCTCGTCGACCGGTATGCCGTTGCGCTGGCTGCCGTCGCGCATCCGGAAGGACACCGCGCCGGCAGCGCGGTCCTCCTCGCCGGCGATCAGCGTGTAGGGCACCTTGGACGTGCTCGCGTTGCGGATCTTCTTCGGGAAGCGGTCGTCCGACTCGTCGAGCTCCACCCGAACCCCTTGCGCGGCAAGGCGATCCAGCACACCCTGCAGGTAGGCGGCATACTCCTCGGCGACCGGCACGCCGAGCACCTGGACCGGCGACAGCCACACCGGGAAGGCGCCGGCGTAGTGCTCGGTGAGCACCCCGATGAAGCGCTCGATCGAGCCGAACTTCGCCGAGTGGATCATCACCGGCTGCTGGCGCGAGCCGTCGGCCGCCTGGTACTCCAGCCCGAAGCCCTTGGGCTGGTTGAAGTCGTACTGGATCGTCGAGAGCTGCCAGGTGCGTCCGATCGCGTCCTTGGCCTGCACCGACACCTTGGGGCCGTAGTAGGCGGCGCCGCCCGGGTCGGGGACGAGGTCCAGGCCGGACTCGACGCAGGCCTGCTCGAGCACGGCGGTGGCCTCGGCCCAGTCCTCGTCGGAGCCGACGAACTTGTCCGCATGCTTGTCGTCGCGGGTCGACAGCTCGAGGTAGAAGTCGCTGAGGCCGAAGTCCCGGAACAGCCCGAGACAGAAGCTCAGCAGGTGCTTGATCTCGTCGGGCGCCTGCTCCTTCGTGACGTAGGAGTGGCTGTCGTCCTGGGCGAAGCCGCGCACCCGCGTGAGACCGTGGATGACACCGGACTTCTCGTAGCGGTAGACGTGCCCGAACTCGAACAGCCGCATCGGCAGGTCGCGGTAGGAGCGCCCGCGCGACCGGTAGATGAGGTTGTGCATGGGGCAGTTCATCGCCTTGAGGTAGTAGTCCGAGCCCTCGAACTCCATCGGCGGGAACATCGTGTCCGCGTAGTAGGGCAGGTGCCCGGAGGTGTGGAAGAGGCCCTCCTTGGCGACGTGCGGCGTGCCGACGTAGAGGAAGCCCTCCTCGATGTGCCGCTGCCGGACGTAGTCCTCCATCTCCCGCTTGAGCACGCCGCCCTTGGGGTGGAAGACCGGCAGGCCGGAGCCGATCTCGTCGGGGAAGGAGAAGAGATCGAGCTCGACGCCGAGCTTGCGGTGGTCGCGCCGCTCGGCCTCGGCGAGCCGGTCGAGGTATGCCGTGAGGTCGGCCTTCGTCGGCCATGCCGTGCCGTAGACCCGCTGCAGCTGCTGGTTGCGCTGGTCGCCGCGCCAGTATGCCGCGCTGCTGCGCATCACCTTGTAGGCGTTGCCGAGCAGCTTCGTGCTCGGGATGTGCGGGCCACGGCACAGGTCGCCCCAGGCTCGGGTGCCGTCCTTGCGGACGTTGTCGTAGATCGTCAGCTGCGCCCCGCCGACCTCGACGCTCGCGCCCTCGGCTGAGCTGTCGAGGTCCTCCAGGTCAGCGCCCGAGCCGCCCTTGAGTCCGATGAGCTCGCACTTGAAGGGCTCGGCGGCCAGCTCGACGAGGGCGTCCGCGTCGGAGATCTCACGGCGCACGAAGGTCTGCCCCTCGTTGATGATCCGCTGCATGACCTTCTCGAGGCTCTTGAGGTCCTCGGGGGTGAAGGGCGTCTCGACCTGGAAGTCGTAGTAGAAGCCGTCCCGGATCGGCGGGCCGATGCCGAGCTTGGCGTCGGGGTTGACCTGCTGCACCGCCTGGGCGAGCACGTGGGCGCACGAGTGCCGCAGCACCTGCAGCCCGTCCGGCTCGTCGATGCGCACCGGCTCGACCGTGTCGCCGTCGGCGAGGATGTGGGCCAGGTCGCACAACTGACCGTTGACCCGGGCCACGACGACGTCCCGATCGCCCTCGAAGAGCTGGGCCGCGGTGGTCTCCCCCGCGACCGATCGCTCGCTTCCGGCGACGGACACGGTGATCTGGGCGGACACTGCGGTGCTCCTTCGGTGAGTGCGGCGGCGGGCGCCGACGCGGCATACGGCAAGGCTATCGGGGTCGGAGGTGACCGCGCTCACGCCTTTCCCTCAGCCGTTCGACGGTGCCTGAGGAGATACCCCCATGGGTATGCCACCGGGTCGCGACCGTCGCGGCACTCATCGTCAGGAGAAGCCCCGTGTCCACGCTCGACCTCGGCGATCGCGATCATCCGGGCCTTCCTCGCGACGAGCTCGTCCTCGACCGGGAGAGGTCGAACCAGGCGATGGCCACCTTCCGACTCACTCAGTACGCCGAGCTCATCGCCGTGTGAGTCCGACGAGGAGGTGCGGGGCCGGGCTTGCCAGCGGCAGCAGCGCGGCGAGCTCGCCCTGCTCGTCGACGGCCACTCGCACGCTCGCGCCGAGCGGGATCGGTGAGCGGAACCACACGCTCGACTCCCCCACCGTGGGCACCCGAGGGCTGAGCACCCCGAGCAGGCGGGTGTAGGCCCACATCCCGTGCGCGATCGCGGCGCGGAAGCCGAACGGACGCGCGCTCAGCGCGCTGAGGTGGATCGGGTTGAGGTCGCCCGAGATCGCTGCGTATCGGCGGCCGATGTCACCAGGCACCTGGATGCGGGACGGGCTCACGGTGAGGGCGGAGGCGTCAGGCGGCGGCGGCCACGACGCAGCCGGGTCGGCGCCGGCCCCCGGCGCGAGATAGGCGCTGCGCTCCTGCCACACCTGCTCGCCGGAGGCGCGGACGTCGGTGACGATGTCGACCGCCCGACCACGCCGGTGCGAGCGCAGGTCAGCGGCCCGCACCGTGATGGCGAGCGGCTCGTGCGGCAGCACGGGGCGGGTCCAGCTGGTGTGGTTCTCGACATGCACGCTGCCCAGCAGCGGCAGTGGGAAGTCCGAGCGGGTCATCAAGGTAAGGGCCAGCGGGAAGGCCAGCACATGGGGATAGGTCACCGGGATCCGGGCGCCGACGCCGATCCCGCACACCCTGCTGTAGGCCGCGAGATCGGCCGGCATGATCCGCACCTCGGGTGCCACCACCTCGACGTCCGGCAGCCGGTCGCCACGGCGCCGTCCCGAGACGACGGCGCGAGCCAGCAGGGTCTTGAGGTGGGGCGTGTCGGAGAGCTCGATGCGCTCGGTCATGATGGGTCTCCCGGTCAGGGGGCCAGGGGCAGGGCCAGCACGGCCCGGCCTGCCTCGACGTCACCGTCCCACCGCAGCGCCACGGCGCCGGCAGGCAGACGATGCCACAGGGCGAGATAGAGCTCCACCGGCTCGGCGTGCCCGGTGGCGACCGGCGCGCCGGTGCCGATGAGCCAGCTCGGCGCGCCGTCCTCGGTGTGCGGATCGGGATCGGCGACCAGCCGAATCGCGCCCTCCGGCAAGGCGACTCGCTCGCGCTTGACCTGTCGGGGCAGCATCGTGCCGATCACCTCGTCGATCCCGTCGAGGGCGACCTCGGCGTCGATCGTCGCGTCGGCGCCGATCGCGGTCGCCAGGTCCCAGCGGTGCACGGTGTTCTCGTGCAGCTGCCGCCGTCGCCAGAAGCCGACGGTGCGCGGCTCGGCGAGCGTCCACGCCGGCTCGCCCGGATCGCGGCGCAGCGTGCCGGCGAGCAATCCGACTCCCTCGTCGAACCAGGCCGACAGCTGCTCGTCGGCGTCGAGCGGCTTCGGCTCGAGGTCCGGCCGACCCGTCTCGATGGCGTTCGCCACCCACCGATGGACGAAGCCCAGGTGGCCGACGAGGTCGCGAACCGCCCATCCGGGGCAGGCCGACAGCGCGACATCCCACGCTCCAGGCGTTGAGCTCGCCTGCGCGACAAGGCGACTCACCGCCCGCAGCTCGATCTCGAGACGCTCCAGCACCTCGTCGTGGTCCATCGTCACCCTCCTCGGCTCAGGCACCCAGCAGACTCTGCCCGCACACCCGGACGACCTGCCCGGTCACTCCCCCGCTGCCGGGCTGGGCGAGCCAGGCGATCGTCTCGGCGACGTCGACGGGCAGGCCGCCCTGCTGCAGCGAGTTGAGCCGCCGCCCCAGCTCGCGGGTGGCTAGCGGGATCCGGGCGGTCATCTCGGTCTCGATGAAGCCGGGCGCGACGGCGTTGACGGTGATGCCTCGGGCCCGCAGGTCGGGGTCGCCGCCGAGCGCCTCGGCGAGGCCGGCCAGACCCGCCTTCGACGCGGCATACGACACCTGACCCCGGTTGCCGGCCACCCCGGCGAGCGAGGAGACGAGCACCATCCGGCCGCCGTCGCCGAGGCCGCCGGGGGCCAGGAGCACCTCGTTCATCCGCAGCACGGCGGCGAGGTTGACCTCGATCACCTGCGCCCAGCGCGCCTCGTCGGTGTTGGCGAGGAGCTTGTCGCGGGTGATGCCGGCGTTGTGGACGACGATGTCCAGCCCGCCGTGCCGGGCGTGGGCGTGCTCGGCGATCCGACGTCCGGCGTCGTTCGCCGTCACGTCGACCTGCAGGGCAGTGCCGCCGACCCGGTTGGCCGTGCGCACCAGGGCCTCACCGGCAGCCGGCACGTCGACGCAGACGACCGTCGCACCGTCGCGCGACAGCACCTCGGCGACCGCCGCTCCGATGCCGCGGGCGGCACCGGTCACGACGGCCACCCGGTCGGCCAGCGGCTGGGTCCAGTCGACCGGCTCGAATGGCACGGCGACGTCGCCGGCAGCCACCGCCCCGACCGACACGACCTGACCGGAGACGTAGGCCGCGCGGCCGGACAGCAGGAAGCGCACCGTCGACTCAACGGCCCCCTCGGCCCCCGGACCGACGAGCACGAGGTTGGCGGTGCCACCGCGACGCGTCTCCTTGGCGATCGACTTGGTCGCGCCGACCAGAGCCCGCTGCACCGCCCGCGCCGTGGGGTCGAGGTCCGGCCCACGGTGTCGGCCGAGCACGAGCACCCGGCCGCTCGGGCCGAGCCGCTTCAGCGACGGGGCGACGACGGCGCGCAGCCGCTCGAGGTCCGCCGGCTGACGGGCGTCGGCGAGGTCGCACACGATCGCCGCGACCTCGGTCGTGTCGAACGGGTCGCCGATCTCGATGCCGTCGGCGCGCAGCACCGCCTCGACCGCCTCGGCCAGCGGCCCCGACTCGGCACCGCCGGGCAGCCCGCCGACGAGCGCCGCGCCGTCGAGGATCGGCTCGCCCGGCACGTATCGGCGCAGCTCGGTCGGCCGGGGCAGGCCCAGCGACCCGGCGAGGCGCTTGCCCAGCGGCGAGGCGAGCAGCGCGGCATACGGGTCGGAGCCGGCCATCACATCGCCTCGAGGATGGCCACGACGCCCTGACCACCAGCGGCGCAGACGGAGATCAGCCCGCGCCCCGAGCCCTTCTCGTGCAGCATCGTCGCCAGCGACGCGACGAGCCGGCCGCCGGTGGCGGCGAAGGGGTGACCGGCGGCCAGAGACGAGCCGTTGACGTTGAGCCGACTGCGGTCGATCGGGCCGAGCGCGCCGGGCAGGCCGAGCCGAGTGCGACAGAACTCGTCGCTCTCCCACGCCGCGAGCGTCGCCAGCACGGTCGCCGCGAAGGCCTCGTGGATCTCGTAGAAGTCGAAGTCCTGCAGGCTCAGGCCGGTGCGGGCGAGCAGCCGCGCCGCGGCATACGCGGGCGCCATGAGCAGCCCCTCGGCGCCGTGGACGAAGTCGACGGCGGCGGTCTCCCCGTCGACGACGCGGGCCAGCGGGGTGAGGCTGTGCTCGGCCGCGAACTGCTCGCTGCCGAGCAGCACGGCGGAGGCGCCGTCGGTGAGCGGGGTCGAGTTGCCCGCGGTCATCGTGTCGGAGCCGAAGATCGGGCTGAGCTTGGCGAGCTTCTCGGCCGAGGAGTCCGGGCGCAGGTTGCCGTCGCGGGTCAGCCCGAGGAAAGGGGTCACGAGGTCGTCGAAGAAGCCCCGGTCGTATGCCGCGGCGAGGTTGCGGTGGCTGGCCGCAGCGAGCTCGTCCTGCGCCTCGCGGGTGATCCCCCACTCCTTGGCGGTGATTGCCATGTGCTCGCCCATCGACAGCCCGGTGCGGGGCTCGGCGGCCTGCGGCACGTTCGGAGCCAGGTGGCCCGGGCGCAGCCCGATGAGCGCCTTGGCCTTGTCGCCGGTCGTCTTGGCCCGGTTGACCTTGAGCAGGGTCTCGCGCAGCCCCTCGCCGAGGGACATCGGCGCATCGCTCGTCGTGTCGCTGCCGCACGAGATGCCCGAGTCGATCTGGCCGAGCGCGATCTTGTTGGCGACGAGCAGGGTGGCCTGCAATCCGGTGCCGCACGCCTGCTGGACGTCGTAGGCCGGGGTCTGCGGCGAGAGCGCGGTGCTGAGCACGCTCTCGCGGGCGAGGTTCCAGTCGTGGCTGTGCTTGAGCACCGCCCCGCCGACCACCTCGCCGAGCCGCTCGCCGGCCAGTCCGGTGCGGGCGACCAGCCCGTCGAGGGCGGCGGTGAGCATGTCGTGGTTGCTCGCATGGGCGTAGGCGCCGTGCGATCGGGCGAAGGGGATGCGGTTGCCGGCCAGAACGGCCGCTGTGCGGGTCTCGCGTGACATGACGTCAATGTATGCCGCGCGGCACCGCCCGCGCGCTGACTGCGGGTGTGAGCCGGGCGGCATACGGAAGGGGAGGGTGGATGTGGAGGGACTCGAACCCCCGACCTCTCGCGTGTGAAGCGAACGCTCTAACCAACTGAGCTACACATCCGAGGCACTCGCGTGCGAGTCGCAAGGATAGCCTGCCCGGGCCGTGGCTCCGAACCGGGTTAGGGACGGCGCGTCGCCGGAGTCACAGCCGTCCGGCCGTTTATCGGTATGCCCCGGGCGGGCATAGTGGGGTGAGGCCGACGAGCGGGGGGCACGCGGCATACCCGACGACGAGATGAGTGAGACGCGTGAAGCTTCCCCTGGGCGGCGGCGACGCCGGACGCTATGCCGACCTGGCCCGGCTGCTCGTCAAGCACGGCCGGGGCGACCTGGTCAGCGGAGCCGGGCTCGACGAGTTCCTCGTCGAGGAGGGTGCGGTCGAGGGCGAGGCCGGCCTCGACGACGGGTCGGAGGCGCGGGCCCAGGCGCTCACCGCCGATCTCGAGCGGATGGGCCCGACCTACGTCAAGCTCGGCCAGCTGCTCTCGACCCGCTACGACCTGCTCCCGCCGGTCTACACGACGGCCCTGCAGCGGCTGCAGGACTCGGTCGAGGAGTTCCCCTTCGAGCAGGTCAAGGAGATCGTCGAGAGCGAGATCGGCGCGCAGCTGCGGCACCTGTTCACGTCCTTCGACGAGGAGCCGATCGGCTCGGCGTCGATCGGGCAGGTCCACCGGGCGGTGACCCGATCGGGGCGCGAGGTCGTCGTCAAGGTGCAGCGGCCCGGCATCCGCGAGACGGTCCGCGACGACATGGAGGCGCTCACCCGGCTCACCGAGCTGGCCGACAAGCACACCGACCTCGGTCGGCGCTACGGCTTCGGCCGGCTGCTCGCGCACTTCCGTCGCTCGCTGGCCGGCGAGCTGGACTACCGGCGCGAGGCGGCCAACCTGGTGCGCTTCGGCGAGCTGGCCGCGGCATACGAGCACCTCGTCGTGCCACAGCCGCTGCCCGACTACTGCACCTCCCGGGTGCTCACCATGGACTACGTCCCGGGCAAGAAGGTCACCGACGTCACCAAGCTCGGGCTGACCTCGATCGACGCACGCCCGCTCGTCGAGGAGCTGTTCCGGTTCTATCTGCACACGATCCTCGTCGAGGGCGTCCTGCACGCCGACCCGCACCCGGGCAACATCCTGCTCACCGACGACAGTCGGCTCGCCCTGCTCGACCTCGGGATGGTCGCCACCGTCTCGCCCCGGATCCAGGACCGGATCGTCAAGCTGCTGCTCGCGATCAGCGACGGCGACGGCGAGGAGGCGGCGCTGGTGCTGGCCGGGATGGGGCACCCGCTCGACACCTACGACGCGGCCGCCTTCCGCGACGACGTGAGCCACCTCGTCTCCTCGACCGTCGCGATGGGCTCGGACCTGCAGGCCGGCGGGGTGCTCGTCGAGCTGTCGCGCCTCTCCGGTGTGCACGGGCTGCGTCCGCCGGCGGAGATGTCGATGGTCGGCAAGGCGCTGCTCAACCTCGACCAGGCGACCGTGCACCTCGACCCGTCCTTCGCGCCGGCCGAGGCGATCCGAGCCAACGTCGCCGACATCATGCGCGGCGGGCTGGCCGTGTCTGCGGGTGGGGTGATCGCCTCGGCGATCGAGGCCAAGGAGTTCGCCTCGCAGCTACCCCGCCGGGCCAACCGGATCATGGACGCCCTGGCCGACGGCGAGCTGACCTTCCGGGTCAACGCGATCGACGAGGAGCGCGCGCTCGTCGTCGCCCAACGGCTGGTCAACCGGGTGACCATCGGCATCGTGCTCGCGGCGACGATCGTCGGTGCGGCGCTGATGATGCAGGTGCCGACGACCGCGAAGATCCTCGACTACCCCGCGATCGCCATGGTCTTCTTCGTCATCGCCGCGATCGGCGGCGCTGCGCTTGTCATCTGGGTCGCCCTCACCGACCGCAAGGTCGCCCGTGAGTCACGCGACGGCCGCCGTCGCAAGGCCTGACCGGCCAGCCGGCTTGGCGGCGGGTCACGGGTCGGCGGACTCGCCGGCTCGCTCGCCCCAGAGCCGTCGCAGCGCCTCGGTGATCGGGCCGACCGGCAGGGCGCGACTGTCGACGCCGACGACCGGGTGGACATCGCGGCTGGAGTTCGTGAGGAAGACCTCGTCGGCGCGCTGCAGCACCTCGAGCGGCAGGCTCTGCTCACGCACCGGCGTGTCGGACTCGGCCGACCAGTGCAGCAACAGCTCCCTGGTGATGCCGGCCAGCGCGCCGCTGGAGAGCGGAGGGGTGAGTGCCTGCCCGTCGATGACGACCCCGATGTTCGACCCGGTGCCCTCGCACAGCTCGCCCCGGGTATTGCCGAAGATCGCCTCGCTCGCGCCGGCCTGGTGCGCGGCGGCGAGGGCGAGCACGTTGTCGGCGTAGGACGTCGTCTTGATGCCGGCCGTCGCCGCCCGCTCGTTGCGGGTCCACGGCACGACGTGCACGGTCGTCGTCGGCCCCCACGGCGTGGCCCGGTCCGCGGCGACGTGATAGGACAGGGCGCCGACCGGCCCACCCCGGTCGCTGCCGAACGGACCGACCCCGGCGGTGACCCACCAGCGGAGCTTGCCGAACGGCATACCCGGATCCTGTTCGAGCACCGCAGCGATGCCCTCGCGGATCAGCCCGTGGTCGGCCGGTGGCAGGCCGAAGCCGGCCAGCGACCGGTCCATCCGGGCCAGGTGCCGGCGCACCGCGAAGGGCTTCCCGTCGACGACCTTGGTCGCCTCGAAGACCCCGTCGCCGACGACCAGGCCGTGGTCGGCCACTGCCACCGACGGCTCCCCCGGCTCGACGAGTCGTCCGTTCACCCACGCGTGCGCCATGCGCAGACTGTATGCCGCGCCGCTCACCGGGCTCGGGAGGGAGCCCGCCCAGTCCCCCACGTCGAGCCCCGGAGAACACCAAACGGCCCTGCTCTCGTTCTCGCTGGTCACAGCCGTTCCGCAGACTGCCGTTGGTCCCGTTCGGATAGCACGCACCAGCATGCTGGCAGCTCGGGTTGTCCGTGCCCCCAACGAAGAGGGCGTCGACAAGCCCCCTCTTGGTCGTGATCGACGGCCGCGACAAGCCCTTCAGGACGACACGTGCGGATGCGGACTACGCGGCTGTTCGCCGCCTCGGTCACGAGTACCAAAGTCGGAATCCACGTTCACCGAGCTGACGTCAGATCCCGAGCCAAGTCATCCCAGAACGTGCTGTGCTTGCTCACCGTCATCACTCCTCGGCCGGAGAGCGTGGCATAAATGCTACGGCGAGGTAGAACTGGGTCGCTGCCTGAGTCTTCCTCGCAGCAGAACGGCCCCTGCTCAGCGTCTCCGCTGGTCAGGGGCCGTTCCGTGGTGGTGGGCGATACTGGGTTTGAACCAGTGACCTCTTCCGTGTCAAGGAAGCGCG
>DAOTIG010000089.1:0-14480 GCA_035448065.1 Dermatophilaceae bacterium
CCGAGTGGACCTTCGCGCGCCGAGTGGACCATTCTGCGCCATCTGCCGGGATCGGCTCCCCGTGGGAGCGGCACGCCCGCCTGTCTAGTGGGCCCGACGAGGAGTCGGGCCTGCAGTTTGGCCGCCATGGCGGTCAACCTGCCTGACGGCGGCAAGATCTCGCCGCCATCCATCAGCCTGGCCGCCATGGCGGCCAATCTGCCGCGCGCGATCTCGCCCCCGCCCGACCGATCCCGCCCGCCCGCCCGCCCGCGTGCGATCCCACCCGCCCCCGCGGGCGGCCTACGATGAGTCGGTCGCGGCGACCCCCGCGACCGGGAGGGCTCGCATAGTGGCCTAGTGCGGCGGTCTTGAAAACCGCTTGGGGTGCAAGCTCCACGTGGGTTCGAATCCCACGCCCTCCGCCCACGCCAGCCCTGCTGCCCACATCGTGCTCGACGAGCCGGTACCGTCCGAGCATGGCCGGCACCCCACGGCGATCAGCGGGCCTCCGCCACGGGCTGCCGACCGTCATCGGCGGCCTGGGCATCGTCGTCGCCCTCAGCGCTCTGCTCGTCTGGCTCGCGCCCGACCTCGTCGGCGCCGCACCGGCAACCTGTCTCGCCTCGACCGGCCGCTGCTTCTGCGAGGCGGTCGGGGCCGGCCTGCTCCGCCAGCCGGCCAACGCACTCAGCTCGCTGAGCTTCGCGGTCGCCGCCGTCGCGATCCTGCGCCTGCCGACCGCCCGCCAGTCCACGCCCACCCGGTCGCTGCACCGAGCGCTGGCCGCCGCCTGCGTGGCCCTCGCAGCCGGCAGCCTCGCCTACCACGCGCGGCTCACGATGGCCGGCCAGTGGCTCGACGTCCAAGGGATGTACCTCGTCGCCGTGCTCCTCGTCGCTGTCGCCGCCAGCCGACACCGCTCGTGGACCGCCTCGCGCGTGACCGTCCTCACTGTCGTGCTGCTTGCGAGTCTCGCTCTCGCGCAAGCGTTTTGGCCGGACAGTCGTCGCTGGGTCTTCGCTGTCGTGCTGTTGCCAGGCATCGTCGCCGAGTGGCGCACGGCATCCGACCGGCGCCCGCTGCGTGCCGGAGTGCTCACCCTCCTCATCGGGTATGCCGCGTGGCTGGCCGACGAGCGCGGCTGGCTCTGCGAACCCACCTCGTGGGCCCAGGGGCACGCCCTGTGGCACCTGCTGACGGCCGGGGCGGCATACCTCATGAGTGTCCACTTGTCCCGAAACCCCTTGCCTGAGAACGGCGTCCGTCAATGACGAAGGCCACCGGCGTCCTTGCCGGTGGCCTTGGGAGAAGGTCGAGGACGGGGACTAGATGGTCCGCATCGTCATCGAGTGACGGTCGTACCGGTACGTGCCACCGTGGGTGGTCGACCGGCCGAAGCGGGGGAGCAACAGGATCCAGGCAGGCATGCGACTACAACTCAGTTCAGGTCGTGGGTTTCGCGCCCCCAGAGCGGGGGCTCACCTCCATTGTCGCAGAGGCCCTCTCGCGGGCACGAATCGGCCCGACATGATCTGGGCCACACTACATGAAAATTCCTGTGTGGCAACGAGACTCGGCTCACATACGGCACCGCACAGCCGATCCACGCCTCCCCCGTTCGGGCGATCTGATGCCATGCCGGATCATGGAGCCATGACCGCGGACGTCACTCCTGTCGACCTCCCACACCCCGCGCCGCTCGTCCTGCGGGGCCAGGTCTTCGACGCGGCCCGCCCCGCGGTGATGGCGATCGTCAATCGCACTCGCGACTCCTTCTACGCCGGCAACCGGCACGCCGATCTCGACAGCGCGATGCGCGCGCTCGACGAGGCCGTGGCTCGCGGTGCCGACATCGTCGACGTCGGGGGAGTGCGTGCCGGCTCGGAGGGCGAGGTTGTCACGTCGGAGATGGAGATCGAGCGGGTGGTGCCCTTCCTCGAGCGGGCGCGTGCGGCATACCCCGAGGTGCTGCTCAGTCTCGACACCTGGCGTTCCGAGGTGGCCCGCGCCGCAGCGCCCGCCGGCGTCGACCTCGTCAACGACACCTGGGCCGGCCACGACCCCGAGCTGCTCGCCGCCGCCGTCGAGATCGGCGCCGGCTATGTCATCTCGCACACCGGCGGTCGACCGCCGCGGACCGACCCGGTCGACGTCACCTACGGCCCGGACGCCCTCGACGTCGTCCGCGACGTCGTCGTCACCTTGCGCGCCGGCGCCGAGCGTGCCCTCGCCGCCGGTATGCCGCGGGAGCGCGTCCTGCTGGACCCCACCCTCGACTTCGGCAAGACGACGACCCACTCGCTGCGCGTGCTGCGGCATACCGCCGACGTCGTCGCGCTGGGCTTCCCGGTGCTGCAGGCCTTGTCTCGCAAGGACTTCGTCGGCGAGACCCTCGACATCGAGGCCGACGACCGACTCGAGGGCACCCTGGCCGCGACCGCGGTGGCCGGCTGGCTCGGCGCCACCGTCTTTCGGGCGCACGACGTCCGCGCCACCCGACGGGTCATCGATATGGTCGCCTCGCTGCGCGGCGACCGGCCGCCGGCGGTCTCGACGCGCGGGATCGGCCCGTCGAGCCGCGACGTCGACGGGGCTCGCTGAGCCCGCCGATGGGCCGCCGGTTACCGGCTGGTAGGGAAAAGTCCGAACGTCGCACCCCGCAGCAGGTTAGGAGGTGCTAACGTCGGCGCCGGTTGCAGTTGCAGTTCCTCGCAGGGCGGACACTGCCCCCGGGCCTCGAACCCGGGGGTTCGGCTTTCCGTCCTCGACCCAGTCGAGGTGTGGGGTAATGGCATCAGCACCGGGGTCCGAGAGGTTCGGACTCCAGTGTCCAGTTACAGAGAGAGTTATCCCCATGGCACAGGGAACCGTCAAGTGGTTCAACGCTGAGAAGGGCTTCGGCTTCATCGCCCAGGACGGCGGGGGCCCCGACGTCTTCGTCCACTACTCCGCCATCCAGACCCAGGGCTACCGGAGCCTCGACGAGGCGCAGCGCGTCGAGTTCGAGGTCACCCAGGGCCCCAAGGGCCCGCAGGCCGACCAGGTGCGTCCGCTCTGAACCGAGAGCGCAGCTGACCGTCAGCTTCGACGAACCCCCCGGACCCCTCGGTCCGGGGGGTTCGTGCTGCTGCGACGGCTCGCCGGCTGGATCCCGTTTGGGCCGGACCCGGCGCTCCCGATAGCCTGTACCGGCTGCCCGAGTGGCGGCTGCAGCTGATGGAGGCGTCGCATAGTGGCCTAGTGCGCCCGCCTGCTAAGTGGGTTGGGATTAACCTCCCTCGCGGGTTCAAATCCCGCCGCCTCCGCGCCTGGCCCGGGGCGTCTCGCGGTGATCGCGAGGCGCCCCGCGCTCGTGTCCGGACCGCCGATCCGGTATGCCGCGCCGCTCACCGCCGCGCGAAGATCCACTGCCGCATCGCGACGAAGCGCACGACCGTCGACACCCCGGTGCCCAGGGCCAGCGCCGCCACTGACAGCCACGTCGAGGCACCCGGCCGCAGGGTGTGCAGCAACCCGAGGCCGCCCGCGGTCCCCGCCCACGTGAGCAGGAAGACCGCGAAGGCCGCGGCATGCTGCCGGAGCGCGCCCGGACCGCGCACCCCGAAGGTCCACGACCGGTTGAGCGCCGTGTTGACGATGGTGGCCACGGTGAGCGCGATGAGGTTGGCGAGCTGCCCGGCCAGGCCCGCCACGTCGCCGGCCTGGTCGAGCACCGCGAAGAGGCCGAGGTGCACGATCGTGCTCACCCCCCCGACGACCGCGAAGCGACCGAGCTGGCCACGCAGCCGCGCGGGTCCGTCGAGCACGGCCGGGATCGCCGCCACGACGACTCCTCACGCCCCGGCGGACGTCGACGCACTCACCGGTCGGGTGAGGTCGTAGAGCGTCTGCCCGCCGATGGTGACCTTGGTGAAGCTGGCGCTGACCCAGGCCGCGATCTCGGCCGAGCTCCGGCTGCCGCCGTTGGGCTGGCCGACGCCACCGCCGCCCGCGAAGTAGTGGATCCGGCCCTCGGCGACGAGCGCCTGGAACTGCGCGAGGGTCGGGCTCGGGTCGGAGCCGTTGAAGCCGCCCACCGCCATGACCGGCAGGCCGGTGCCGAGCTGCAGCCCGGCGGCGCTCTGCGAGCCGACTGCAGCCGCCACCCAGGTGTATCGCTCGGCATCCGCGGACAGTGCCTGCACGACGGCCGTCGAGGGCGTCGCCGCGTTGAGCAGGCCACCCGCTCCGCCCGGTCCACCCGGTCCACCTGCTCCCGCGGCTCCTGCCGGACGACCGTCCACGCCATTCGGTATGCCGCCCGGCGCCCCTGCCGGAGCGCCGACGCCCGGCGCACCGGTCGGAGCGCCGCCAGGCATCCCGGCACGGGCCCCGGCCACGCTCGGGCCGGCCGAGACGATCGACCCGGTGTGCGGGGTGGCGATGGTGGCGGCGCTGTAGGCAGCCGGGCCGAGCAGGCTCGTCGCGATCGCGAGCGCGGCCACGACGGGGACCGCACGCGCATGCACGCGGGTCAGCAGCAGGAAGCCGGCCGTGGCGACGATGCCGAGCGCGAGCACGACGATCCGCAGCGCCGGTGCCCAGGACGGGGTCTGCGAGAGCAGCAGGAACGACCACACCGCGGTGATCACGGTTGCAGCCGCGAGGACGGCCGCGCCCGAGATCCGGTCCCGCCGCTCCCACGCCTCGGCGCTCCCCATGCCGACGAGCGCAGCGATGGCCGGGGCCAGGGCGACGGTGTAGTAGGCGTGGTAGATCCCGGCCATCAGCGAGAAGACGAGGCCGGTGACGACGAGCCACGAACCCCACACGAAGTATGCCGCTCGGCGAGCGTCGGTGCGCGGCATACGCGCTCGGTAGATCAGGCCGGCCACGAGCAGGAGCAGCGCTGCTGGCAGCAGCCACGAGATCTGACCGCCGTTGTCGGCGTTGACGAGCCGCAGCAGGCCCGTCGCGCCCCACCTGCCAGTGCCGGTGCCGTCACCGCCGCCCCCGACCGAGCCGGTCTCCTCGCCGTTGATCCGGCCGAGCCCGTTGTAGCCGAAGGTGAGCTCGAGGAAGGAGTTCGTCTGCGAGCCGCCGATGTAGGGGCGGGCGCTCTCCGGCACCAGCTCGACGATGGCGACCCACCAGCCCGCCGAGGCGACGATCGCCAGCCCGCCGAGAACGCTGTGCCAGATCCGTTGCCGCAGAGGAGCGTTCGCCGCAACGAGATAGGCGAGCGCGAATCCGGGCACGACGAGGAAGGCCTGCAGCGTCTTGGTGAGGAAGGCCAGGCCGATGAACACGCCGGCGAGGGCGAACCACCGCACGGAGCCCTGCTCGATCGAGCGGAGTGTCGCCCACGCGGCGAGCACCATGGCGAGCACGAGCAGCGCATCGGGGTTGTTGAAGCGGAACATGAGGACCGCCACGGGGGTGAGCGCGAGGACGGCACCGGCATACAGGCCGGCGGCCGCTCCGAAGTGGCGCTTGACGGTGCTGGCCAGGACCCCGACCGCAGCGACGCCCATGAGCACCTCGGGCAGCAGGATCGCCAAGGAGTTGAGCCCGAGGACCCGCACCGACAGGGCCATCAGCCACAGCGCCGCCGGCGGCTTGTCGACCGTGATCGAGTTGCCGGCATCCGAGCTGCCGTAGAAGAAGGCGGTCCAGTCAACCGAACCGGCTTGCACTGCAGCGGAATAGAACGAGTTGGCATAGCCGCTGCTCGTGAGATTGACAAGGTATGCCGCGGCCGTTCCCAGCAGCAGGACGAACAGGGCGGGGCGGGCCCACCTCGGGTCGGCCTCGGGCCCGCGCCAGAGCCTGGTCAGTCGGCTGCTCGATGCGCCTGCGGTGTCGGGCGCTGCGGTCGAGGCGGCGGGGTCGGTGCTCGTGGTCCCGGCCGCGGGCTGGGCAAAGGCGCTGCGGTCGACGGTCATCGCGGTCATGACCTCGACTGTCCTGGGACGCGCTGTGCCGGCGCTGTGCGGCGCCCATCGCCGGCCGATGAAGGCCGGCGCCCGCGGGGTCTGCTCAGGCGGAGGCCGGGTCGCCCAGCCGGCCGGCCCACTGCGCCTGGCCCGAGCCGCCGTCCGGGGCGGGCAGCACGACGGTGAAGGTCGTGTCCCCGGCGCGACTGGTCAGCTCGACCGAGCCCCCGTGTGCACCGGCGACGGCGGCGACGATCGACAGCCCTAGACCGGTCGACCCGGCCGCCCGGTTGCGCGAGGAGTCGCCCCGGGCGAAGCGTTGGAAGACGTTGGGCTGCAACGACTCCGGCACGCCAGGGCCGTTGTCGTTGACGGTGAGGCGCACCCGCCCCGGCTCCCGAGCGATCCCGGCCGTGACCACCGTGCCGGCCGGGGTGTGGGCCCGGGCATTGGCCAGCAGGTTGGCGACGATCTGGTGCAGCCGGGCCTGGTCGCCACGCACGAGTACCGGCTCGTCGGGCAGGTCGAGCCGCCACTGGTGGGCCGGCGAGGCGGCGTGCGCGTCGGACACCGCGTGCACGACGAGCTCGGTGAGGTCGACCTCGCCGTGGTCGAGCGGGCGGCCGGCATCGAGCCGGGCCAGCAGCAGCAGGTCATCGACGAGGGCGGTCATCCGCTGCGCCTCGGACTCGACCCGGGCCAGCGCATGGGTGACCCCGGCGGGCACCGGCTCGCGCTCGCGGCGGGTCAGCTCGGCATAGCCACGGATCGAGGCGAGCGGGGTGCGCAGCTCGTGCGAGGCGTCGGCGACGAACTGGCGCACCCGCTGCTCGCTCTGGTGCCGCGCCGCGAGCGCCTCCTGCACGTGGTCGAGCAGCCCGTTGAGGGCCGCGCCGACCGTGCCGACCTCGGTCCTCGGGTCGGTGTATGCCGCGGGCACCCGCTCGGCGAGCGCGACCTCACCGGAGGCGAGGTGCAGCTGGGACACCCGGGTCGCGGTCTGGGCGACCTGGTTGAGCGGGCGCAGGTTGCGCTTGACCAGCCAGAGCCCCGCGGCGGCCATCGCGGTCAGCCCGAGCAGACCGGCGATGAGCGCGATGCGCACGGCGTTGGCGACGGTCGCCTGCTGCCGCGCCACGGACAGCCCGACGTAGTAGGTGGTCCCGTTGCGGGTGGAGGCGAGCACCCGATGCACGCCGAGCACGCCCCCGAGGTCGACATCCTGCGGGTCGCGCCCCAGCCCGGCTGCCTCGAGGGTGTCGACCTGGCTCGGGGTGATCGTCGTCCGTCCGCCGCCGGGGGCGGTGGCGCGGTACCAGACGGTGTCGCCGGACACGATGACGACCAGCCCCTCCTCGCCCGGCCCGCGCCGATCGTCGCCGTCGCCGTCCGGCACCGGGCCGCCGGGCAGGGAACGGTCGGCGGGGAAGCGCTGCAGCGAGTTGCGCAGCGCCTGGTCGGTCTGGCCCTGCAGGTACTGGTTGAGGCCGACGAGGGAGACCGCGCTCGTGACGATCGTCAGCACCGTGAAGAGCGCGAGCATCGACGCGACGAGCTTGGCGCGCAGTGTCCACGCAGACGGGTGGAGCCAGCCACGCGGCATACCGGATCTCCTTGTCAGACAGTCGGCTTGAGCACGTAGCCGACCCCGCGCATGGTGTGGATCATCGGGTCCCGGCCGGCGTCGATCTTCTTGCGCAGGTAGGAGATGTAGAGCTCGACGACATTGGCCTGGCCGCCGAAGTCGTAGTTCCAGACCCGGTCGAGGATCTGCGCCTTGGAGAGCACCCGCTTCGGGTTGCGCATGAGATAGCGCAGCAGCTCGAACTCCGTTGCGGTGAGGTGGATCTGGGCGCCGGCGCGGGTCACCTCGTGGGAGTCCTCGTCGAGGGTGAGGTCGCCGACGACGAGCATCGAGTCGTCGTCCTCGTGAGCGACCATGACGGTCCGGCGCATGAGCGCGCGCAGCCGGGCGACGACCTCCTCGAGGCTGAACGGCTTGGTGACGTAGTCGTCGCCGCCCGCGGTGAGCCCGGCGATCCGGTCCTCGACGGCGTCGCGAGCGGTGAGGAAGAGCACCGGGATGCGCTCGTCGTGCTCGCGCATCTTGCGTAGCACCTCGAGGCCGTCCATGTCGGGCAGCATCATGTCGAGCGCGACCGCGTCCGGCTCGAACTCGCGGGCGGCGCGCACCGCGGCCATCCCGCTCGCGGCCGACTTGACCTCCCACCCCTCGTAGCGCAGGGCCATCGACAGCAGCTCGGTGAGGTTGTGCTCGTCGTCGACGACGAGGACCCGCGGCGGCGTGCCGTCGGGTCGGGTGAGCTTCTGCGGCTTGGCGCTGGTCGTCATGCTGAGAACTCTCTCGGCGCTCGATGTCCTGCCCATAGGCGATTGCTGTGGGCTTGCTGTGAACGCTACGCCCTCACCCACGGGTGTGCGCTATCGCCGGCACAGGTCCGGCACAGCCGGGCGGGTCAGCCTGAGGGGGTCAGCCCGGCGTCACGACCGAGAGGTATGCCGTGTCCCACCTTCCCGAGGCCCGCTTCCCGGGTGCCGTGCCCGACCCTGAGGCTCCCGAGCCGGTCACACCAGACCGCACCCCGCCTGATGCGTTCCCTGCCGCGGCTCCGGTGGCAGCAGCCCCGGCGACAGGGTCCCGGCCTCGGTGGAGCGGCCGGCGGACCGCCGTCGTTGCCGCCGCGGTGATCGGCGTGGCCGGCGTCGGGTCCGTCGCGGCGGCGAACGCTACCGCCGGTGGGGTGACCGCACCCGGCGGCAATCAGGGCCCGGCCGGGCGCGGGGCGCCGGGCGGGTTCGGCCCCGGTGGTGGACCGGGCGGCATCGGCCCGGGCCAGCCGGTCACGCCGGTGGCGCCTCCGGGAGTCGCTGGAAGGTGACATTGCGCTCGATGACCCGATAGCCGAGCCGCTCGTTGACGGCGATCATCTGGGCGTTGGTCTCGGCGTTGCCGGTCGTGATGTGGACGAGCTGCGGCTCGGCCTCACGCAGCCAGCGCAGCATGTCGGACTTGAGCAGCAGCCCGAGTCGGTGCCCCCGATGCGCCTGCAGCACGGACGTGTCGTGCTGGTCGCCGAGGGTCGGGCGGGTCGAGTCGACGGTGACGACGGTGTGGCCGGCGAGCTCGCCGGTCTCGCGGTGCCGGGCGATGACCCGGTAGAGCCGCTGGCCCGCGTCGAGCTGGCCCTGCTCGTAGGTGCGCAGCCGATCGGCGTCGATGACCTCGTCCTCGACGTCGAGGTCGTCGCGGGGCGCGTCGTTGATCGCGGCGACCATGGTGACGGCGTCCTCGAGCAGCTCGTCGGGGATGAGCCCCTTGATCCGCAGCAGCTCGTAGTCGCCGGCGTGCGTGAGCGCTGCCTCGTATGCCGCGTCGATACCGGCCGGATCGACCTCCGCGAGCACCTGGCGACGGATGACGTGCACGCTCTTGGCGGCATACCCACGTCCGGTGAGGAAGGCGACGTTCGCGGGCGCGTCCATGCACCAGCTGCCCAGCTTGGTGCGTCCGGCCTCGGCGAGCAGAGCCTCGAGATGGCTGGCGAGCGCGCTGCCGTAGCCGCGGCGCCGCTGGTCCGGCGCGACGGTGACCGTCCACCAGCCGGTGTCGACGTTGTCCCGGGTCGGCAGGTGGCAGTCGCCGTAGGCGACGAGGCGTCCGTCGACGCGCGCGGCATACGGGATGTCTGGATCACCGTCCCAGCCTTGCCGGAGGAAGACGCGCAGGGCCTCGATTGTCGTCCCGTCGCGCCACGGGCAGTCGACGGCCTCGCGCGCCGCGAGGAAGTCGACGATCTCGACGAGCTGAGCCTCGTCGGCGGGGTCGATGCGTTGGATGTCCACGAGCGACCAGCGTGATCCGGTATGCCGCCCGCTCGCCACTGCTTTTCGCTCACCTGAGTCCGAAGGCAGGATCCGGGCCGCGAGCCGACCCGGCTAGCGTTGCGGCGTGAGCGCATCCGGCCCGCAGGACAGCCTGCCCATCGACGTGCCGCTGCTGCCCGGCGAGCAGGTGCTGTGGACCGGTGTTCCCGACGCGAGCCGGATCCTCGAGCCGTCGGACGCGGCGATGATCCCGTTCAGCGTGCTGTGGGGCGGCTTCGCGATCTTCTGGGAGGTGATGGCGATCCGGATGGGGGCTCCCTGGTTCGCGCTGCTGTGGGGAGTGCCCTTCGTGCTCATCGGCCTGCACATGATGGTGGGCCGGTTCTTCGTGCGGCGCTGGCAGCGGGCTCGCACGCGCTATGTGCTCACCGACCGGCGAGCGCTGTTGCTCCGCGGCGGCAGCATGCGCGCCGAGCCCACCGCCGACGGCCCTCGTGAGGTGCTGTCGAGCGGCGCCGGCCGCTATCTCACGGTGACCTTCGGGCAGGAGACCGGCAGCGTCCAGATCGGTCGCTGGAAGGTGCGCAGTGACGATGCCCCGCGCGGGCTGGTGTTCGAGTCGGTCCGCGACGTCGATGGGCTGCGAGCTGCGCTCAGCCGCATCGGGAGGGCGGCCGGTCCGCAGGATCGGCGCTAGCCGGCGTCGTAACGGGCATATGCCCGTCCCAGCGGGCATATGCCCGCGAGGAGGGGCTGGCGTGGCCCGCGGAACGGTGGAGTCAGCGCACGCTGACCAGCAGGTAGCGCTCGTCGTCGATCGGCCTGCCCCACAGCGTCGGGTCGGTGAGTGGGGTGATGGTGACGTCGCTGCGGGCGGTGCGGACGATGTGCTCCGCGGCGGTCGCGGCGAGGCCGGCGCCGGTGTGCCACCGGCCCTCGACGAGGACGAGCCTGCCCGTGGGCGTGAGGAGCTCGACCCAGGCGGCGATCGCGGCCTCCGGGTCGGGCAGCGCCCAGAGCACATGCCGACAGACCACCGCGTCGTATGCCGCCCGCTCCAGCTCGGGTGCGCCGGCGTCGCCGACCGCGAAGGTCGCCTCGGGGACCTTGGCCCGGGCTCGGCGGATCATCTCGGGGGAGAGGTCGATGCCGTCGACCCGGTAGCCGGCGTCGACGAGCAGTCGGGTGAGCGTGCCGGTGCCGCAGCCGAGATCGGCGATCCGCGCCGGGGCAGGTGGCAGGGCGGCGAGCAGCAGGTCGCGCCAGGCTGCCCGGGTGGCCGGGTCGGCTAGGCCGTGGTCCGGCTCGTCGTCGAAGCGGGCCGCCTCTGCATTCCACTGGTCGCGAACGAGGTTGGCGGGTGCGGGCTGGCCGCGGTCCCGGTGCGGGTCCGGCGAGGTGGCTGCCATGGCGGTCAATCTGCCAGACGGCGGCGCAATGTCGACGCCATCCACCACGTCGGCCGCCATGGCGGTCAATCTGCCGTCCGGGCAAGGCCACCCGGGTTACGAGCCAGGGTGGGCCACTCGCCCGCACGCCCTTCACCCGACAAACAGGCACTGGACCCGAGGAAGCTCCTCGGGTCCAGTGCAGGTTTATCGGGTCACCCGATAAAGGGGCGGCCCGACAGAGGCGGGATCAAGCGTCGGCGAGGCGACCCTTGAGGCCGTCGAGCTCGGCGCGCAGCTGAGCCGGCAGCTTGTCGCCGAACTTCTCGAACCACTCCTCGATGAGGGGCAGCTCGGCCTTCCAGTCGTCGACGTTGACCGCAAGGGCCTTCTCGACGTCCTCGACCGGCATGTCCAGGCCGGTGATGTCGATGTCCTCGACCTTGGGCACCCGACCGACGACGGTCTCCACCGCGTCGACCTGGCCCTCGAGCCGCTGCACGACCCACTTGAGCACGCGGGCGTTGTCGCCGAAGCCCGGCCACAGCCAGTGCCCGTCCTTGTCCTTGCGGAACCAGTTGACCTGGTAGATCCGCGGGAGCTTGGACTCGTCGGCCTGCTTGCCGATCTCGAGCCAGTGGTTCATGTAGTCACCGGCGTGGTAGCCGATGAACGGGAGCATCGCCATCGGGTCACGCCGCACGACGCCGACCGCACCGACCGCGGCGGCGGTCGTCTCGGAGGACAGCGTGGCGCCGATGAAGGTGCCGTGGGTCCAGTCACGCGACTCGTAGACCAATGGCACGGTCGTGGCGCGGCGGCCGCCGAAGAGGATCGCGTCGATCGGCACGCCGTTGGGGCTGTCGTACTCGGCGGCGAGCATCGGGCACTGCCGGGCCGGCGTCGTGAAGCGGCTGTTCGGGTGGCTGGAGAGCTCGCCGTTGTCCGGCGTCCAGTCGCGGCCCTTCCAGTCGGTGAGGTGAGCGGGCTTGTCCTTGGTCATGCCCTCCCACCAGATGTCGCCGTCGTCGGTGAGCGCGACGTTGGTGAAGATCGAGTTGCCCTGCTCGATGGTGCGCATCGCCGTGGGGTTGGTGCCCATGCCGGTGCCCGGCGCGACGCCGAAGAGACCGAACTCGGGGTTCACGGCATACAGCCGGCCGTCCTCACCGAAGCGCATCCAGGCGATGTCGTCGCCGATCATCTCGGCCTTCCAGCCGTCGATCGTCGGCTCGAGCATGGCGAGGTTGGTCTTGCCGCACGCGCTCGGGAAGGCGCCGGCGATGTACTTGACGACACCCTCGGGCGAGGTGAGCTTGAGGATGAGCATGTGCTCGGCCATCCAGCCCTGCTCGCGAGCCATCGCCGAGGCGATCCGCAGGCTGTAGCACTTCTTGCCCAGCAGCGCGTTGCCGCCGTAGCCGGAGCCGAACGACCAGATCTCGCGGGTCTCCGGGAAGTGGGTGATGTACTTCGTCTCGTTGCACGGCCACGTGACGTCGGCCTGGCCCGGCTCGAGCGGGGCGCCGACCGAGTGCAGGCCCTTGACGAAGTCGGCCTGCTGCGCCTCCATGGCGCCCAGCACCTTGCTGCCGATGCGGGCCATGATGTTCATGTTGACGACGACGTATGCCGAGTCGGTGAGCTCGACGCCGTACATCGGCACGTCGGCCTCGAGGTGGCCCATGACGAAGGGGATGACGTACATCGTCCGACCCTTCATGCAGCCCCGGTAGAGGTCGGTCATGATGGCCTTCATCTCGGCCGGGTCCATCCAGTGGTTGGTCGGACCCGCGTCGTCCTTGCTCTCCGAGTTGATGAAGGTGCGGTCCTCGACGCGGGCGACGTCGCTCGGGTCGGAGGCGCAGTAGTAGCTGTTCGGCTTCTTCTCCGGGTTGAGCCGGATGAAGGTGCCCGCGTCGACGAGCTCCTGGGCCAGCGCGTCGATCTCCTCCTGGGTGCCGGTGACCCAGTGGATCTTGTCGGGCGTCGTGAGGGCGGCGACCTCCTCGACCCAGGCGGCCAGGCCCTTGTGCGTGGTGCTCATCTGTCGCTTTCCCTTCCGGCGCCCTGCGGTATGCCGCGCGCCTCGCGTCGTTGCGGATCGGGGCTGTGCGCCGGGGTGCCGGTGGGGGCGGGTCGGCGGTGCGCCTCGCTTGCCTCCACCGTATCCGCCCCCTGTGGGGCTCGAACACCGGGCGGAGGTCCTGAGGCGGTGGGATCGCTCACAACACTGCGCAAGCAGGGGCTGCAACCGCGGTGTAAGCGGTTGCTGGCAATGGATTTCCCGGACCGAGCGGTATGCCGGTACGCTTGCTCCTCGTGTCCGGCGCACCCCGCCGGCGCACCCAGCGCCCGTAGCTCAACGGATAGAGCATCTGACTACGGATCAGAAGGTTAGGGGTTCGAATCCCTTCGGGCGCGCCACCAGGAACACGCCTGCCGCATCCCGGGCGAGTCTGCAGAACCCCACCCGCGTCCGGGACACCACGAGCCACAGGCTTGTTATCGTCGGGCGGGTGAACCTCGAGAAGGTCGTCTTCGGCTTCTTCGTGCTGCTCGCGGCGACCCTGAACTTCGGCTTCTTCATCGGTGACATCGCCGACCCGCGGGTGCACAACCTCAACGAGCTCTACATGGCGGTCGTCATCAACATCATCGCGACCATCCTCAAGTTCGGCGACCGCACCCAGATCGGCGCGGTGCACCTCGCGACGAGCCTGGTCGCCGTGCTGCAGCTCGTCGCGGCGGCCGGAGTGTCGATCTACGCGACCCAGATGTCCTCGGCAGGCATGGACATCCACGCGATCTCGAGCATCGTCTCGCTCTCTGGCGGCGCCTTGCTGGCCAACATCGTGTCGGTCGTGCTGCTGGTCATCGAGACGGTCTCCTTCCGGCGCCGCTAGAGCCGGTATGCCGTGAACCCCCTCCTGCTGTTCAGCGCCCGCGCGTCATCGCGCCGACAGAGTCGGCTGCTGCGGCGGCAGGTCGTCGACATCCCCGACGACAGCCCAGGCACCGACATCGTCTTTCTCGTGCTGCGCCAGATGCGCACCCCGCTGGTCGTGCTCGTGGCCATCTTCGCGATCTCGGTGTGGGGCCTGAGCCTCATGCCCGGGCAGGACCCCGACGGCAATCCGCACAACCTCAGCATCTTCGACGCCTTCTACGTCATCAGCTATACGGCACCGACGATCGGCTTCGGCGAGATCCCCTACCCCTTCACCATCGCCCAGCGGATGTGGGTGACCGGCACGATCTACGCCTCGGTGATCGGCTGGGCCTATGCCCTATGGTGTGGGGCCTGAGCCTCATGCCCGGGCAGGACCCCGACGGCAATCCGCACAAC
>DAOTIG010000090.1:0-14414 GCA_035448065.1 Dermatophilaceae bacterium
CGACGGCCGGCATGAAGGTCCACCCGCGCCGCGGCAGCAGTGCGGTCGCGACGATGCCCGTGAACAGCAGCGCCACTCCCGAGGCGAGCAGCGGCACCGCGAAGCTGACTGCCCGCGCCGCGGCCAGCGCGCCGATCACGGCGAACACGGACGCCCCGACACCGGTGATGACGGCGGCAGCCTGGTCATCGAGGCGGCGGGCGAAGACCGCACAGCCGAGCAGGAGCAGCAGCACTGCGGCGCCGGCGACGACACCCACGGTCACCGTGGGCGGCTGGAGCAGCAGCACGAGCGCACCAAGGGCGAGGAGCAGCCCGGCGACGGCGAGCACGGTGCGCCGGGACGCTTGCGGCGTCCAGCCCGACCCGGTGTCCTCGACGGCGTCGGCAACCGCCTCGACCACGTCGTCGTAGACCTTGTGCTCGACCAGGTCGACGCCGGCCACCAGGCTGAGCACGGCACCGTCGTGGACCCCCTGGGCGAGCAGGCTCACCTCGGGGTCGAGCGCGCGACCACTCGCCGTGACGATCCGATAGCCGCCGTGGACCTCGTAGGGGTCGAGCGCCCCGGTGGCCGCGGCCACCTCGGGGAGGATCTCGGCGAGCGGCAGACGTGAGGGCAGGACCAGGTCGCTGATCCGCTCGCCGTTGGCGACACCGACCCGGACCAGGTCCGGCGTCGATGACGTCATGGCTGCTGTCGACACTGCTCCTCCTGCTCACCGCTCGCTGACCCGGCGCTCCGAGACTATCCGGCCGCCCCGACGTCCCGACGCGACCGCCGTCCCGGGGCCGAGTCGGCCGCGTCGCTGAGGGAAACGGCCGACTCGCTGGCTCCTCGGGTGAGGTGGCTAGCCGACGACGCCCTTGCCGGCCTCGCCGTCGTCGATCCAGTCCTGCTCGGTGACCAGGTCGAGGCTCTCCACCTCGTCCCGATCGTCGGCGGCCCGCCGCTCACCGGAGCGACCGCTCGCGCCGATCCCAGCGGCTCCGCGGCCGCGGCCCGCGCGACCAGGCCCGCCGGCGCTGCCCGCCCGGCCACTCGCGCCGCCCGAGCCCGGCGTCCCGGCGCTCTGGCGGCCAGCGGATCCGCCGCGCGCTCCGGACTGAGTCGTCGCGCCACGTGCCCCGGACTGGCTGCCCACCGGGGCGCCACTGCCGGATCGGCCACCGGCCGCCCCACCACCGGCACGCCCGCTGGCCGCGGCACCTCCGGCACGGCCACCGGCCGTGCCGGCGCCACCCGGCATACCGGAGGCACGACCGGCTGCGCCGGACTGGGTGGTGCGCGCTGAGGCGCCACCCGATGTCGTCGCACGGCCGGTGGCCGACTGACCTGGCATCCCGGCGGTTCCGGCCCGACCGACGGCCCCACCGGCGCGACTGGCACCGGCGGCCGAGCCACCACCCATCACGGGGGGCGGAGTGCGGCCAGCCACCCCGGCGACCCCGGCGAGCCCAGGTGCGCCGGCCTGGCCGGGCATGAGCACCGGCCGGCCGCCGAGGCCCATCGCCCCGGCGACTGCCCCGATGCCGCCGCCGACGACCCCGACCACCCCACCGGCGACGATGCCGCCACCGGAGGTGAGCACGGGCTCGGGCACCGGCAGGCTCGTGGGAACCGGCGGCACGGGCAGCAGTGGCTCAGGGGGCTGAATCGTCGTGCCGTCGATGTCCGGCGGCAGCACGACCGGAGGGTGGATGTTCGGGGGCGGGAGGACCGGCGGCGGCACCACCGTGGGCGGCACCACCGTCGGCGGCTGGACGATCGGCGGCTGGACCGTCGGCGGCTGGACCGTCGGCGGGTGCACGATCACCGGAGGGACGACACCCGGCACGCTCGGCGTGGGCGGCGGCACCGAGATCGGCGGCGGCACGCTCGGCGGCACCCCGCCGCCGCCACCGCCACCGCCGCTGCCGCCGGTGAAGACCGGCGGCGGCAGCCCGAGGCTGGAGGCGAGCTGGTCGGTCGAGGTCCGCAGACCCGTCTGCAGGTCGTCGTAGTAGCCCTTCATCAGGGCTTCCCGGGCCGCGACTGCAGCGTCGTAGGCCTGCTTGTCCTTCGTGTACTGCGTCTGCTGGGTGAGGTAGTCCTGGGAGATCGTCGTCGGCGTGGCCGGCGCGATCGGCGCCGACGGCGGCACGTCGACCGGGCATTGGCTCCACTGCGTCTGCGCCTGCTGGATGACCGAGCTGGACGCCTGTAGGGCCTGACTGGCCTCCTTGAGCGCTGCGCCCTTGACCTCGACGGCTGTGCTGAGCGACTTCACCGTCTCGCGGGCCAGGTCGCCGCCCTGGTCCTGCCACGAGCTCTCGATGCTCTTGCTGAGCTTGGCGAGCTGCGCGCCGAGCGCGTCAAGCTTCTGCTGCGCGTCGGAGATCGCTGTGGCCGCCTCGCCCACCTTCCAGTCCTGCGCGGTGTATGCCGCGCTGATGAGCTTGTTCTCCCACGGCCCACGAGTGACCCGGCCACCGTCGTCCACGGCTACCACGATCGTCACATCCCTTCGACGGGCGGGGTAGTCGCGCTCGAGCCGGGTTTGACGGCCGGCGCGTTGATGAACGAGGAGTTCGCCATGGTGGCCTGCTCACCGGCGCGCTGAGCCAGCTGGATCGCCTGGGTGGCCTGCTCCTCGGCCTGGTCCGTGTTGTGGACGACGGTGCTCGTCGCGGTGACGAGGTAGGTGGTGCCGGTGCTGCTGCCGTCCATGATGTCGCGCACCGTGGTCACCGCCTTGCGGAAGATCCCCAGTGCCTCGACCCCGGCCGGGGACGTGCCGAAGATGCTCCCGTCGTTGTCCTCCAGCCGGGTCATCACCTTCTTGATCTCGGCGCTGATGGTGTTCACCTCCGTGGAGATCTGCGCGACCTGATTGCTCAGCGCGGCGCGATCGACCTCAAGGCTCATGCTTGTCCTCCCCTGGTTGGGCTGCCGGCCCTCCGCACGGCAGCGGCGCGGCCCCGGAGAGATCCAGGACCGCGCCGGACCTCCGTCGACGTCTCGACGGGATCGGTGGTCAACTGCGCCGCGGCTCAGGTGAACAGCGCGGTGTTCTGCTTCTCGGCGTGGGCCGCCGACGCGGCCGCCTCGGCGATCGCGCCCGGCATCTGCGAGAGCGCCTCGTGCATCGACGCGAGGCAGGTGTCGACGCGCTTCTTGAAGTCGTTGTAGGCGTTGCGGGACTCGGTGCCCTCGCCCCACTCGGCGAGGGTGCGGAGCAGCTCCTGGGTGAGCTGGTCGGTCTGCGCCGAGATCTTCTGGCTGGCGTTGGACACCTCGCCGCCGAAGCCGTTGAGGCGGGCGACGCTGACGACCGTGGTACCGCCGCCGTCGGATGCATACATGGGTGTGGTCTCCTCGTTCGGTAGCTGCGGTCAGATGCTGGTGCGGACGTCGCGGCGGGCGCGGGCGAAGGTGCCCGACTGGTCGCTCTGGCTGGAGCTGGTGTTCTTGTCGGTGGTCTCCATCCGCTGCGCGAAGGCGTCGAACTCCTTGATCAGCGTCGTCGCGCTGTCAACCCAGTCGCCGACGAGGTTCGACAGTCGCGCGGCGCCCTCACCCTGGTAGCCGCTCTGCAGGTCGGAGTGGTGCTTGGAGACCGAGTCGATGAGCGTGTTGAACTCGGCCTGACGGTCGCGGATGATGCCGGCGGCGCGGGTCTGTGCGCCAATGTGGATCTGGGTGTCGCGGTCTGACATGGACCCCTCCTTGTGTGGTCCCCCTGTCGGGGCGGTCGCCGTTGTGGCCCTTGTGACGCGGGGGCGGCCCCCCAGGTTCCGAGCCTGCCGACGCGGCTCGCGCCGTGCCGACCGCAGCAGGCTACCTGCCTTCATCGCCGAGCCACAGCCGGGCGCAGCGAAATGAGTTCGCGTACTCAGCGCGACGTCAGCGCAGCGCGCCGAGCGCCCAGTCGACCAGCCCGGCCACCCACAGGGCCAGCGGCCAGACGGCGACGAGGGACAGCGACTCCAGCGCATCGGCGAGCCGGCCGGCAGCGAGCGAGACATAGCCCTGCGCGACCGACCGCGCGACCCGCACGAGCACCAGCGCGGCCACGACGGCGAGCAGGGCGGCGACAACCGCGGCACTCGGTGACAGGCGAGCCGCCACGGGCCCGACGAGCGCTGCCGCCGGCGCGATGGCCGCCAGCCGCAGCAGCACCCGCTCGGCCCGGCGGCGGTAAGCGCGCGCACCGAGCGCGAGCGCCAGGGCGGCCACTGCCAGCAAGGCGGCGGTCGGCCACGCAGGCTCCTGCAGCTGGTCCAGGCCGAGCCGCACGCTGCCCGCGACACTCACCGCCACGCCGCCGACCAGCGCTGCGGTCTGGGTCACCAGGCTCTCGCGCACCAGCGCCTCGACGCCGTCCTGGTCGATCCGCCAGGTCGTCCGCAGCCGTCGCCGACGCTCCCGCGGCGACCAGCTTGTGACGGACAGTCGGTCGATGTCGAGCAGCACGACGTCCTCGACGTCGACGACGGCCTGCGGCAGCACCCGCGGCAGGACGCACACGGCGGCGAGCAGCAGGGCAGCAGCAGCCGACAAGGAGGCGCCCATGCCGAGAGCCCACAGCCCCACGACGCCGACGAGCGCGGCATACCCGGCCCACACCTGCGGGACGCGACGATCCGGCCCGAGGTCCCCACGCGCGCCGAGAGCGACGAGCGCGGTGCCGGCCGCGGCGCCGAGCAGCTCGAGGGTCGGCTGGCCGCCACCCAGGACCCCCCCGCCGATCGCGCCGGCGGCGGTGCCGAGCGCCGGCGCGAGGCTGCGGGCAGGGCGGGGCAGGGTCGCCGGTTGGGCCAGGGCGAGGCCACCGAGGAGCAGCACACCGGCCGCGACGAGCGCCACGCCCGCAGGTGCCTGCGGCCCGGAGAGCGGGCCACTGGTCCAGCCGAGGATCGCGACCGCAGCGACGAGCGCCAGCCCGACCCCGAGCACCGATCGCGCGGTGCCGACCGAGTCGGCGCCGGCGGATCGTCCGGCCTGGACGTCGGACGGGGTCGGCGCGGCATACCCACTGCCGAGCGCCGCGAGCTCGCTGCGGCTGCTGCCCGCGGCCGGATCGGTCACGGTCACGGCGGTCGGGGCGAGCGTCGGCCGGGAGGACGCCGACGGCCGCGCGGCGACGACAGGGGGCAGCTCGGCGGCCGGGCGGGGCCGCTGGAGACCGTCGAGGCTCGCGGTGTCGGTGACGAGCAGCACCGACCCGGCATCGAGGCGGGCCTGGGCCACCGTGCTGGTGAGGGAGACGGTCTGCCCGGCCAAGGACAGGACAACCGGTGCCGCAGTGAGCTGTGGGCGGGCGGCGACGCCGGTGAGCTCGAGGACGTCACCGACCGTGAGGTTCTCGTCGACGACGACGTCGGTGCGGCCGTCGCCGCACACGAGGGTGAGGGGCCGGCTCGGGGCCTGGCCGTCGGCGCCCACTGGCGCAGTCGCCGTCGTCTCGGTCATCTCACCCCCTGGTCGCCCTCGGTGCGCCGCCTATCATGCCGCTGGACCATCATCGCCGAAGGGGAGGCAATGTCCACCGCCGGTCAGACCTATCACGAGGGGCGCATCGAACCGCCGCCGATGCCCCGCGGCCAGGTCGCCCTGCAGCCCCCGCCCCCGCTGTTCGCCGGCGAGAGCGTCGCGAGCAACCTCGTGACGACCGCGATCCCCATGGTCGGCTCGCTCGCGTCGGTCGTCTTCGTCGCGACGAGCAGCTCCGGGCCGCGGGGCTACCTCATGGCCGGCGGCTTCCTCGTGGCCACGCTCGGCTTCGTCGGGGTGTCGATCTGGAAGACCCGCACCGGCAAGACCGCCCAGGTGACGAGCAACCGGCGCGAATACCTCGGCTACCTGCGCACCGTGCGCGAGGCGGCCCGCAAGGCCGCCGCCCAGCAGCGCCAGCACCTCACCTGGGTGCATCCGGCGCCGAGCGCGCTCTCGGCGATCGCCGAGGAGGGCACCCGGGTCTGGGAGCGCAGCCCGCAGGATCCCGACCACCTGCTGGTTCGGTATGCCGTGGGGCCGCAACAGCTCGGCCTCGAGCTCGTGCCGCCGGAGTCGGACACCATCGACAAGCTCGACCCGGTGGCTGCCTCGGCGCTGCACCGCTTCCTCGCCACCCACCGGGTGCTGCCCGACCTGCCCTCGGCCATCGCCCTGTCGAGCTTCAGCCGGATCGAGGTGACCGGCCCCGAGCACCAGGTGCGGGCGCAGGCCCGCGCGATGGTGGCGGCGGCCGCCCTCATGCACTCCCCCGACCAGCTCGTCATCGCCGTGCTGGCCCAGCCGACCGCCCTGCCGCAGTGGGACTGGGTCAAGTGGCTGCCGCACGCCCAGAGCCGGCGTGAGGTCGACGCCGCCGGTCCGCGTCGACTCATCTGCACCGACATCGACGAGCTGGCCGACCTGCTGCCGGCCGACCTCACCGAGCGAGGTCGCTTCAGCCCCAACGGCTCTCGGGTCTCGCCGCACGTCCTCGTCGTGCTCGACAACATCACGGTGCCGCCGGGAAACTCCATCGTCACCGAGGACGGGGTCCAGGGGCTCACCGTCCTCGACCTGCCGGACCGCTGGGACGAGCTGTCCGACGACCACCGGCTGCGGCTGCACCTCGAGGACGTCGACGCCCAGGGCCGGGTCCGGGTGGCTGCGGTCCTCGCCCGGCAGGAGCCGATCCGCGGCTTCGCCGACCAGATGAGCGTGGCCGCGGCCGAGGCGATGGCCCGCCGGCTCACTCCGATGTATGCCGCTGAAGGGCCTGCGCGCGAGGACGCGCTCACCCGCAGCACCGAGCTCACCGACCTGCTCGGCATCGGCGACATCCGCAGCGTCAACTACGACCAGACCTGGCGGCCGCGGCCGCCGCGTGACCGGCTGCGGGTGCCGATCGGCGTGGGGGTCGACGGGTCGTCGGTCAACCTCGACATCAAGGAGTCGGCCCAGCAGGGGATGGGGCCGCACGGGCTGGTCATCGGGGCCACCGGCTCGGGCAAGTCCGAGCTGCTCCGCACGCTCGTCCTCGGCCTAGCGCTCACCCACTCGCCCGAGGTGCTCAACTTCGTGCTCGTCGACTTCAAGGGTGGGGCGACCTTCGCCGGCATGGCGGGTATGCCGCACGTGTCCGCGATCATCACCAACCTGTCCGAGGAGCTCACCCTCGTCGACCGGATGCAGGACGCGCTCGCCGGCGAGATGACCCGGCGCCAGGAGCTGCTGCGGGCGTCGGGCAACTACGCGTCGCTGCGGGACTACGAGAAGGCGCGGACCTCCGGCGACGCCCCGCACCTCGAGCCGCTGCCGAGCCTGCTCATCGTCTGCGACGAGTTCTCCGAGCTGCTGTCGGCCAAACCGGAGTTCGTCGACCTCTTCGTCGCCATCGGGCGGCTGGGCCGGTCGCTCGGCATCCACCTGCTGCTGGCGTCGCAGCGGCTCGAGGAGGGCCGGCTGCGCGGGCTGGACAGCCACCTGTCCTACCGGATCGGCCTGAAGACCTTCTCCGAGTCCGAGTCGCGCTCGGTCATCGGGGTCGGCGACGCCTACCACCTGCCGCCGGTGCCCGGCCTGGGGTTCCTCAAGCCGGACCCGTCCACGCTGATCCGGGTGAAGGCGGCATACGTCTCGGGACCGCCCAAGCTGCGCCTCGGCGGCGCGACGTCCACGGCGGCGGCGCGGCGCGAGGCGCTGCCCTTCGTGCCCGGGATCGTCACCTCCCGGCTCGAGCTCGAGGAGGCCGCTGCGGAGGCGGCTGCCGAGGCGGCGGCCGCTGCGGCGCCGCAGGAGAAGCGGGCCGTCTTCGACATCGCGGTCGATGCGATGGAGGGGCGCGGCCCGGCTGCGCACCAGGTGTGGCTGCCGCCGCTCGACGTGCCCGACACCTTCGACCAGCTGCTGCCCGACCTCGCTGTCGAACCGACGCTCGGGCTGGTCTCCGCGCGCTGGCGGTCGATGGGGTCCCTGCGCTTCCCGATCGGCACGGTCGACATGCCGCGCGAGCAGAAGCGCGAGCTGCTGCGCTGCGACCTGTCCGGCGCGGCAGGCCACGTGGCCGTCGTCGGCGCCCCGCGCAGCGGCAAGTCGACGCTGCTGCGCACGATCGTCACCGGTCTCGCGCTCACCCACACGCCCACCGAGGTGCAGTTCTACGTCCTCGACTTCGGCGGCGGCACCTTCACCGGCATGCGCGAGCTGCCGCACCTCGCCGGGGTGGCCAGCCGGTCCGAGCCGGACGTCGTGCGCCGAGTGGTCGCCGAGGTCATGGGCATCACCGACGCCCGTGAGGAGTACTTCCGGGCCAACGGCATCGACACCATCGAGACCTACCGGCTGCGCCGGGCCGCAGGCGACGGCGTCGACGACGGCTACGGCGACGTGTTCCTCGTCGTCGACGGGTGGGGCACGGTCCGCAGCGACTTCGACGGCCTCGAGATGGAGCTGCAGACCCTGGCCCAGCGCTCGCTCACCTTCGGCGTGCACATCATCGCGAGCGCGACCCGCTGGATGGACTTCCGCACCGGCATCAGGGACATCCTCGGCACGCGCTACGAGCTCAAGCTCGGCGACGCGATGGACTCCGAGATCGACCGCAAGGTCGTGCAGAACATCCCCAACGAGCGCCCCGGCCGCGGCGTCATGCAGGCCAAGCTGCACTTCCTCGGGGCGCTGCCCCGCATCGACGGCGACGGGCGGCCGCTCACCCTCGGCTCCGGGGTCGCCGACCTGGTCGCCAAGGTCAAGGCCGGCTGGACCGGGCCGTCCGGGCCCAAGCTGCGGCTGCTGCCCACGCGGATCACCCTCGAGGAGGTCCGCGCGCTCGCCCCCTCCGCGCCGCGGGCGCTGCTCGGCGTCAACGAGCAGGCGCTGCGGCCGGTGGGCCTCAACCTCGCCCAGGATCCGCACCTGCTCGTCTACGGCGACTCCCAGAGCGGCAAGTCGACGCTGCTGCGGACCTACATGCACGAGGTGATGCGGGTCTACGGCCCGACCAAGGCGCAGCTGTTCATCGTCGACTACCGGCGGGCCAACCTCGGCGAGTTCCCCGACGACTGGGTCTCGGAGTACTGCACGACGGCCGACCAGACCCGCGACGTCGCCGAGAGCGTGGCCGAGTTCCTCGCCAGCCGGCTGCCCGGCCCCGACGTCACCCCAGGGCAGCTGCGCACCCGCACCTGGTGGGAGGGGCGGGAGGCCTTCTTCGTCGTCGACGACTACGACCTGGTCGCCACCAGCCAGGGCAACCCGCTCGCGGCCCTCGTGCCGCTGCTGGCCCAGGCCGGTGACATCGGCCTGCACCTTGCGCTGGCCCGGCGCAGCGGTGGCGCGGGGCGCTCCTACGACACCCTCGTCACCACCCTGCGCGACCTCGCCGTGCCGGGCGTGCTGCTGTCCGGGGACCCCGCCGAGGGGGCGCTCATCGGCAATCTGCGGCCGCGTCCGGCTGCGCCCGGCCGCGCGCAGCTGCTCACCCGCGAGGGCTACGACGTGGTCCAGCTCGCCTTCGCGCCGTCCCGGCACGGCTGACCAGAGCGCCCGGTATGCCGCGCGCGGGCTCCGCGCGCGCGGGTCCGGCGGGCGGGCGCTTCGCGGCCGACGCCGAGGTGCGCGGCATACCGGCTGCGACAAGCTGCTGAATCGTCGATATCCCGCTGGCCCAGCACGCTGTTGCACGGCCAGCAGGTTGCACCCTGCTGAATCGTCGATTTCCGGCTGGCCCAGCACGTTGTTGCGGGCGGGCAGCCGTCGTGCACCCGGCCGAGCTCGCGTGTATCGGCTAGCTCGCGTCCGCCCCGGCCGAGCTCGGAGCTGCGCGTCGCCGCCGCGGGCGGGCTCCGCGCGCGGCATACCGGCTGCTCGTCTAGGGTCGGATCAGCAGACGCACCGACCCAGGGGGTTCTCCCATGCTCCGCTCGCTTCGCACCCGCGCCCTCGGGGCCGGCCTGGTGCTCGCCGCCCTGGTGGCCTGCACGACAACCGGGGGCGGTGGGGCGACGTCGACCTCGGCCGGCAGCTCCGGCGGGCCGACGGGAGCCAGCGCGGGCCCGAGCTCGAGCGCACCGGCCCAGCGGGGCTTCGTCGAGATCGTCGACCGGGTGCTCATCACGCGTGGCGCCGGGGTCACACCGACGTGCGGGCCCACCCCGGTCGTCGACCAACCGGCCAAGTTCGGCGAGCGCGTCGCCGCCAAGCCCGGCACGAGGGTCGCCGTCGGGTCGCCGATCAACCTGGCGATCACGATCTGCCCCGGGGTGCTCGACCCGGCCGGAGGCACGGCGACCGAGGATGCGATCCGCTACCGGATCTGGCTCGAGAACAACATGGGCCGCAGCATCAACTCGATCTCGCTCGGTGCCGAGTACGTGCCCACCGGGACAGTGTCGCTCTCGCGGCCGGCCAAGAAGCTGACCAACGCCGACGTGCTCTCCGGCGAGACCGCGACCTGGGAGGTCACCCACCTCATCCCGAAGCAGGGGTCCTTCGACGTCTTCACCAGCCTGATCACGCCGACGGTCACCTTCGCGGCCCGCGACGGGCTGATCACCGGGGCCGCGCCGGCGATCACGCTGCCGCCGGCAACCCCCATGACGACGACTCCGACGATCACCTTCAGCGGCCCGGCGCAGGCGACCCGAGGCCCGGGCGGCTCGTACACCGGTCCTGCGGAGCTGTTCACCCCTGCCTGCCAGGGCAAGAGCGTGCCACCGGTCACCATCCCGGCGCTGGAGACGTCCTCACCGCACGTTCAGATGGGTGCGACGGTCGTCCACGAGCTGTACGGCTCGTGGACCCTGTGCGACGAGGGCGCTCACCAGGCCGGCAGCGCGGCATACCCGACGGGTGAGCTCACCTATCGCCGGCTGAGCGCCGTCTACATCGCCTCGGCGAACCGGTCGATGACGCCCGGGGGCTCGTTCAACCAGGTCACCACCGGTGACGGGGCACTGGTGCCGAACTCCGGCCTCGTCGTCGAGCCCGGGGTTCCCTACCCGCCGCGCACCGAGATCGAGGGTCTCATGGGCGCGAGCTGGACCTTCGTCGTCGCCTACCCGAAGACCGGCGGGCCCTACTTCCTGCGCACGCTCACCACTGGAGGGCCGATCTACGCGCTGCCGTGAGCGGGCGGCATACGCCATCGTGGGTCGGGACGTCTAGGCTGGGCGACTGGGGTCTCTAGCTCAATCGGCAGAGCTGCGGACTTTTAATCCGTAGGTTGAGGGTTCGAGCCCCTCGGGACCCACTAAGGTGTCGTGCCGACACCACGGGGGACCAGACGGGAGCTGGGAGCCGACACCATGACACGCCGTGCCCGCAGAGTCCTACAGCGCGAAGACGGACGCAAGGCCCTCTTCGTCATCCTCGGCATCGGGGCCTTCACGATGGCCCTCGTCGTGCTCGCGTGGTGGACCCTGACGTCGGCCGGCAGCCCGAGCAAGGCGGCCACGACGATGGCCACCGCCCCCCTCACCGACGCCGCGGGCGAGACCATCCCCGCCCCCTCCCCTACGACCTACACGGCCCCGACGCCGAGCTATGTCACGCCGGCGCTCACGGCGCCGCTCGGCACGCTCGAGCCGCCGCTGCCGGAGTCGAGCGCGATCCTCACCGAGCCGACGGCCGCGCCTCCGACGACGGCCGCGCCGCCTCCGCCTCCCCCGCCGCCACCGGCCCCGGTTGTCTCGAACGTCAAGCTCGACTGCCAGCTCGCGGGCAAGCGCGGTGTGCGGGCGGTGCTCAGCCTCACCGCAAGCCAGCCGGTGCCGGTGTCGGTGACGGCGGCCGACAAGACCGAGACCAAGGTCGTCGTCGGCAGCCAGGCGATCGGAGTGTCCGCCCAGGTCGACGGCAAGCAGCAGGCCGTGTGCCGGGCGGACGTCAACGGGCAGGCAGTCGGTCCCATCCCGGCGCGCTGAGTCGCCTCGCCCGCTGACGGGTGGCCTGCGGTGGGTAGGGTGGCGCGATGCTCGGACTGACCCCGCTCGACGCGGGCTGCACGCCGGTCGAGGCGCTGCGCCGGATCGCCACGCTGCTCGAGCGATCCCGCGCCGGCACCTACCGCGTGCAGGCCTTCCGCCGCGCTGCCGACGTGGTCGCTGGTTTGCCGCCCGCGGAGCTCACGGGGCATGTCACCGCCGGGACGCTCGAGTCGGTGCCGGGGCTGGGTCCGGCGACCGCGAGCGTCGTGGCCGAGGCTGCGAGCGGTGAGCCACCGGCATACCTGATGTCGTTGCAGGACAAGGAGTCTGGCTTCCTGGCGCCGGGTGGCGAGAAGTACTACGAGCAGGTGGTGGGCGATCTGCACAGCCACTCGGACTGGAGCGACGGCGGCTCGCCGATCCAGGAGATGGTGCTCACTGCGGTCGAGCTGGGCCAGGAGTGGCTGGCGCTGACCGACCACTCGCCGCGGCTCAAGGTCGCGCGCGGGCTGTCGGCGGAGCGACTGCGTCAGCAGCTCGGCGTGGTCGATGCGATCAACTCAACTCTGGGAGAGCGGTTTCGGTTGTTGCGGGGGATCGAGGTCGACATCCTCGAAGACGGCTCACTCGACCAGGAGCGGGCCCTGCTCGATCGCCTCGACGTGGTCACCGCGTCGGTGCACTCGAAGCTGCGGATGCCGCGCGAGGCGATGACCCGGCGGATGGTGGCGGCGATCCGCGACCCGCGGGTCGACGTGCTGGGGCACTGCACGGGGCGGCTCGTCGAGGGCGGGCGGGGAACGCGGCCGCAGTCGGAGTTCGATGCCGAGGTCGTGTTTGCCGAGTGCGCGGCGAATGACGTTGCGGTGGAGATCAACTCGCGGCCGGAGCGGTGCGATCCCCCGGATGAGCTGATCAGGTTGGCGCTCGAGGCGGGGTGCCTCTTCGCCATCGACTCCGACGCGCACGCCCCCGGGCAGCTCGACATGAAGGCCTACGGGTGCGAGCGAGCTGCCCGGCTCGGGGTGCCGCTGGACCGGATCGTCACGACCTGGCCGGTCGAGCGGGTGCTCGAGTGGGCCGGGCGCCGCGCCGACTGAGGCCCGCTGCCCGCTGGTTTTGCAGGCTGGCCGTGCGATCAGGCGAGGCGCACGTGGTGCGGGCCGAGCTCGGCGACCGAGGCGGCACCGAGGAGCGCCATGGTCCGGCGGATCTCGCCGTCGAGGATGTCGACGACCCGCTCGACGCCGGCCTCACCCCCGGCCATCAGGCCGTAGAGGTAGGCCCGCCCGACGAGGGTGCTGCTCGCGCCGAGAGCGAGAGCCGCGACGACGTCGGTGCCGGACATGACGCCGGTGTCGAGGATGATCTCGGCGTCCGGGCCGAGCGCCTCGCGCACCTCGCTGACGATCCGCAGCGGCACGGGCGCGCGGTCGAGCTGCCGCCCGCCGTGGCTCGACAGCACGATCGCGTCGGCGCCGGCGTCGATCACCGCTCGCGCGTCGGTGACGGTCTGGATTCCCTTGACCACCAACGGTCCTCGCCACACCGACCGGATCCATTCGAGGTCGGCGAGGGTCATCGTCGGGTCGAAGAGGGCGTTGAGCTTGTCGCCGATCGTGCCGTCCCACCCGGCGAGCGCCGCAAAGTCGATCGGCTCGGTGGTGAGCAGGTTGCCCCACCACGCCGGGTGGCGCGCCATGTCGGCGACGGTGCGTGGGGTGAGCGCGGGTGGGATCGAGAGCCCGTTGCGCACGTCGCGCAGCCGCCGCCCCGCGACCGGCACGTCGACGGTGAGGACGAGCGCGGCATACCCGGCCTGCTCGGCGCGCAGCATGAGCTCCTCGCCGGCGGCGCGGTCGCGCCACACGTAGAGCTGCCACCACAGTCGCGCGTCGGGTGCGGCGGCGCGCAGCGCCTCGGGGGTCTGCGTGCCGAGGGTGGAGACGGCATACGGGATGCCGCGGCGCTGCGCGACCCGCGCCACCGCCGCCTCGCCCGCGTGATGCATGAGCCGGGTGAAGCCGGTGGGCGCGAAGGCGACCGGCAGCGCGCTCGGCGCGCCGAGGATCTCGGTCGACGTGGTCAGGGCGCTGACGTCGCGCAGCGCCTGGGGCACCAGCTCGAGCGTCTCGTATGCCGCCCGCGCCCGTCGATAGCTCGCCTCGGTCTCGGCCGAGCCATCGACGTAGTCGAAGACCGCGCGGGGCACCCGTCGGCGGGCGGCGCGGCGCAGGTCCTCGATGGTGTGCGCGGCCGCGAGCCGGCGGCGGGTCGGGTTGGGCTCGGGGCGCTGCAGCCGGACGAGGTCGCGCAGCTCGTCCCATCGGGGCAGCTGGCGGCGGGTCATGGGCTGACGATAGCGATTTGTCGGCCCCCCGCCCGCTCCCCTATGCTTGCCGGGTCCTCAACGGATCCGAGCCTGGCTCGCAGTCGGCGAGGGGCCGAAGCAGGAACTTAGGTCCCCATCGTCTAGCGGCCTAGGACTCCGCCCTTTCACGGCGGCAGCACGGG
>DAOTIG010000091.1:0-14268 GCA_035448065.1 Dermatophilaceae bacterium
TACGTCTCAATGGTCACATAGGTCTCACCCAGCACCAATCCCCTCTTCGGGGGATGCGCGGGAGCCTCCGGAGCTATCAGCGGTGGTGTCGTCTTGGTCGGTCCGCTGCGATCTCAGCGCGTGCTTAGGGTGCCACGCTGAGCCAACGCCGGGCGAGAGCGATCCGCGCCGCGACCTCGTCGGTGCTCGCCTTCGGCAGCGGCGGGCCACCGCACTCCCGCCGCAGCTGGGCGTGCACGTGACTGTGCGGTATGCCGCGCACCCGGGCGACCTGGGCCACGAGGGTCGCGAGCTGCTTGCGTTGGGTGGCCAGTGAGCGGTGCAGGCTCTCCTCGGGGGTGAGTCGCTCACGGCGCTCGGCGCGGGCATGCCGCTTGACCTGCCGGGCCTGGCGCTCCTGCAGCAGCGTCGCGATGTGCTCCGGCTCGAGCAGCCCGGGCAGGCCGAGGTAGTCGGCCTCGTCGGCCGACGAGGGCGCCGCGTGCATGCCGTAGGCCTGCGCGTCGAAGAGGACGTGGTCGAAGTGGGCCTGCGACTCCAGTGCCTCGAACTCGCCGAGCAGGTCGTCCGCCGCCCGTTCAGCAGCGTTGGCCCGCGCGATCAGCGCCTCGGCCTCCGCCCACACGTCCTGCTCCTCGCCCGCCGCTCGACGGCCCAGGACGTGGTCCCGGGAGCGCTCGAGACTCGCCGCATGGGCGAGCAGCATCGGCACCGTCGGCAGAAAGACCGTGGCGATCTCGCCGCGCCGCCGCGCCCGCACGAAGCGCCCGACCGCCTGGGCGAAGAAGAGCGGGGTCTGCGTCGAGGTCGCATAGACCCCGACCGCGAGCCGCGGAACGTCGACCCCCTCGGACACCATCCGCACCGCGACCATCCACCGGTCGGCCGCGTCGTCCGACTCGGCGAAGGCCTCGATCCGCCTACTCGACCCGGCGTCGTCGGACAGCACGAGCGCGGGCCGGTGGCCGGTGATCGACTCGAGGATCCGCGCATAGGCGCGGGCGGTCGTCTGGTTCGTCGCGATAACCAGACCCCCGGCATTCGGCAGGTGCCGCCGCACCTCGGTCAGTCGCCGGTCCGCGGCCGTGAGCACGGACGGGATCCACTCGCCCTTGGGGTCCAGCGCGGTCCGCCACGCCTGGGCGGTGAGGTCCTTGGTGAGCTCGGCTCCGAGCGAGGCCTCGAGCGTCTCGCCGGCCCGGGTGCGCCAGCGCATCGGGCCGCCGTAGTTCATGAAGACGACCGGTCGCACGACGTGGTCGCGCAGCGCGTCGGCATAGCCGTAGGTGTGGTCGGCCCGGGAGACCCGGGTGCCGCCGGGCCCTGGCTCGTAGGTGACGAAGGGGATGGGGCTCTCGTCGGAGCGGAACGGCGTGCCGGTGAGGGCAAGCCGGCGGGCGGCGGGCTCGAAGGCGGTCGCGATCGCGTCGCCCCACGACCTCGAGTCGCCGGCGTGATGGATCTCGTCAAGGATGACGAGCGTCGGGGTGCCCCGGGTGAGCGCCTCGTGCATGTGAATGCGCGCCGCGACCCCGGCATAGGTGACGGCGACGCCGTCGAAGTGGCGCGACCGACCGTGCCGGCCGGTGCCGGGGTCGAGCTGGATGCCGACCTTGTGCGCGGCCTCGGCCCATTGCACCTTGAGGTGCTCGGTCGGCGCGACGACCGTGATCCGCCGCACGACCCGGCGGTGCAGCAGCTCGGCCGCCACCCGCAGCGCGAAGGTCGTCTTGCCGGCGCCGGGGGTGGCCACCGCGAGGAAGTCGCGGGGCTCTCGCTCGATGTATGCCGCGAGCGCATCCTGCTGCCACGCCCGCAGCGCCGAGGAGGTGCCCCACGGAGCCCGTTGCGGGAAGGCAGGCGAGATCCGCTCGAAGGCCGACTGGGACATAGGACTCGGGAGCCTACGCATCGCGGCGATAACGAGGGGCGAGCGACACGCGGCATACGGGAGGATGCCCCTCGTGGGCCATGTCGACGTCAACCAGGTGAGCTTCGACCTCCCCGACGGGCGGCCGCTGCTGCGCGAGGTGAGCCTGCGGGTCGGTGAGGGGGCACGGGTGGCCCTGGTCGGGCCGAACGGCTCGGGCAAGACCACCTTGAGCCGGATCGTCAGCGGCGACCTGGTGGCCCATGGCGGCG
Source organism: Dermatophilaceae bacterium (assembly GCA_035448065.1). Classification (GTDB taxonomy): domain Bacteria; phylum Actinomycetota; class Actinomycetes; order Actinomycetales; family Dermatophilaceae; genus Phosphoribacter. Next base: position 2,143 of record DAOTIG010000091.1, read on the forward strand.
CGGTGACCCGCAGCGGGGGACTGGGCGTGATGCGCCAGTTCGTCGGGTCGGTCCGGGACGACACGACGATCCGCGACCTGCTCGTCTCGGTCGCGCCGGACAAGATCCGGGCCGTGGCGGCCGAGATCGACCGCACCGAGCTCGCGATCATGGAGCACGACACCGAGCGCGACCAGCTCGCCTACGCCCAGGCGCTCGTCGACTGGGGTGACGCCGGCGGCTACGACTACGAGACGCTCTGGGACACCTGCACGGTCGCGGCGCTCGCGGTGCCGTTCGAGCGTTGCCAGTACCGCAGTGTCGCAACGCTGTCCGGCGGCGAGCAGAAGCGGCTCGTCCTCGAGGCGCTGCTGCGAGGACCCGACGAGGTGCTGCTGCTCGATGAGCCGGACAACTATCTCGACGTGCCGACCAAGCGCTGGCTCGAGGAGGCGCTGGTCAGCTCACCGAAGACCGTGCTGTTCGTCTCCCACGACCGCGAGCTGATGGCGCGCGTCGCCACCCGGGTCGCGACGCTCGAGCCGACCAAGGCGGGCGCCACGATCTGGGTGCATCCCGGCTCCTTCGCCACGTATGCCGCCGCGCGCGAGGAGCGCAACGCGCGCCTCGAGGAGCTGCGCCGCCGGTGGGACGAGGAGCACGCCAAGCTCAAGGCGCTGGTGATCATGTACCGGCAGAAGGCGGCCTACAACTCGGACATGGCACCCAAGCTGCAGGCCGCCGAGACCCGCCTGCGCCGCTTCGTCGAGGCCGGCCCGCCCGAGGCGGTGCCGGTGCCCCAGCGGCTGCGGATGCGGCTCACCGGCGGCCGGACCGCCAAGCGGGCCGTCGTCTGCGAGCGCCTCGAGCTGCTCGCCGGGGACGGCGATGCGGTGCTCATGCGGCCCTTCGACACCGAGCTGTGGTTTGGCGAGCGGGTCGCGGTGCTCGGCTCGAACGGCTCGGGCAAGTCGCACTTCCTGCGGCTGCTCGCGGCCGGCGGCAGCGACCCCGACGTCGAGCACCGACCGGTGGGCGACACCCGGCCGGCGCCGGTGCGGCATACCGGCACGGCGCGGCTCGGCGCTCGCGTGCGGCCGGGCTGGTTCGCCCAGACCCACGACCACCCCGAGCTCGTCGGGCGCACGCTCGCCCAGATCCTGCACCGCGGCGACGAGCGGCGCGAGGGCCGCGGCCGCGAGGAGGCGGCCAAGGTCCTGGACCGCTACGGCCTGGCGAAGGCCGCCGAGCAGACCTTCGACTCGCTCTCCGGCGGGCAGCAGGCGCGCTTCCAGATCCTGCTGCTCGAGCTGTCCGGGGCGACGATGCTGCTGCTCGACGAGCCGACCGACAACCTCGACCTCGAGTCGGCCGAGTCGCTGGAGGCGGCGCTCGACGCCTTCGAGGGCACGGTCGTCGCGGTGACCCACGACCGGTGGTTCGCGCGGGGGTTCGACCGCTTCCTCGTCTTCCGGGCCGACGGCCGGGTCGTCGAGTCGACCGAGCCGGTGTGGGACGAGGGGCGGGTCGACCGGGTCCGCTAGGCCACGTCTCCGGTGCCGGTGTCGACTCGGAGCGCCGCGGCATACCCGATCGCCCCGAGCACACTGAGCAGACCGCCGACGACCAGCAGCTCGGCCAGACGCAGCGGCATGAGGGTCTCGAAGACGGTCATCGCGCACATCCAGCCGACCTCCACGAGCAACAGCCCGCGCAGCACCGGGTCGTCGATCGCCAACCGAAGGGTGTCGCGCAGGACGCTCGGCGTCTGGCGCACTGAGGCCGCTGCACGCGAACGGCGTTGTGCGGCAGTCTCGTTCGGCCGCGGCTCGGTCATGAGGACCGCCGTGAGGACGAGATGCAGCACGCCGAGGGCGGCATACCCGGCGACGGGAAGGGCGAGGGTGCTGTAGGAGCGGACGGGGTGCCAAGCCACGAGCGCACCACCGGCCAGCGAGCCGACCGCGATCGACAGCCCAGCGTCGTGCCCTGCCGCGACAGCGAGCGGGAGACGTCGGCGTCGGGGTCGGTGGCGTGGACGATGTCGACGAACCACGCTTCGAGGGGACCGGAGTCGAGGGCGCGGTAGATGCCCAAGCAGGCCGCGGCGAGCGCGAAGCCGGCGAAGGAGTCGGCGCGCAGGTAGAGCAGCGCCGTGCCGATGGTGACGATGCCCGCGAGGAGCAGGAGGGGACGGCGGCCGAACGCGTCGGCGAGGCCGCTGGTCGGCAGCTCGAGCATGCCCACGACGAGCCCGACCGGCAGCCAGCGGGTCACGGTGAGCAGGAGGAAGCGGCGTTCGGCGGTGCCCGGATCGAGCGTCGGTTGGCCGTCGCCAGCGATCATCGACGGCCGGCCAGGGGCGGGCGGTCGAGGTCGATGGGATAGGTCGTGACGTAGACGGCGACCCGCCGGGCCTGCGGATTCCCTTGTCCCACACGGCGATAGCGGGTGACGACCTCGGCCAGCTCGGCGCTCATCGCCGCCGCTTGCTCGGCGGTGACGAGAACCGCGTCGTCGCTCATGCCGAGCGCGTCGCGCCACGGTGCCGGCCAGTGCGCCTCGACGTCGAGCCAGCGCTCGAAGCGGGTGTCGAAGTGCCGCAGGTAGTCGCGGACCAGCCAGTTGAGTGCGGTCTCGGCGTCCTCGTCGCCGGCGAAGTCGGAGGGGTCCCACTGGGTGTAGTCGGTGGCGGCAGCCCACAGCCGTTGCTTGCCGGTGCCCTCGCCGGTGTCGCGCACGAGGCCGACGGCGGCCAGGCGGCGCAGGTGGTAGGAGGTCGCGCCGGTGTTGGTCTGCAGGGCGGTGGCCAGGGTCGTCGCGGTGGCCGGGCCGCCGCGCCGCAGCTCGGACAGCAGCCGCGAGCGCAGTGGGTGGGCGAGGGTCTTGACGCGCGTCGCGTCGAGTCGCACGACGTCGTCGGGCGGGGTGGCGCTGGGCATGCGTGCAGAATAGTCGTGCATAGTTCAGTTGCACAAGATCTGTGAATGCCGCCCTCGCGCGAGATCGCCGCAGGTCAGGCGGCATTCCCGGCCGATTTGGGTGGGCCTTCGTCGTGCTCGTAGACTGGACGACTGTGGTGCCCGCGAGGGCCAGGTGCCCCGCTGGATAGTTTCGAGCGGGTGCCGGCTGCGCGGCATACCGCACCGAGACCCACCGATCCAGACCGCAAGCAGGACGGAAGCACCCGATCATGCGCACCTACACCCCCAAGCCGGGCGAGGTCACCCGCGCCTGGCACGTCATCGACGCGACGGACGTCGTGCTCGGCCGGCTGGCCAGCCACACCGCCGTGCTGCTGCGTGGCAAGCACAAGCCGACCTTCGCGCCGCACGTCGACACCGGCGACTTCGTCATCATCATCAACGCCGACAAGGTCGCCCTCACCGGCGCCAAGCTGCAGCAGAAGCGCGCTTACCGGCACTCGGGCTACCCGGGCGGCCTGTCGAGCGTCACCTACGCCGAGCTGCTCGAGAAGGACCCCCGCAAGGCCATCGAGAAGGCCGTCCGCGGGATGCTCCCGAAGAACTCGCTGGCTCGCCAGCAGTTGTCCAAGCTCAAGGTCTACGTGGGCGACGCGCACCCGCACGCGGCCCAGAAGCCCGTTCCGTTCACGATCACGCAGGTGGCTCAGTGATGTCCGACATGACCAACGACCTCGACACCGAGCTCGACACCGACGAGCCGGCACTGTCCGAGTGGACCTCGGAGTCCAGCTCGGCCCCGGCGGCCGGCACCCCGGCCCGCAAGCCGTCGGCTTCCGCGCCGGGTGCGGCGACCGGCCGGCGCAAGCAGGCCATCGCTCGGGTGCGGATCGTGCCCGGCACGGGTGAGTGGACCGTCAACGGTCGCACGCTCGACTCCTACTTCCCGAACAAGGTGCACCAGCAGCTCGTCAACGAGCCGCTCAAGGTGCTCGAGCTCGACGGTGCCTACGACGTCCTGGTCCGCGTGCACGGTGGTGGCCCCTCGGGTCAGGCCGGTGCGGTGCGCCTCGGCGTGGCCCGCGCCCTCAACGGGGTCGACGAGGAGCTCAACCGTCCGTCGCTGAAGAAGGCCGGCTTCCTCACCCGGGACGCGCGCGTTCCGGAGCGCAAGAAGGCCGGTCTCAAGAAGGCGCGCAAGGCGCCGCAGTACTCCAAGCGGTGATCTGACGCTGCAGATGAGCGTCGCATCGGGGCGGCTCGGGGCAACCCGGGCCGCCTCGCGCGCGTCATGCCAGGTGGAGCGGTATGCCGCGTGGTCGGTGCCCGCGCGCCCGTCGACGGGCGATTGAGGAAGGACGGGAATGGGACGACTCTTCGGCACCGACGGTGTGCGTGGGCTGGCCAATCGAGATGTGACCGCCGAAGTGGCGCTGGACCTGTCGGTCGCGGCAGCCCATGTGCTGCGCGAGCAGGAGCCGGCCGAGGGTCGGCGCCCGTTGGCAGTGGTCGGCACCGATGGGCGCGCCTCGGGCGAGTTCCTCGGCGCGGCCGTGACGGCCGGACTGGCCTCGGCCGGGGTCGACGTGCTCACCGCAGGGATGCTGCCCACGCCGGCGCTGGCGTTCCTCACCGCAGACCTCGGCGCCGACCTCGGGGTGATGCTCTCGGCATCGCACAACCCCGCGACCGACAACGGGATCAAGTTCTTCGCCCGGGGCGGGGTCAAGCTCCCCGATGCCGTCGAGGACCAGATCGAGGCCCGGATGCGCGAGCCGTGGGACCGGCCCACCGGCGCCGGTGTCGGTCGGGTCCGCCGGCTCGACGACGGGGCCGCTCGGTATGTGCGTCATCTGCTGTCGGTCCTGCCGAACCGGCTGGACGGGATGCACGTCGTCGTCGACGCCGCGCACGGTGCGGCCTCGACCGTCTCGCCGTGGGCCTTCCGCGAGGCGGGTGCCTACGTCACCGTCATCGGGGCCAATCCCGACGGACTCAACATCAACGACGGCTACGGCTCCACTCATCTGGCGCGGCTGCAGCGGGCGGTCGTCGAGAACGGCGCGCGTCTCGGGATCGCTCATGACGGCGATGCCGACCGCTGCCTCGCCGTCGACGCTCATGGCGAGATCATCGACGGCGACCAGATCATGGCGATCCTTGCCCTCGCGCTCAAGGAGCATGGCGCGCTCGCGGAGGACACCGTCGTCGCGACGGTGATGAGCAATCTCGGGTTCCTGCAGGCGATGTCGCGCGAGGGAATCGAGGTGCGCCAGACCGGCGTCGGTGACCGCTATGTCCTCGAGGAGATGCGGGCCGGCGGCTTCAACCTCGGCGGCGAGCAGAGCGGGCATGTCATCTTCCTCGACCACGGCACGACCGGTGACGGCGTGTTGACCGGATTGATGCTCGCCGCGCGGCTGGCTGAGACCGGGCGGTCGCTGCGCGACCTCGCGACGGTGATGACCCGGCTGCCGCAGGTGCTCGTCAACGTCAAGGGCGTCGACAAGGACCGCGCCGACAGCGACCCCGAGCTGCAGGCGGCGGTGGCCGCCGCGAGCGCCGAGCTCGGGGCATCGGGGCGGGTGCTGCTGCGCAAGTCGGGCACCGAGCCGCTCGTCCGGGTGATGGTCGAGGCGGCGGGGGATGCGCAGGCGCGTGAGATCGCCGATCGGTTGGCCGAGGTCGTCCGCGAGCGCCTGGCGCTCTGAGCGCCACTCGGTGGCGGGGGCAGCAGCCATGGGGGGCGCGCAGCTATCGGATGCTCCCCGCCGGCCCAGATCCTGACGCAACCACGATTGCGTCAGACGAGCGCACATCCCGGGGCAACCGTGGTTGCACCACCGAATGGCGAGGTCTGAAGCAACCCAGGTTGCGTCACGAAATCGCGCAGTGTGGAGCAACCCAGGTTGCGTCACGAATTGGCGCAGTGTGGAGCAACCGATATCCGCAGGACCAACCCATCCTGGCCGCCGAGCTGGCGGCGGCCGGGGGATCGTGGGCAGCGGAGGGCAGCATGACGTGGTGGTCGGCGCTCGTCCCGAGCCACGGTCGACGTGTGGGACCCCGGTTTACGCGCTGGGGGGGCTGTGGGGAGCCCAGTCGATCTCGGCCTTGACGCCGATCGCGGTCACGACTCGTGCCTGACCCACCCGCAGGTCGTAGGTCGCGCCGACGATGCCGAGGCTCCCGGTGTCGATGGCCTCGGCGATCGTGCGCGAGCGCTCGGCGAGCAGCGCCGCGGTCTGGCGCACGTGTTCGGCCTCGATGTGGTCGGTCGACGTGTGACCAGCCCGACGGGCCGCCAGCACGCTCGGGGTGACCCGCTCGACGATGTCGCGGACGTACCCAGACGGCATCTCACCGTCCTCGACCGCAGCCTTGCCGGCGCGCACCGCGCCACAGGAGTCGTGCCCGAGCACGACGATGAGCGGGATCCCCAGGACATCCACCCCGAACTCCATCGAGCCGAGCACCGCGATGTCGACGACGTGGCCGGCCGTGCGCACGACGAAGAGATCGCCGAGCCCCTGGTCGAAGATGATCTCGGCGGCCACCCGGCTGTCCGCACAGCCGAAGAACAGGGCGAACGGCTGCTGCTTGCCGGCCAGCTTGGCCCGGAACTGGACGTCCTGGTTGGGGTGATGGCGTTCCCCTGCCATGAACCGGGCGTTCCCGGCCGCGAGCACCGACCACGCCTGGGTGGGCGTTGTCGGACGCGTCCCGGGCTGGGGCCGCAGCCGGTTCACCGGCTCACAGCCCCGGGCGAGTGCCGATGGTCAACGCCACCGGCTTGCTCACCGACGCGAAGAAGTCGTTGCCCTTGTCGTCGACGACGATGAAGGCGGGGAAGTCCTCGACCTCGATCTTCCAGACCGCCTCCATCCCCAGCTCGGGATACTCGAGCACCTCGACGCTCTTGATGCAGTCCTGCGCCAGCCGCGCAGCCGGGCCGCCGATCGAGCCGAGGTAGAAGCCGCCGTGCTTCGCGCACGCATCGGTGACCTGCTGGCTGCGGTTCCCCTTGGCCAGCATGACCATCGAGCCGCCGGCGGCCTGGAACTGATCGACGTAGGAGTCCATCCGCCCGGCGGTCGTCGGCCCGAAGCTGCCCGACGGCATACCCTCCGGTGTCTTGGCCGGTCCGGCGTAGTAGACCGGGTGGTCCTTGAGGTATGCCGGCATCTCCTCGCCGGAGTCGAGGCGCTCCTTGATCTTCGCGTGCGCGATGTCGCGGGCGACGACGAGCGTGCCGGTGAGTGAGAGCCGCGTCTTGACCGGGTGCTTGGTCAGCTCGGCCCGGATCTCGTCCATCGGGCGGGTCAGGTCGATCCGCACCACGTCGTCAGACGCATCCGCGGAATCCGTTGGGGCGCCGAGCTGTTCGTGGGTGGGGTCGGGCAGGAAGCGCGCCGGATCGGTCTCCAGCTGCTCGATGAAGACGCCCTCGGGAGTGATCTTGCCCAGGCATTGCCGATCGGCCGAGCACGACACGGCGATGGCCACCGGCAGCGATGCGCCGTGCCGCGGGAGCCGGATCACCCGCACGTCGTGGCAGAAGTACTTGCCCCCGAACTGCGCGCCGATCCCGAACTGCCGGGTCAGCTCGAGCACCTCCTGCTCGAGCTCCAGGTCGCGGAAGCCGTGGCCGGTGGCGGCGCACCCCGACGTGGGCAGGTGGTCGAGGTACTTCGCCGACGCGTACTTGGCCGTCTTGAGGGCGAACTCGGCACTGGTGCCGCCGATGACGATGGCCAGGTGGTAGGGCGGGCACGCGGCGGTGCCGAGGCCCCGGAGCTTCTCGTCGAGGAAGCGGGTCATCGCCGCCGGGTTGAGGATCGCCTTGGTCTCCTGGAAGAGGTAGGACTTGTTGGCGCTGCCGCCACCCTTGGCCATGAACAGGAACGTGTATGCCGTCTCGTGCCCAGGCTCGGTGTCGGAGTAGAGCTCGATCTGGGCCGGGAGGTTGGAGCCGGTGTTGCGCTCGTCCCACATCGTCACCGGCGCCATCTGGCTGTAGCGCAGGTTGAGCCGCGTGTAGGCGTCGTAGACCCCCTGGCTCAGCGCGCGCTCGTCGTCGCCGTCGGTGAGCACCTGCTGGCCGCGCTTGCCGACGACGATCGCGGTGCCGGTGTCCTGGCACATCGGCAGCACGCCACCGGCCGCGATGTTCGCGTTCTTGAGCAGGTCGAGCGCGACGAACTTGTCGTTGTTGCTCGCCTCGTCGTCGGCGAGGATCCGCTGCAGCTGGCCCAGATGACCCGGCCGCAGGTAGTGGGCGATGTCGTGCATCGCGGTCTCGGTGAGCAGTCGCAGCGCCTCGGGGGCGACCTGCAGGAATCGACGGCCGGCGAGCGCGCCCTCGCCCTCGACGACCGTCACGCCCTCGGTGGTGAGCAGTCGCCACGGAGTCTCCTCGGCCCCGTTGCCCCCGGCTCCGGGAAGCAGCTGCTCGAATGCGAAGTCGGCCATCGGTGGCTCCTCGGGTGCGTCGGTGCGGTGCTCGGCACGTGGCTGGTCCGGCGCATCGCGCCTGGGCCCGCGTGCCGTCCCATCCTATGCAGCCGCCGCGCCCGGGCCAGGCTCAGGTATGCCGCGCGGCTCCCGACGCGGGCGACGTGCAGCTGCCCATCCCCCCGTGCGTGTCGGACGGGGCTCAGCTGCCGATCTCGGAGCGCCCCGGCGCGTAGGCGCCGGCCCGGGCGACCGTGGCACCAGAGGTCCGGATGGCCCGCTCGACCGCCGGCTGGACATCGTCGATGTCGGCGACGGCGAGCCGCTGGCGCGCGCGTGGTCCCTCCGGTCCGTCAGACCCGATCCGGCTCGGGCCGGAATCGCCGAGCAGCCCGGCGTCGAGCAGCCCGGACACCAGCCCGGCCATGAACGAGTCGCCCGCGCCGACCGTGTCGACGACGGCGCCGGCGCGGGCCGGCACGGTGGTGACCTGCGCTGCGCCGGCCGAGCGGACGGCATACACGGCACCCTCGGCGCCCCGCGTGACGACGGTGAGGCTCGGACCCAGCCCCATCCAGTGCCGCAGCACGTCGGGCACGAACTCGCCGGGGTAGAGCCAGTGCAGATCCTCGTCGCTGGCCTTGACGACGTCGGAGAGCGCGACGATCGCCTCGATCCGCTCGCGCACCTGGTCCGGCGAGCCCATCAGGGTGGGCCGGATGTTGGGGTCGTAGGACACCGTCGCCCGCTGGGCGACCGTGCGGATCAGGTCGAGCACCTGGCTGCCCCCGGGCTCGAGGGTGGCGGCGATGCTGCCGGTGTGCACGTGTCCGTATCGGCCCAGGTCGGCCAGGCGCGGCAGCTGCCAGGTGAGGTCGAAGTGGTAGGTCGCCTGGCCGCGCGCGTCGATGGTGGCGTGGGCGACGGAGGTGTGATCCGCGCCGTCGCTGCCAGGGGCGATGCGCACACCATGGCGGGCGCAGGTGGCGGCGATCCGCTCGCCACGGGGGTCCTGGCCGAACCAGCTCAGCAGGGCGACGTCGTGGTCGAGAGCGCCGAGGCCGAAGGCGACGTTGGCCGGGCTGCCGCCGACGTGCTCGGCGATGACGTCGGAGCCGGTGTCGACGGCGTCGATGAGGGCCTCGCCGACGACCAGCGTGGTGCGGGCAGCAGTGCTCACGGCGACTCCTGGGCGGGGGCGGGGGCGGGGGTGGGGCCACTCCAGCCTAGGATGATCCGGTGAGCGAGACGACGCCTGGTCCGCGGGCCGAGCGCGGGGGACTGCCGGTGCAGGCCTCCCCGCCGAGCCGGTATGCCGCCGGCTCGGCCGCCAACATGGCTCGCTCCCTGCTCGTCATCCTCGTCATGGTCGCCGGACTGGTCATGCTCGTGCCGCGCCTGTCAGCGGTCGAGCAGCCGCCGGTCGACGCGCTCTCGGTCGTCTCCTACGCCGTCAAGGAGAGCAAGACCCCGTTCGCCTATCCGCAGGGATTGCCCGACGGATGGCGAGCCACCAGCGCCCGGTATGCCGCGATCGACGGCCTGCCGACCTGGCAGGCCGGCTGGACCACGCCGGACGGGACGTGGGTCGGGATCCGGCAGGCGGTCTCCGTGGGGCCAAGCTGGCAGGAGGCCGTGCTCGTGTCCGGCCCGGTCGGTCAGCCGGTCGTCGCCGGCAACCGCACCTGGGAGCGCCGCGACGACGACAGGGGCCAGCACTCGCTGGCGGCCACCGACCGCGCGACCGGGCTGACGACGGTCGTCCTGGTGTCCGGCCCGGTCGAGCTGGGCACCGCCTTCATCGAGCGGCTGGCACCCGCCCCCGCCGCGCGCTGAGCCGGTCGGCGCCGCTCTGGCTCACTCGGTCGGGCCGTCGGCATCGTCCGGGACGCGGGCCACGACCCCGGCGTCGGCGATCCTGGCCTGGGCGCCGTCGAGCCAGGCGGAGCAGTGGGCGGCCAGGGCCTCGCCGCGGTCCCAGAGTCGCATGCTGTCCTCGAGCGGCAGCTGGCCGCCCTCGAGCTTGGCGACGATGGCGATGAGCTCGTCGCGGGCCTGCTCGTAGGTCAGCCCGGCGATGTCCTCGGGCACGGCGGTGGGGATCTGGTCGGGTGCGGCCATGCCGCCACTCTAGGGGTGGCTATCCTCGGCGGAGTGAGCAGCGGATCAGCCAAGCGCCGGCAGGGCCAGGCGACCAGTGGGTCGCAACGGCCCGGGGGCCGCTCGGTCTCGCGGCGGCCACCGACGACCCGGTCCGACTCGCGCGGGTCGGCTGCCGCCGGGCCTGCAGGTGACGCCCCGGCGCCGGGACCGCTGCCCTCGCTCGTGCTGCCGGTGCTCACCGCAGTGATCGCCCTGGTCGCGGGCGGTCTGGCCTTCGCTGCGCCGCGGCCCGAGGGGCTGCCGGTGCCGGTGCAGCAGGTGCTTGCCGTGGTGCTCGCGATGGTCACGCTCGTGATGTTCTGGTCGGCGGTCCGCGAGCGCGAGCGGGTCCGCCTCGGTGCCGCTCCCGCGGCGACGCGTGACCGGCTCGGACCGCTCGGGGTCAGTGTGCTGTGGCTCGGCTACTTCCTGCCCGACCCGGTTGTTGGAGCGGTGACCCTGCTCGGGGTGCTCATCGTCTCGACCGGGTTCGCGCTCAACCTGCGGGCCCGCCGGGCGGCCCGCGGCTGACCTGCGGCCGTCTCGGCGCCGACGACTCGCACCCCGAAGTCGCCCGTCGCGACCCGCACCCGCAACAGCTCGTCGGGCTCGACCTCGGCCCGGTCCCGCACGACCTGCCCGTCGGCATGGCTGACGATCGCATAGCCGCGATCGAGCGTTGCTTGCGGGGCGACCGCGCGCCCGTGCGCCAATAGCCCTGCCACCCGGTCGGACTCGCGGTCGAGTCGGGTGATGAGTCGCTCGCGGCCACGGGCGTGCAGGTGGTCGAGCTGGGCCCGGTGCGGGGCCAGCCAGGCGAGCGGGTCGGTGAGGACGGCCCGGCTGCGGGTGGCGACGAGGTGGCGCCGCTCGAGGTCGAGCCGGTGCCGGACGGTATGCCGCGCCCGGGCGGCATACGAGGTGATGCGCTCGCGCTCGGCGGTGGCGTCGGGGACGACCCGCTTGCCGGCGTCGGTGGGGGTGGAGGCGCGCACGTCGGCGACGAAGTCGAGCAACGGCGTGTCGACCTCGTGGCCGATCGCGGAGACGACGGGGGTGCGGGCGGCGGCGACGGCGCGCAGCAGGGTCTCGTTGCTGAAGGGCAGCAGCTCCTCGACCGCCCCGCCGCCGCGCGCGATGACGATGACGTCGATGCCTGGATCGGCGTCCAGCTCGGCGAGGGCGGCGACCACCTCGGTGACCGCTGTGGGTCCTTGCACGGCGACCTGGCGGATCGCGAATCGCACTGCGGGCCAACGGCGTTGGGCATTCTCGACGACGTCACGCTCGGCGGCGCTCTCGCGCCCTGTGACGAGGCCCACGCAGGTGGGGACGAAGGGGAGGCGACGCTTGCGACCCGGGTCGAAGAGTCCCTCGGCGGCGAGCCGCGCCTTGAGGATCTCGATGCGGGCGAGCAGGTCGCCGACGCCGACCGGTCGGATCTGCCGGCCGTCGAGGACGAGGGTGCCGCGCCGCGGCCAGAAGGCGGGCTTGGCCTGCACGACGACCCGAGCGCCTTCGACGAGCGGCTGACCCATCGCGTTGAGCGCGTTGGTCGAGATCGTGACCGACAGCGACATGTCGACGTCCGGGTCACGCAGCGTGAGGTATGCCGTGCGGTCCCGCC
>DAOTIG010000092.1:0-14222 GCA_035448065.1 Dermatophilaceae bacterium
CGATGCCCTGGGTGCCGATGTAGATCCACGAGCCGGCGGTCATCTGGCCGTACATCGTGAGGCCGAGGTGCTCGAGGCGCCGGAACTCGGGCCAGGTGGCCCAGTCCGGGACGAGATTGGAATTGGCGATGAGCACCCGCGGTGCCCACTCGTGGGTGCGGAACACCCCCACCGGCCGACCGGACTGCACGAGCATCGTCTCGTCGGGGCCCAGCGTCCGCAGCGTGCGCACCATCGCGTCGAAGGAGCGCCAGTCGCGAGCCGCGCGGCCGGTGCCGCCGTAGACGACGAGGTCGTCGGGTCGCTCGGCGACGTCGGGGTCGAGGTTGTTCATGAGCATCCGCAGCGGGGCCTCGGTCGACCACTGCCGCGCGGAAAGAGTGGTGCCGCGCGGGGCGCGGACCGGTCGTGCGCCGTCCATGAGGGCCTCTCCATCGTCGGTGCGGGCCGCCGGCAACCGCATCCGGTATGCCGCGCGCTCTTCCCCCCATTGCACCGAGCCGACGGCCCCCGGGCCAGTCCTGCGTGCATCGGCTTGTCCCGGATCTGGGACATGCGTCCGCGCTGAGGGCCGACGGGCGATCGCTCAGCCCAGCGGAGCGGGGGTCCGCCGACTACCGTTCGAGGATGCGGACCAGTCACCGGCGCCGGCTCCGGCGCAGCCGGACGGCGCTCGCGATCGCCACCGCGCTGGGACTTCTCGCGGCGTGCGCGAGCCCGGCGGGCGGCATACCGGATGGCGGGGCGACGCCCTCGCGCAGTCGCACCAACCCGGCATCGTTCGACCTGCAGGCGCATCGTGGCGGCGCCGGCCTCACGACCGAGAACACCCTCGAGGCCTTCCGCGCCGCGCTCGCACTCGGTGTCACGACCCTCGAGCTGGACACCCACCTCACCAAGGACGGCAAGGTCGTCGTCATCCACGACCACGCCGTCGACGAGGTGAAGTGCCGCGACACCGCGCCGGCGACGCCCGGCGATCCGGCCTTCCCCTACGTCGGCCGGCTGGTCCGCGACCTCACTCTGGCCCAGCTGCAGACGCTCGACTGCGGCTATCGCAAGCACCCGTCCTTCCCCGAGCAGGTCGTCGCGACCCGGGCGCGGATCCCCGAGCTGCGCGAGGTCTTCGAGCTGGTCAGGGCGGCCGGCGCCGACCGGGTGCGCTTCGACATCGAGACCAAGCTCGACCCGACGAGCGAGGACACCTTTGGGCGCGAGCTCGTCGTCGCCCGACTGCACGAGGAGATCGTCGCGGCCGGCATGCAGCGGCGGGTCATGGTGCAGTCCTTCGACTGGGGTGCGCTCGCGCTGATGCACCAGAGGGAGCCGGCGATGCCGCTCGTCGCGCTGACGAGCTTCGCCAACCTCGGCTTCGGCGAGGCGGGGCCGTCGCCGTGGACGGGCGGCGTCGATGTCGACGACGTCGGGGGCAGCGCTGCCAAGGCCGCGGCCCGCGTGCCCGGCGTGACGATCCTCGCTCCTTCGTATGCCGTGCCGGCGCGAGGCACGGTGCGCGACAACGGGTTCCGCTTCTACTGCGACGAGGCGATGGTGCGCGACGCGCACGCGCTCGGGCTGCAGGTCGTGCCGTGGACGGTCGACGACCCGCAGACGATGGATGCGCTCATCGACCTCGGGGTCGACGGGATCATCACCAACTACCCCGATCGGCTGCGCGGCGTGCTCACCGCCCGGGGGATGCCGGTGCCGTGAGGTCGATGAGGTGTACCAGACGGGTGCCGCGGGTGTAACCTGGCGCTCATGGCGCTGAACATCAAGAACGAGCGGGTATGCCGCCTGGCCAAGCAGGCGGCCGAGCTCACCGGACAGAGCCAGGTCAGCGCGCTCGAGCAGGCCCTCGAGGCGCTCATCGCCGACGTGCAGAGGGATCGGGAGCGGGAGCGGCGCGTGCGGCTCACCAGGGAGCTCATCGAGGAGGGACGTGGCACGGTCACCGACGAGGACCGGGAGTGGACCCGCCGGTTCATGGAGGAGATGTACGACGAGGACGGACTGCCCCGATGATCGTCGACAGCTCGGCCCTGGTCGCCATCGTCCTCGGCGAGGCCGATGCCGAGCGCTACAGCGGTGCATTGCACGACGCCGCACGGCCACGCGTGTCAGCGGCGACCTTCGTGGAGACCGTGATGGTCATCGACGGCCGGGGTGACCCAGCGGCCTCGCGGCGGCTGGACCGCCTCATCGATCGCTACCCGATCGCGATCGCCCCGTTCACCGAGCGGCAGGCCCGGCTGGCCCGCGAGGCCTTCCGCGACTACGGCCGCCGCTCCGGCCACCCCGCCCGGCTCAACCTCGGCGACTGCTTCTCCTACGCCCTCGCCGTCGACTCGGGTGAGCCGCTGCTCTACCAGGGCGACGACTTCACCCACACCGACGTCCGGCGCGCCCTGCCCTGACCGACGCGGCCCGCGCGAGCTCAGCGCAGCGGCCCGGTGACCTGCTCGGCCGCCGCGAGCGCCCGTCCGGAGCCGACGAGCTGCACTGCGTGCTCGATCTCCGGGGCAAGGAAGCGATCCGGGCCGACGCCGGCCACCTGCTCGCGCAGCGCCGTGACCACGGCTCCGGTGGCCGGTGCCGGCCGCAGCGGCGCTCGCAGGTCCAAGCCCCGCGCCGCAGTGAGCAGCTCGACCGCGAGCACCCGGGTCAGTCCGTCGACGCTGCGCCGCAGCTTGCGGGCGGCCGACCAGCCCATCGACACGTGGTCCTCCTGCATCGCCGAGCTCGGGATCGAGTCGACGCTCGCCGGCGCGGCGAGCCGCTTGAGCTCGGAGACGATCGCCGCCTGGGTGTATTGCGCGATCATCTGCCCGCTGTCGACGCCGGGGTCGGCGGCGAGGAAGGGCGGCAGGCCGGCGTTGCGCGCCCGGTCCAGGAAGCGGTCGGTGCGCCGCTCGCTCATGCTCGCCACGTCGGCAGCCACGATGGCAAGGAAGTCGAGCACGTAGGCGATCGGGGCGCCGTGGAAGTTGCCGTTGCTCTCCACCCGACCGTCGCGCGTCACCACGGGGTTGTCGATCGCCGACGCCAGCTCGTATGCCGCGACCCGCGCCGCGTGCTCGACCGTGTCCCGCGCGCCGCCGTGCACCTGGGGGGCGCAGCGCAGCGAGTAGGCGTCCTGCACCCGAGGGCAGTCCTCCGTGTCGTGCGACGCGCGGATCTCGCTGTCCCGCATGAGGTTTCGCAGATTCGCTGCCGACAGCGCCTGCCCCGGCTGGGGTCGCAGCTCGTGCAGGTCGGCCGCGAAGACGTGGTCGGTGCCGAGCAGGCCCTCGACGCTCATCGCCGCCGTGACGTCGGCGACCTTGAGCAGCGCGCGGAGGTCGGCGATCGCCAGGCACAGCATGCCCAGCATCCCGTCGGTGCCGTTGATGAGGGCCAGCCCCTCCTTCTCGCGCAGCTCGATCGGCTCGATCCCGTTGTCCCGCAGCGCAGTCGCTGCGTCGACGAGCGTGCCGTCGGCGAGCCGGACCGGCCCTTCACCCATCGCGGCGAGCGCGCAGTGGGCCAACGGCGCGAGGTCGCCCGAGCAGCCGAGCGAGCCGTATTCGTGCACGACCGGCGTGATCCCGGCATCGAGCAGCGCGGCATACGTGCGGACGACTGCGGGGCGCACCCCGGTGCGTCCGGTCGCGAGGGTCTGCAAGCGCAACAGCATGAGCGCCCGCACGACCTCGCGCTCGACCTCCGGGCCGGAGCCGGCCGCATGCGACCGGATGAGCGAGCGCTGCAGCTGGGCTCGGGAGGCGACCGGGATGTGCCGGTTCGCGAGGGCCCCGAAGCCGGTGGACACGCCGTAATGCGGCGCAACGTCGTCGGCCAAGCCCTCGACGACCGCGCGACTGGCCGCCACCCGCTCCCACGCGCTGTCCGAGACGCGCACTCTCGCGCCGGCGCGGGCGACCGCCACCACCTCGTCGACGGTCAGCGGACGCTCACCGATCAGCACTGACGCCTCAGCCTCCGATGTCACGGAGCCATTGCACCGTCACGACGCCGCCCGGGGCAGCCGCCACCTGACGCTTTCCGTCCCAGATCTGAGACAGCCGGACCCGCGGGAGGCACACTGACGCCGTGGACCACAACCCCGCCGTCGGGCACGCCCTCGACATCCTGCGTCTGCTGGCCCGCCACCTCGAGCCCCTGCCGGCCGCCCGGATCGCCCGCTCGGTCGGCATCCCGCGCTCCAGCGCCTACCGGATCCTCGCCACCCTCGCCGACCGCGGCTTCGTCAGCCACCTGCGTGAGTCCGGCCGGTTCGGGCTCGGCGCCGCGGCATACGAGCTGGGCTCGGCCTATCAACGACAGGGCCCACTGCAGCGCGAGGCCGCGCCGGTGCTCGCGCGGCTCGTCGACCAGACGACCCACAACGCGCACCTAGCGGTCATGCACGGCCGGGACGTCCTCTACGTCGTCGAGGAGCGGGCCGCCGGCCGACCCCGGCTGGTCACCGACGTCGGCGTGCGGCTGCCCGCCTCGCTCACCGCGAGCGGCCTCGCGATGCTCTCCGCGCTGCCGGCCGCGCAGGTCCGCGCGCTCTATCCCCGGGCCGAGCTGCTCGTGCAGCGCGAGGGCCGCGGCCCGGCCACGCTCACCGCTTTGCGCCGCGAGCTGGTCGCCGTCCGCACTCGCGGGTATGCCGCCGAGGACGGCAGCATCTCTACCGGCCTCGCGTCCGTTGCCCTGCCGGTGCTCGATCACGGCGGGCATCCGATCGCCGCCGTGGCGGTGACCTATCCGAGCGACACGGTCTCCGACGAGCAGGTCGAGGCGCTGGTCGAGCGGATCCGCCGGGCGGTGGCCGCGATCACCGCCCGGGTCACCTGAGCTGCGTCAGCCCTGACAGCGCAATGGTGCGCCGCCGCCACGAGGGCGACGGCGCACCACAGTTCGGTGCCGGCCAGGCCGGGCAGCCCGGCTCAGCGCTACTGCGCAGTCGAGCCGGTGCCACCCGTGCTGCCGGTCGACCCGGTGCCGATGGCACCAGAGCCGAGGCCGTTGGCGGCATACCGCTTGACGATGTCCTGGATGTCGACGCCGGTCGCCGACTTCACCATGGCCATCGTCTGGGCGAGGTTGTCGGTGACCTGCTTCGGCAGTGCGCCGGCGCCGTCGGTGGAGATGACGGTGAGCTGGTCGATGCCGGCCATCGGGGCGGCGAGCTCGCGAGCGACCTGCGGCAGCACCCTGACGAGCATCTCGAGCACGGCCGCCTCGTTGTATGCCGCGTAGGCAGCCGCCCTCTTGTTCATCGCCTCGGCCTCGGCCTGGCCGGTCGCGAGGATCGCGGAGGCCTGGGCCTCACCCTCGGCGCGGACGGCGTCGGCCTCGGCGGTCCGGCGGGCCTTCTCGGCGGCACCGCGGCGCTCACCCTCGATCGCCTCGGCGTCGGCGAGCGCGGTGCGGCGGGCCTTCTCGGCCTCACCGGTGAGCCGGGCCTTCTCGGCGTCGGCCTCGGCGGCGGCGATGGCGGCGGCCTTGCGGGCCTCGGCCTCGGCGATCGCCGCGGCGCGGGCGGCCTGGGCCTCCTTCTCGACCCGGTAGGCCTCGGCGTCGGCCGGGCGGCGCACCTCGGTGTCGAGCTGACGCTCGGTGAGAGCGGCCTTGCGGACCGCGACCTTCTCCTGCTCGGCGAGGACGGCCTGGTCGCGGTCGGCCTGGGCCAGCGGGCCGGCCGAGGCGGCCTGGGCCGCGGCGGCGTCGGTCTCGGCCTTGATCTCGGCCTGCTTGAGGGCGAGCTGCCGGTTGGCGATCGCGATCTCCTGCTCGGCGGCGAGCCGGGCCTGCTCGGCGGCCTGACGGGCGTTGGCCTCGGCGATCGCGGCGGTCTGCCCGACCCGGGCCGCCTCGGGGCGGCCGAGGTCGGCGAGGTAGGTGCCGTCGTCGGTGATGTCCTGGATCTGGAAGGTGTCGAGCACCAGGCCCTGGCCGGTGAGCGAGGCCTCGGACTCGTCGGCGACCCGCTGGGCGAAGGCGGCCCGGTCGCGGATGATCTGCTCGACGGTGAGCGAGCCGACGATCGAGCGCAGCGAGCCGGCGAGGGTCTCCTGGGTAAAGGTCTCGATCTCGCGCTGCTGGGTGAGGAAGCGCTGGGCGGCGGCCCGGATCTGGTCCTCGTTGCCGCCGACCTTGACGATCGCGACGCCGTCGAGGTTGAGCTTGACGCCCTGGCCGGAGACGGCGCCCCGGATCTGCACCATGATCCGGCGGCTGGACAGGTCGAGGGTGGCCAGGCGCTGCACGAACGGGACGACGAAGACGCCGCCGCCCATGACGACCTTCTGGCCGGACAGGTCGGTGGAGACCGCCCCGGTCTCGACGTTGCGCACCTGCTTGCCCTTGCGGCCGGTGACGATGAAGGCCTCGTTCGGCCCGGCGACCTTGTAGCGCGAGGCGATGAGCGCGCCGGTCACGAAGAGCAGGATGACCAGCCCGAGGACGGCGATGAGCACGACGGGGATGCCAGACATGGCGATTGCCTCTCAGAACCTTCTGGTATGCCGCGGGCGCGCCCTACGAGGGCGGCAGCACGCGGTCTTGGGGGGTGGGGTTGGCCGGGGCGACCGTGACCGAGGTCGGGCTTAGGACGCCGGTGACGACGATCGCGGTTCCTTGCCGCAGCGGCTGCTCGGCGCGGGCGTTGAGCCGGGTGAGGTGACCGGCGACGCGGATGCTCACGACGCCGTGCCCGCCCATCGGGATGTCCTCGACGACGTGGCCGGACCGGCCGGGCAGCGCGTCGCTGCGCACCGTCGTGTCGTCGTCGTCGCGGTTGAGCGTGCGGATGAGGCCGCGCGCGGCATACCCGACTCCGATGCCGGCGGCCAGGCCGGCGCCGGTGGCGATCGTCGGGTTGTCGGTGGCGTTCTGCACGAGCGCGCCGGTGAAGCCGAGGGCGGAGAGGAAGGCGGCGACGACGGCGCCGGAGAAGACGTCGTTGTCGAGCGCCGAGAGCATGCCCTCGTGGACCTCGCCGAAGATGAGCGAGCCGACGAGCATCACCAGCCCGATCCCGCCGATGACGAGGAAGGCGGTCAGCATGTCGTCCCTTCCTGGTGTGGCGGTCGCGTGAGTGCGACCGATAGTTGGATGCTAGTTGACCACATCGTGGGACGCACACGTCCATCCGGGAGCCGGGCATGGGCTGTCCGGCTCCCGGACAGAGGGTGCCCGGCTCCCGAGATTGCGTTGTGGGGCAACGGGATTCACCCAGCGAACGTGAAATAGCGCAGCATGACGTAGGGCACGCAGAGCGCGATCGTGACGGCCGTGACGGGGATGCCGTAGCGCGCGAAGGTCCAGAAGCTGATCGGGTGGCCGTTGCGCTTGGCGATGCCGGTGACGACGACGTTGGCGCTCGCGCCGACCGCCGTGGCGTTGCCGCCGAGGTCTGCGCCGAGCGCGAGCGCCCACCACAGCGCCTCCTTCTGCGGGCTGATCCCCTCGGCCGGTCCGACCAGGTCGAGGACGAGCGGGGCCATCGTCGCGACGAAGGGGATGTTGTCGACGATGCCGGACAGGGCGGCCGAGCCGGTGAGCACGACGAGGGCGCCGGCCTGGTAGTCGTCCTGCATGACGCCGGCGACGACACCGGCGAGCTCGCCGATGACCCCCTGATGGACGAGCGCGCCGACCATGACGAACAGCCCGGCGAAGAAGAGCAGTGTCTCCCACTCGACATCGTGCAGGTAGGCCTGCCTCGGCAGTCGGGAGACCGCGACTGCCGCTCCCGCTCCGGCGAGCGCGATGACCGACGGCTCGAGATTGGTGAGCGAGTGGGTGACGAAGCCGAGCATGACCGCGGCGAGCACCAGGCCCATCCGGCGCAGCAGCCTGGGGTCGTTGATCGTGTCGGCGCGCTGCAGCCGCATGACCCGCTCGGCGCGAGCCGGGTCGTGCCGCAGCCGCCGCCCCCAGAAGAGCCAGCACAGCCCGACGAAGACGGCGAGCAACACGACGACGAGGGGGGCGAGGTGGACGAGGAAGTCGGCGAAGGACAGGCCTGAGCGGCTGGCGATGATGATGTTCGGCGGGTCGCCGATGAGGGTGGCGGTGCCGCCGATGTTGCTCGCCATCACCTCCGCGAGCAGGAACGGCACCGCGCTGGTGCCGAGTCGGTCGCACAGCAGCAGGGTCACCGGCGCCATGAGGAGCACGGTGGTCACGTTGTCGAGCAGCGCCGAGGCGACTGCGGTGACGACGACGAGCAGCGCCATCATCCGGAACGGCCGCGCGCCGGTCACCTGGGCCGCCCAGATCGCGAGCCACTCGAAGATGCCGGTCGTGCGCAGCACCCCGACGATGACCATCATCCCGAAGAGCAGGAAGATGACGTTCCAGTCGATGCCGGTGCGCTCGCTGAAGAACATCTGGTGGCCGCGGGTCGCCCCGATCGCGACCATCGCGGCTGCTCCGGTGAGGGCGACGACGACGCGGTTCACCTTCTCCGTCGCGATGAGCAGGTATGCCGCGCCGAAGACGACGATGGCGAGGATGGCGGTGGGGCTCATCGGGCCGGTCCCTCGTGGGTCGTCCCAGCGGACGACGGAGGCGGCGGGTCACCCCCGATCACCGCAGGCGGCGGCCACGGCTCGCCGCGGTCGGCGATGTCGCGGGTCAGCCGGCGCTCGACGAGCGCGGAGTCCTCGCCGGCGAGCCGGGCGATCGCCGCGAGCGCGCGGGACATGACGACGACGCCGTGATAGCCACCCTCGCGATCGCGCACGACGACCATCGGATAGCGGCCCTCGACCATGACCGAGGCGATCTCGAGCAGGGTGTCCTCGGGCAGCACGACCGGCAGGGTGCGCAGCTCGAGGGTGCGGTCGTCGAGCAGCTGGCCGATCGTCGTCGTCCGCAGCCGCTCGCACAGCTCGTCGGAGCTCTGCTCGTCGAGGGCGTGCGCCAGGGTGGGGTCGTCGCGGACGTAGCGCGGGATGATCAGCCCGAGGATCTGACTGCCCGGGACGACCGCGTGCGGGTTACCGTCGGCCCCGACGACGACGAGCGCCTGGAGCCGGTATTCGGCGACGACCCGCGCCGCCTCGGCTCCGGTCGTCTCTCGGGTGACGGTGGGGATTCGCTCGACGAGATCGCTCGCGTGCACGGTGGCTCCTGGTCCGCTCGGTGTCGCGACGGCCACGGCCGGGTCGAGGACCCCGGGCCGCAGCGCCGACCAGACTTCCCGGCTCACCCTTCCCGGCGATGGTATCGGGTCCGCCGCACGGCTCGAGCGGGCTCAGCCGGCGAGGGTGCCGATCGTGAAGCCGGCCAGCTCGCTGGCAGCCACGTCGACGAGACCGGCGGCCGCGCGCCGCCAGCGGCGGCGGACGCCATGGAAACTCATGCGTTTCCCGATTGTCGACGGGATCCCGTGAAGATTCGGGAAACGCATGCGTTTCCACCCGGTATGCCGCGCAGCGTCAACCGGCGCTCCCGGCTCACCCGTGCGCCCGAACCCAGGGCCCTCGCGCGCTCAGCGGGTGAGCACGAGCAGGTCCGCGACCGCCTCGGAGAGCAGCACCGGCGGCACCTCGCTGAGCCGGTAGCGCCGGCGACCGGCCCGCCGACCGGTCATCGGCGCCGTGGCGTCGTCGGCGTCCGGATCCTGCTGCTCCACGCACAGACCGAGCACGGTCACCCGCTCGTCGTCGGCGGGGTAGAGCGCCACCGGCTCGACCTCCACGACGATGCGCAGCCCTGACCCGGGCAGCACGCGCTCGACCTCGGCGATGGTCGGCCCGTCGCCGACGTCGCCGAGCCGATAGCCGAGCCGCTTGGCCGCCGCGAGGAACCGCGTGGCGATCGGTGCCATCTCCGGACCGAGCAGCTCGACGCTGAGCCGGAGCGCCTGCCCGCTGCCCGGCGGCAGGTGGGTCACCTGCCGGCCCAGCTGGTCGAGCAGGGCCGGGAGCAGCACGCCGGCCCAGCTGGTCACGGTGTCGGCGTCGAGGAGTGCCGCATGGGCGACGGTGATCCGGCAGTCGGGCTCGAGGTCGACCGGCTCGCCGTCGACGTCGAGCACCTCGCCGTCGAGGTCGGTGCGGAAGACCTCGGCCAGCCGCTCGCCCTCCCACGCCAGCCACACCAGCCGGCTCGCGAGGTGGCGCATCAGCGGATGCCAGGCCAGCAGCTCACGCCAGTCGGCAAGGGACCACGAGCGCTGCAGGCACATGGCCTCGTAGAGCCGGCCCGGCTGCGTGCGGCGCACGTCGGCGAGCACCGACTTCGCCACCCCGAAGAGCCGGCGTGCCTCGACGGCCTCGGCGTCCCGCCGAGGGTCGGTGCCGTCCAGGTCCGGCAGCTCCCGCACCCGCGAGCCGTCCGCGGCATACAGCTGCAGGGCGAGCTTGTCGGTCACCTGCGCGGCGAACAGCTGCCCGCCGATGGGCAGCACGAGACGCCCGTCGTCGTCGAAGCCCCCGGTCGGCACGGTGCGATCGGCGAGTTCATCGACGCTCCAGCCCAAGCGCTCGCCGACCTCGGCGCAGAGCCGGATCGCCTCCTCCTGCACCGGCCGCTGCCGATAGCGCACGGCGACGCCGAGCAGGGTGCGCACGGCATCGGGGTCGGGGCTCCACGCGAGCACGCCGAGCAGCGCCTTGCACTGAGCGGTGCGCAGCCGGTGAGTCGTGAGGTATGCCGTCACCCGCTCGGCGATGCCGCTGCGGCCGGTCGCAGCCACCGCAGCGAGCACACCCTTGCTTGCGGTCGCGGAGCCTCTGAAGAGGAGATGAGACACGTCCTGTCGGACCATCGCCTCGATCTCCTGCGCGCTGGGACGTCGGCCGAGCCACAAGTACCGGGTCCACTCGGCGAGCTTGCGCTGGACGACCTGCTCGCGACTCTCGTCGTCCATCGGCTCCGTGTCATGGGCGATCCATCGGTCGAGGAGCTCTTGGGCCCAGGGGTCGGCGCTCGTGGGGTCGACGAGCTGCCACGAGATGCGTTGCAGCTCATGAGGTTCGGGGCTCTTGGCCCGATGGGCGAGCAACAGCCACCAGGCGACCGTCTCGACCGGCACGGGCTCGCCTGAGTCGGCCCAGCGCAGCGGCGGCAGGTCTGCCGGGTCGAGCCAGTCGAGGTCGGCGGGCCAGCCCTTGGCGAGACCCTTGACCGCGAGCCGCTGTGCCTCGGCCCGGTCGATCGTCTCCCCCACCGGCACCCCGAGCCGGGCCAGCGTGTCGAGCATCGCGCCCTTGACCACGTCGGCGCGCTCTCGACGGACCGCCTGCTGGAGGGCCGGGATCGCCGCCGGGTCACCGAGCTCGGTGAGCCACTCGACCGCCGCCAGGCGCAGCTCGGCAGAGCCGGCCGACAGCTGGGCGGCGGCTCGGGTGACCCGCTCCGCATGCCCGCGCAGCAGTCGGCGGGCGGTGCCGCGAGAGCGCTTGCGGGTGCTCAGCGCCTCCGCATAGAGCCGCTCGACGGCCGTGGGGGGCAACGGGTCGACGGCCGCGAGCGCGCGCAGCGCGTATGCCGAGCGAAAGCTCAGGGGGTCACAGGCCTCGTCGATGAGCTCGGCCACGTGTCGGCGGGCATAGTCCGCGTAGAGGGCTGGGTCGGCTCCCTGCCAGATCAGGGCGGGGAAGTCTCGGGCGAGATGCCCCGGGGCTACCCCCGCATCGTGCAGCAGGTCCTCAAGGCGCGAGACCGTGACACCCTGGGTGAGGTCGAGCAGTGGCCAGAGACCCCCGCGCAGACCATGCCGCCACCAGAGCAGCCCCAACGACCCACGAAGCAACAGGCTGGCCTCCGCGGGAAGTCCGTCGAGGGTGGCAGCCAGCGACGACAGCTCGGAGGGTGCCTCGAGTGTGAGGTCGGGCGGGCACCCGGCCGTCAGCGTCGCCACGAGTCGAGCCCGAAGTGGCTCCGGCTCGAGTGTCTCGGCAAGCAGTTGGCCGGCCCGAGCGATCTCACTCGGGCTGCCGGTGGCGCTCGACGCGGTCTGCTGCCAGCCGTCGCGCAGCTGTCGGACGGCCTCGACAACATCGTCGACCCGGGCCAGCAGTTGCGGAGTCACCTCGACCCGCCAGTCAATCGGCGCGCCGGCGGGGCGCTGCTCGACCTCGGCTCCCCCAGCCGCCTCGGCTTCCTCGGCGGCCCACTCGGCTCTCCATCGGGCAGGCAGCTCTCGGATCGAGCCGGTGGCGTCCGCCTCGGCGAGCTGCACGGCGACCGCACGTGTCGAGGCGTCGCCGAGTGCGGCAAGGAGGCGAAGAGCGACCAGCCGCCGGTCGACGGAGCGGCCCTGTGCCAGCCTGAGCAGTCCAGGACTGGCGGCAGCGAAGACCCGCGCGACGAGCGGCGCGGCGGCCGTCCGGACCTCCGCCGATCGAGCGGTCGCCGCCTCAACGAGGGAATCGGCGATCGCGGCGAGGGTGTCGGCGTGCGCCCGGTCGAGCATGTGCAGTCGCGCGGTGCGGTGCCGGGCGCTCCCCTCGGTGCACCACGACCGCGCCAGATCGGTATGTTCGCTCAGCACGTCGGCGAAGTCGGCGAGTAAGGCCACCGCCCGCGATGCTGCGGACTCCCGGCCGCGCCCGCCGTTGTCGGCCGTCAACCACGGCAGCAGCTCCTGCGGGTCAGCGCCTTTGGCCATCGCATAGCGCCGGAGGACCGCGAAGGTCAGCGGCGAGGCCGGACCGTCGGACCAGTCGCCCGTGGTGGGGCGCAGCTGCAGCTGCTCGGCGGCCACGTGCAGCAATGCGGCCACACCGTGCGCCCCGGGCAGCAGGGTCGGGGCGAAGGCGTTGTCGGCCGCCGTCGTGACGCGGCCCAGCAGGTCGCCGAGGCGGACGAGGACCGGCTCCGGCAGGTCGTCGAGGACCGCGAGCAGCCGCTCGACACGGGGGAGGTGCTGAAGCTGCCAGCCGACGTGGACGGAGACGGCGGCCTGGCCGCCTCCGTCGAGGATCTCGGCCCGCAGGGCGGACGCCATCCGTCCGTCGCCCTGCGCGGCGGTGAACAGGGCGTCGTCGACGACGTCCATGGCGAGGGCGGCAGCGGATCCTTCCTCTGGCATGGCGTCGAGCCAAGGACTTGGCGCCCGCACCGCGCCGACGGTGCGTCGAGGGTGGACTTCCGGGCACGAGGTGCGGGCCGGTCGCCCTCGCACTAGCCCTCGACGGCGACCTCGCCCGCCGCCTCGTCCGCGGCGGCGGCGCGGCGCACGAGCGGCATACAGGTGAGGCCTTGGACGGCGATGGTGAACAGCACCACGGCATACGTCGCCGTGACGACGTGGGTGCGCCACGGCGAGTCGGGCAGGCCGAGCGCGAGCGAGATCGCGATGCCGCCGCGCAGGCCGCCCCAGGTGAGCAGCCGCACCGTGCCCGGGCCGTAGCCGTCGCGCTCCCGGACCAGGTGCATCGGCAGCCAGACGCTGACGAAGCGCGAGACGAGGGCCAGGACGATGAGCAGCAGGCTCGCGACGATCTGGGCGCCAGTCGTCTCGGTGAGCAGCACGTCGAGGCCGATGAAGGCGAACAGCAGGATGTTGAGCACCTGGTCGAGGGTCTCCCAGAAGCCGAGGACGTGCTCGTGGGTCTCGTGGTGGAAGGCCTCCTCCCACGTCGCCGACATGACCAGCCCGGCGACGACCATCGCGAGCGGGCCGCTGATGCCGAGCGACACGGCGGTGAGGTAGCCACCGACGACCATGGCAAGGGTGATGAGGGTCTCGACGACGTGGCCGTCGATGCTCTTGCACAGCAGGTAGCCAACCAAGCCGAGGACCGCGCCGAAGGCGAGCCCGCCGAGCGCCTCCTGGACGAAGACGAGCAGCGCGCCCATCGGGGTGGGATCGACGTGGTGCGCCCCGCCGATGCCGGCGATCCCGGCGAGCACGACGAAGACGACGACCCCGACGCCGTCGTTGAAGAGGCTCTCGCCGGCGATGAGGGTCTCGAGCTTCTTCGGCACCTTGGCGCGCTTGAGCAGGTCGAGCACGGCGACCGGGTCGGTCGGGCTGATCAGCGCGCCGAACAGCAGGGCCCACAGCAGCGGCACGTCGAGGCCGACGAGGCGGAAGACGGCATACGAGCCGAGCCCGATGAGCGCCGTCGAGATGAGGGTGCTCACCGTCGCGAGGGTGAGGATGCTGGCCCGCTGGCGGACCAGCTGACGGGCGTCGAGGCTCATCGCGCCGGCGAAGAGGAGCACCGAGAGGATGCCGTTGAGGACGAAGGTTGTGAAGTCCAGGG
>DAOTIG010000093.1:0-14169 GCA_035448065.1 Dermatophilaceae bacterium
CTCGATCTCCTTCTCGCGCCCGATGACCGGGTCGAGCTTGCCCTCGCGGGCGGCCTGGGTGAGGTTGCGACCGAACTGGTCGAGCACGAGCGAGCCGGCCGGGGTGCCCTCGGCGGGCCCGGTGGCCTGGCCGACGCCCGCGCCGGCCTTCTCGCCCTGGCCGGACTGATAGCCGGCGAGCAGCTGGATGACCTGCTGGCGCACCTTGTTGAGGTCGGCGCCGAGCTTGACGAGCACCTGGGCGGCGACGCCCTCACCCTCGCGGATCAGGCCGAGCAGGATGTGCTCGGTGCCGATGTAGGTGTGGCCGAGCTGCAGCCCCTCGCGCAGCGAGTACTCGAGGACCTTCTTGGCGCGCGGGGTGAAGGGGATGTGCCCGGTCGGGGCCTGCTGGCCCTGGCCGATGATCTCCTGCACCTGCTCACGGACGGCGGCCAGCGAGATGCCGAGGTTCTCCAGCGCCTTGGCCGCGAGCCCCTCACCCTCGTGGATGAGCCCGAGCAGGATGTGCTCGGTGCCGATGTAGTTGTGGTTGAGCATGCGCGCCTCTTCCTGGGCGAGCACGACCACCCGCCGGGCGCGGTCGGTGAACCGTTCGAACATTGCGCGACCAACTCCTGCGTCTCGAGGTCCCTCGATGGTATCCGGGGTGACCGGCACCGGCACCCGCCTCGATGTGCGGCGGACGCGGTGTGCGCGGCATACCGGAGGGTTATGCGGACCAACGACACGGTATGCCGCGCTGTTCCCTCCCACGCCCGCGTTCGCCGTGGGCGAACGGGCCATGCCGACACGGTATGCCGCCCGGCCGCACGACGGCGGGCGACCACGGCTGCCGTGGTCGCCCGCCGCCGGGTCGGTCAGCCCCCCATCGGCCACCAGCCGTGCCAGCCGTCGCGGAAGGCGGGCTCCCAGGCGGCCGTGTAGACGCGCCGGTCCGTGCCGACGGTGACGACATCGAGGTGGTCGGCGCTGCGGCGGACGCCGTCGACCGTGCCGCCGAGACCCGTGACGCCGCCCCGCAGCCGCCACCAGCCATGCCAGCCATCGGAGAAGGCCGGCTCCCAGGCCGCCGTGTAGGTGCCGCCGTCCGTGCCGGCGACGAAGACGTCGAGATGGTCGGCCGAGCGGGACACCACGTGCATCGGGCTGCCCGGCTGGGCCAGGCCGCCGCGGATGTGCCACCAGCCGTGCCAGCCGTCGGAGAAGGCGGGCTCCCACGCCGCGGTCATCGTGCGCCGCGCCGAGTCGACGACGAAGACGTCGAGCTTGTCGGTGGACCGGGACACGCAGGTGACCATCGCCTTGGGTGCGGCGACGATGTCCCGGATCCGCCACCAGCCGTGCCAGCCGTCGGTGAAGCCCGGCTCCCACGCCGCCGTGTAGACCCGGCAGTCGGTGCCGGTGACGAAGATGTCGAGCTTGTCCGCCGACCGCGACACTGCCGTGACCGGCGCACCCGGCGCGGCCATCCCGCCACGGATCTGCCACCAGGCGTGCCAGCCGTCGGTGAAGGCCGGCTCCCACGCGGCGGTCATCACTCGGCCGGCGTTGTCCGTCACGAAGATGTCGAGATGGTCCAGGCTGCGCGAGACGCAGCCGACGTAGGCACCGACAGGGGCGCGCAGGTCGCCGATCGCCCACCAGCCCTTCCAGCGGTTGGACGGGTCGTATGCCGCGGTGTAGACCCGCCCGTCGGTGCCGACCGTGAAGACGTCGAGGTAGCCGGGACGCCGGCTCACCGCGGTGACATGGCCACCGGGCGCGGTGCGACCACCGCGCAGGTAGGTCCAGCCCT
Organism: Dermatophilaceae bacterium; assembly: GCA_035448065.1. Lineage (GTDB taxonomy): Bacteria > Actinomycetota > Actinomycetes > Actinomycetales > Dermatophilaceae > Phosphoribacter. Next base: position 1,799 of record DAOTIG010000093.1, read on the forward strand.
GCCACCAGGCCGGTCCGCCCGGCACCCAGGACGCGAAGCGGATGTCGCCGAGCTCGTCGGCGGCGAGCGCGGTGAGGCTGTCGGTGCCCATCGACACGACGTGGACGGGGGAGCTGGGCGAGGGCATCCGCAGCCGGTCCAGCCCCCAGCCGAAGTGGCGGGGCGTGACGGGGCAGAAGGCCCACGAGTTGGCCTTCATGATGCAGTCGACGCTTGACGCGGCGCCGTTGGCGCAGTTGGTGTTCGGCTCGCCGAAGCGGCCGAAGGACCCGCCGGTGGTGCACCCCGAGACGGCGTACTCGTCGGGAGCGCCGAAGATGTGCCCGGTCTCGTGGATGAAGACCCGGTCGAAGTTGTCGATGCCCCAGCCGTCGTTGCGCGGGTCCATGACGACCCGGTTGCCGCTGGCGTAGGCGAAGTGCCAGAGGGTGTAGCGCGTGACGAAGAGGACGTAGCCCCACCGGGAGCCGGTGTGGTCGCGGACGTCGCGGGCCAGCGCCTCGACGCCGGCGTCGCCGGCGGCATACCCGAGTGCGGCCATGGCGGCGTTGCGCCAGGTGATCTCGGCGAGGTCCGCCGCGTCTGGCGTGGTGATCGAGACGGTGTGCGTCTCGACCGAGAACGACAGGTGCGCCGATGGGTTGGCGGCGGCCAGCCAGGCGTAGCCCTCCTGGATCTCGGCGGCGATCTTGGTCCGCTCGGAGGCGGCCATCTGGGTCGCCGCGGTGGGGCCGTTGACGAAGACGACGGACACCGCGACCGGACCCTCGAGGAAGTCGTTGAGACCCTCCGCGGGCGGCGCGCCGAGGTCGCGTTGGGCCAGCGGGGCGGCGGGTTCCTCGGCGTCGCCCTCGGTGCCGAGGTCGCGCGGGAGCAGGTCCTGCAGCAGTTGCGGCCGGAGGCCGTCGCAGCTGGCCATGTCCCACGGCTCGCCCGCGCGCGGCCGGTTGGCCTTGACCGTCGCCCAGGCCTTGGTGCCGCGCAGCGCGAGGGCGTCCAGGCCGCGCCGCTCGGTCTCGCTGAGGGAGGCGACGACCTTCGCGTCCACCTTGGTCGGTGCCACACCGCGGGTGCGCGGGTCCGGCAGCCCCCGCGTGGTGGCTCCGGTCGTGCCGGTGGGCGGCGTGGAGTCGTCGACGACGAGCACCCGGTCACCGAAGCGGACGAGCACGCGGCCGGCGAGGTCGGCCGGGAGAGGCTGAACGCGGTCCGGGCCGGCGGCCGCACCGCGGCTGCGCCGTGGCGCGTCGAGGACGACCACCGAGGTCGGCGGCGGGTCGGACGGGGCGTGCAGGTGGGTGTGGTCGTGGCCGGCGCTCGAGCCGACCGACTCGGCGGCCGGGGTGTGCTGGGCGGCCTTGGTGGCACGCTTCGGGCGTCGGGCTCCGGGCTGATCTGGTGACATGGGGAGAGTCCGTCCTGTCGACAGGCTGCCACGGACCGCCCCGTGGCCGGCTAGCGCGCAGGAGGGTCCGGCGGGGTGGCGGCTGGGTCGTCCCAGTCCGCCCCGTCGAGGTGACGCGCTCGCGGGTGAGGAGCCGTTGCGGCGCGGGCAGATACCCCTGCCGCCTGGACGAACGAGCACTCGCCCTCGGTGAGCTCCGGCAGGCCGCGAGGCGCAGGCTCACCCGGGGCCCACAGGTGAGCGTCCGCAGTGCCGCCGAGGTCAGCGAGCTCGGCGAGCTCGGCGGCGGTCAGCTCGACGAGCCCGATCCGGCCGGCGGTGACGAGCAGCCGGCCGGCGGGCGGCATACCGTCACGGAGCAGCGCGAGGCGACGCACGCTAGGTCCGCGAGTCGCGCAGGCCGGTCGTCGCGCCGTCGGAGCGACGGAACAGCGGGAAGGCGTTCGGCACGCCCGAGGCGTCGACGCCGACCGACCATTCGTCGAGCACCCAGCCGGCCCGCTCGATCGCCTCGACGCTGTCCATCCAGGCCTCGATCGCGCCGCGGCCGGGCGAGCCCCACGCTCCGATCCGCAGTCGCGCGATGAAGAGCGCCCGGCCGGCGCGATAGGCCGCGGTCGCCTGGGTGGTCAGCTCGTCGAGGTCGCTCTCCTGGCTCATCACCGCAGGGTATGCCGCCCGCTCGCCGCCCGCAGGCCACGCCGGGTGCGCCGGTCAGCCCGGCCGGACGGCCTGCAGGGTGTAGGTGAGCGGCAGCCGCTCGCGGCCCTCGCGCAGTCGCCACTGACCGGTGCCGGTCGGCTCCAGGACACCCGGCAGCGCCTCCCAGTCGACGACCTCGTGCTCGACCAGGCCGGTGATCGTCAGGCCCGCGTCGAGCAGCGCCTGCACGATCTCGCCGAGGCCGTGGCTCCACTCGTAGGTCACCGTCTCGGCGAACTCGCGGTCGGTCTCGACGTAGGTGCCGGGCTCCTCCCACCGGATCGGCTCGCCCGTCGCGAAGTAGGGATGGCCGACGACGAGCGGGTCGCCGGGCTCGTGGGTCTCGGCGATCGCCCACATCATCGGGTGCCCCTCGCGGACGAAGAGCCGCCCGCCGGGCCGCAGGATCGCGGCGACCTGCCGCGCCCAGGTCTCGATCGAGGGAATCCAGAGCAGCGCGCCGACGCCGGTGTAGACCACGTCGAATCGACTGTGCCCCAACGCGGTTGCCGCCTGCTGCACGTCGGACTCGACGTAGTCGATGGGCACACCGGCGCGTGCGGCGAGGTCCCGTGCCTGGGCGAGTGAGGCGGGGCTGAAGTCCAGCCCGGCGACGCTACTCGCCCCCAGTCGGGCCAGGCTCAGGGTGTCGGTGCCGATGTGGCACTGCAGGTGGCAGACGTCGAGCCCGTCGAGGCGGCCGAGCAGCGGGAGGTCGAAGGAGACGACGCCGGACAGCGCCGTGGGGTCGGCGAGCAGCCGCTCGATGTCGTAGCCCGGGCTCGCCGCGTGCGCCGGCGCCCGCTCGTCCCAATTGGCCCGGTTGGTGCGCAGGTGCTCGTCCACGACGACCGAGTATGCCGCGCGGCGCGGGTCGGCGGTTCACGCTCGGGTGGAGGTGATTCGCCGGCTCGAGGAGCCGGCGGCATACCTCCACCGGTTGCTCAGCGGCGGCGCTGGCAGCGGCCGCACCAGAAGAGGTTGCGGCCGGCGACGACCTCCGTGCGGATCCGCGAGCCGCACACCCGGCACGGCTCACCCTGGCGCTTGTAGACGTAGTAGCGCCGCTCGACCGCGCCGGCCAGCGGGTTGGGCCGCCAGGCCGAGACCCCGCTGGCCGCATCCGGTGCCAGGGCTTCGTCGACCTCGCCGGCGAGGATGTCCTCGACCTGGTCGGCCATCGTGACGATCTGCCCGAGCCGCACCCCGATCGGCAGCAGCAGCACGACGTCGGCCCACAGCGCCTCCCACGTCTGCCGCCGGATCTCCCGACCGGGCCGGTGCGGGTCGACCCGATGCCGGAAGAGGATCTCGCTGCGATAGACGTTGCCGACGCCCGCGAGCACGGCCTGATCCATCAGCAGGTCGGCAATCGACCTGGGAGACTTGGAGATTCGCTTCCAGGCGCGCTCAGGGTCGTTGTGCGAGTCGAGTGGCCGCAGCGGGTCGGGCCCGAGCCGCGCGATGACCGAGTCGACCTCCTCGGGCGTCGCGATGGCCACGTGCGTCGCTCCCCGCAGATCCGCGAGGTATGCCGCGTTGACCAGTCGCAGCCGCACCGCACCCACCGGCTCGGGCGGCCAGTGTTCATTGCTCGAGCGGCCGAACCGGCTCGCTCCGGACGCGGGCTCCCCTCCTCGCTCGCTCGTCCCTCGCTCGACTCGTCGGTCCAGCCCGCGCCGCTCGCCTGGCCGCTCGAGCGGCCAGTGTTCATTGCTCGAGCGGCCGAACCGGCTCGCTCCGGACGCGGGCTCCCTCACATCGAAGCTGCCGATGAGGCCCAGGTGCACGTGCAGGAAGACGTCCTCGGCATACGAGCAGAAGAGGTGCTTGCCCCACGCAAAGGCCTCGAGGAACGGCCGGCCGGACAGCAGCGCAGCCCCCTCGACGAAGCGCCCTTGCGGGCTCGACGCGAGCGGGGCGGTTCCGGCGAAGGCGTGGTTGAGCGACCCTGCCAGCCGGTGCAGGGTGTGCCCCTCGGGCACGTCAGCCGGCCTTGCGCGCGGCGGTCTTCTTCGCGGCCGTCTTCTTCGCGGGCTTGGCGGCGGCGCTCGACTCTCCTGCGTCGGCCGTGGGGGTGACCGGCTCGCCGCGGGCTGCCTTGGCCTTGTCGACGCTGCGCTGCAATGCCTCGAGCAGGTCGACGACCTCGGCCTTGTCCTCGACGGCGGCCGGCGTCTCGACCTCGCCGCCCTCGATCTTGCTCTTGACCACCGCCTCGACCGCGGTCGTGTAGTCGTCGGTGTACTCGGTCGGGTCGTAGTCGCCGGCGAGCGACTCGACGAGCATCTGCGCCATCGCGAGCTCCTTGTCGCTCGCGTGGCCGGAGTCGCCGAGGTTGATCTGGTCGGCGGCCCGGATCTCGTCGGGCCACAGCAGGGTCTGCAGGACGATGACGTCGTCGACGACCCGCAGCACCGCCATCGTCATCCGGGTGCGGATCGACACGGTGACCAACGCGACCCGGTCAGAGGTCGCGAGCGCGTCGCGCAGCAGGATGTAGGCCTTGTTCGCGGCCTTCTCCGGCTCGAGGTAGTAGGCCTTGTCGTAGAGCATCGGGTCGATCTGCTCGCGGGGCACGAACTTGTCGACCGCGACCTCCTTGCTGCTCTGGTTGGGCAGCGCCTTGAGGTCCTCGTCGGTGAGGATGACCATCTGCCCGTCGTCGGTCTCGTAGCCCTTGGCGATGTCCTCGTAGGCGACGAGCTCGCCGCACGCGCTGCAGACCCGCTGGTAGCGGATCTGACCGCCGTCGGTCCGGTGCACCTGGCGGAAGCTGATGTCGTGGTTCTCGGTCGCCGAGTAGAGCTTGACCGGCACGTTGACCAGGCCGAAGGACACTGCGCCCTTCCACATCGCCCGCATGGCTCCCCCTCGGGTGTCCGGCTGCCGGGTGGCAGGAAGCATCCAGTATGCCGCCTCGCGGCCCGTTCGCCGGTGGAGGTATTCCCCCGGCTCCGGGACCCAGCGGCATACCTTCACCCGCTGGCGGGGCTGACCCCAACAGTCTCACCCGTCACATCCGCCTGTAACACCTCACGCGTCACACCCGATAGGGGATGTGACCGAGCGCGTCCCGAAACCCCCGAGCGGGACGCGCGGTCGAACCGATCGAGCGGGCCACGCCGGGGAGCCGGCGTGGTCCGCTCGGCCGTGGGCCGCCGATCGACGACGCCGAGGCCCGATGCCGGCTCGGCCGCCCCGCCTTCGTCCCGCTCAGCCCTTCGGCAGCAGCGCGGCGGCGAGGTCCCCGTCGCGATCCACCCGCGCGAGCACCTGCTCGATGGTCAGATGCTCCAGCGAATCCGGCTGCGCCGCACCGCGCTCCACCTCGTCCCAGGTCCGCGGCGTCGCGACGAAGGGAGCCACGCGGCCCCGGGTCGAGTACGGGCAGATCGTCGTCTTCGCCGCGACGTTCTGGCTCCAGTCGAGGAAGACCTTCCCCGGACGCAGCGTCTTGGTCATCTGCCACACGACGAGCTCGGGCCGGGCCGCGGCGAGCTCCTGAGCCAGCTGCTTGGCGACCCCCGCGATCTCGTCGCTCGTGTGCACGCCCGGAAGGGCGGCATACACCTGCAGGCCCTTGGAGCCCGAGGTGACCGGCACGGTCGTCAGCCCGATCGCCGTGAGCCGCTCGCGCACGAGCAGGGCCACCTCGGAGCACTCGGTGAGACCGGCGCCAGGTCCCGGGTCGAGGTCGACGACCAGCCGGTCGGGCCTGCCCCGCTCGGCAGCACCGCCCTCCCCCTGCACCACCCGCCACTGCGGGACATGCAGCTCGAGGGAGGCGAGGTTGACCAGGTAGGTCAGCGAATCGAGGCCAGTGACAAGGGGATACGTGAGCGAGCCCTCGGAGTGCTCGAGCGTCACGCGGGGCAGCCAGGCCGGCGCGCCGGAGGGCAGGTTCTTCTCGAAGAAGGTCATCCGGTCGACCCCGTCGGGGTAGCGCACCCGGGTCACCGGCCGGCCCGCGAGGTGCGGGAGGATCACCGGCGCGATCCGCGCGTAGTAGTTGAGCACCTCCCCCTTGGTCGTCTCGCTGCCCGGATAGAGGATCTTGTCGAGGTTGGACAGGGTCATCCGGCGACCCGCCACCTCGACGCTGACCTTGGTGTCCTTGCCGCTAGGCATCGGGGGTCGGCACCTCGCTCGGGTCGACGTCGCCGGGCGTGAGATCGGGTCGCAGACCACGGTATGCCGGTTGGCGCAGCCGGCGGGTGTGCGTGAGCCCCAGCGCCTGGACGTCGCAGACGAGCACGGGGTGCACCCAGGTCGTGCCGAGCGCATCCTCGCGAGGCACCTCGTCGACGAACGGCGTCGCATCGGCCGTGAGCGGCCGGAGGTCGGCGAGCAGGCTGGTCGCCGTCCGCCCGGCGATCCCCGAGCCGACCTTGCCGAGATAGGCGAGACCACCCGGCGCGGGCACCCCGACGAGCACCGAGCCGATCCGGTCGGTCTGGTCGGTCTCGGGCCGCCAACCGCCGATGACGAGCGACATCGAGGTGCGGTGCGGCTTCTTGAGCCAGTCCTCGGAGCGGACGCCCGCGGCATACCGGCCGTCGAGTCGCTTGGAGACGATGCCCTCCAGCCCCTGCTCTCGGGTGGCGGCGAGCAGCACCTCGCCGTCGGGGAAGGTGGGCGGCACCCGCCAGGTCGGCCCGTCGAGCTCGAGCCGCTCGAGGGTGGCCCGCCGGTCGCGGAAGGTGCGCGCCCGCAGGTCGACGCCGTAGAGGCGCAGCAGGTCGAAGATCATCAGGGTCACCGGCGCGCGGGCAGCGAGCTGGCGCGCCTTGCCCGGGCTCGCGACGTGGAAGCGCTCGGCTAGCGCGGCGAAGCTCGGCACCCCCTGGCGCATCGCGACGATCTCGCCGTCGAGCAGCATGTCCTCGTATTCCGTTGCCAGGCCGGCCAATTCGGGGAAGGCGACGGTGACGTCACGCTCGGTGCGGGACCACAGCCGCAGCCGGCCCTCGCTGACGTCAGCGAGCACCCGCATGCCGTCCCACTTGACCTCGTGCACCCACTCCGGGCCGGTCGGCACCCGTCTCGTCGGGGCGGCGAGCATGGGACGCATCAGGCGAGCATCTGCAGGACGGCGTGCCCCCGCACCGCCGCCTGCCGATAGAACGCGAGCAGGTCCTCGAGATAGGGCACGAGATAGCCGTCGAGGACGTCCTCCTCGTCCCAGATCGCCGGGTAGACCTGAGCTGCCGTGAATGCCTCGGGGTCGTATCGGGCGAGCATCGTCTGGCGCGGCACCTCGCGCAGGGCGGCCGCGACCGCCTTGACCTGGCCGGGGGTGAGCAGGGTCGCCGGGCCGAAGCCGACGTCCTCGCCGATCGGCGTGCCGCCGAGGATGGCCAGGTCGAGCGGGTCGTCGCTGTCGACCTCGCCGTGGTTGCCGGTGAGCAGCACATGGATGCCGTGCCAGGCCTTGTCGAGGTCGAGCGACATCCGCGGGTCGGCCGTCTGCTCGGCGATCAGCCGGTGCACGAGGCTGGGGTCGGCGCGCAGCTCACGCAGCTCGACGCTCGAGAGAGCGCGCGCCGCATAGATCATCCCCATGGCCAGCCAGTATGCCGCGGCCCCTCCCCGCCGACCGGACCATCCCACGCCGAGCGGACCATCACCCCAGCGGACCGACGCGCACCGGGTGGCGGCTGCGCGGCATACTGAGGCATGGCCACCTGGACCTGGACGGGGCGTGCGCTCACCGACCGCGAACACGCCAGCGTCGCGGCCGACGGCACGGTGGCCGCGGAGCTCGTCGAGGACGAGCCTCCTGATCCGCGAGACACGGTCGACCTCAACACCGCCTGGCACGGGATCCACTGGCTGCTCACCGGAACCGCCTACGACGCCGAGAGCGTGGCCGGCCAGGCCATCTTCGGCGGCGAGCCGGTCGGGCCCGACCTCGGCTACGGCCCGGCGCACCTGCTCGACGTGCCCACCGTGCGCCGGATCGCCAAGGCGCTCAGCACCATCAGCGCCGGCGAGCTGGCCGAGCGGGTCGACCCTGAGGCGATGAGCGCCGCCGACATCTATCCCGGCTTCTGGAGCGAGCGCGACATCGCCGAGGTGTGGATTCGACCGCGCTACAAGGCATTGCGCCGCTTCTATCAACGAGCGGCCAAACAGGGCCGTCCGGTGCTCGTCGCGATCATCTGACGGCGTCACTCCCCCCGACGGCCGGGCGCCGGGCGCGAGTGGTGACCTGCCCTGCACCGGGAGGGGGTGGTGTCGGGTCTGGTCGCGCGAGTGGTGACCTGCCCTGCACCGGGAGGGGGTGGAGTCGGGTCTGGTCGCGCGAGTGGTGACCTGCCCTGCACCGGGAGGGGGTGGTTTCGGGCACGATGGGGTCTGGTTGCCGGTGCCCCAGGAGATCGCGATAGCCGACTGAATCGGCAACGGGCTGCCAGCCCAGTCGACCGTTGTCGAGACAGCCCGCTGCCCGTCGACTCCCGCCCGAAACGAAGCGGGGCCGCCCCCCACCCTGGGATGCGGCCCCGTCGACGGCGAAACGGCTCAGCCGTGCGCCTTGTCGTAGGCCTCCTGGATCGCCGCCGGAACGCGGCCGCGGTCGTTGATCTGGTGCCCGTTGGCCCGGGCCCACTCGCGCACGGCGGATACCCCGCCACGGCGCGCCGACCGGCCACCCGCGCGGCGGCCACCGGCCTTGCGGCCGCCGGTGCGCTGGGCAGCGCCCACCCACGGAGCGAGCGCCGAGCGCAGCTTGTCGGCGTTGCCGCTGGACAGGTCGATCTCATAGCTCACGCCGTCGAGCGCGAACGACACGGTCTCGTCGGCGTCGGTGCCATCGATGTCGTCGGTGAGGACGACCTGGACCCGCTTTGCCATGTGCTGTTTCCCTTCAGGTGGTGGTCAACGCGACGACGCCGCGTGTCGATGATGAATGCTGATTCACCCTATTGAGCTGCATACCTGTGCGGCGGCTCTCCCCATCCGCGTCACGGCACCGACGGTACCATGACATTGCGGCTACCTGAATTCACGCAACGGGCGATTCGACGGGCCGATCCCGGGTTTCCCTGGAAGCCGCCTCAGATCCCGACAACATTGCCGGTATGCCGCGTGCGCGGCATACCGGATGGGCTCAGGATTCGGGTGTGTCGCCGTCTCGCCGGCGCCCTTCCGAGGCGCTGCGCTGCGCCCAATCACGCTGCGCCTGACGCTCGTCGCGGTCGGCGCGCATGATGCCGCGAATGACGACGAATCCGATGATGAGCATCCCGATCGTGGGGATGAGAGCCGACAGATACGGCGAGATCGCGTCCCACATGAGCAGCCTCCTCAGGACGTCGCGACCGGCTGGTCGAGTGGCTTGAGCAGCGGGAAGAGGATGGTCTCGCGGATGCTCGCGCCGGTGAAGAGCATGATGACCCGGTCGATTCCCATCCCCATGCCGCCCATCGGCGGCGCGCCGAACTCCAATGCCCGTAGGAAGTCCTCGTCGAGCTGCATCGCCTCGGGATCTCCCCCCGCCGCCAACAGCGATTGTGCGGTGAGCACCTCGCGCTGAATGACCGGGTCGATGAGCTCGGAGAATCCGGTGCCTCGCTCGACGCCCCCGATGATGAGATCCCAGGCCTCGATGAGACCCGGGGTCGAGCGGTGCGGACGGGCCAGCGGCTGGGCGATCGCGGGATAGTCGCACAGGAAGGTCGGCTGCAGCAGCGTGGGCTCGACGAGCTCGGAGAGCAGCTCGAGGACGACCTTCTCGGCCCCCCAGGCGGGGTCCAGCGGCACGTCGCGCGCCGCGGCATACCGGCGCAGCGTCTCGATCGGCGTGTCGAGGGTGACCTCCTCGCCGACCGCCTCGCTCACGCCTTCGTAGACCGGCAGCCAGCGCCACTCGCCGTCGAGGTCGATCTCGCCCGCCGGGGTCGTGATGACCCGCGAGCCCAGCGCGTCGGCGACCCCGAGGACCAGGTCGCGGGTCATCTCGGCGATGCCGGTCTGGTCGAGATAGGCGGCATAGGCCTCGAGCATGGTGAACTCGGGCGAGTGGGTGGCGTCGACCCCCTCGTTGCGGAAGATCCGCCCGATCTCATAGACCCGGTCGACCCCACCGACGACCGCCTTCTTGAGGTTGAGCTCGAGCGCGATGCGCAGCGTCATCTGCTGGTCGAAGGCGTTGAGGTGGGTGTGGAACGGCCGGGCCGCCGCGCCGCCGTGGACGAGCTGCAGCACCGGGGTCTCGATCTCGAGGTAGCCCTGCTCGTGCAGCACCTCGCGCATCGCGCGGGTCGCGCGGGCCCGCAGCCGCACCATGTCGCGGGCCTCCTGGCGCACGACGAGGTCGGCATAGCGCTGCCGGACGCGGGCCTCGGGCGAGAGATCGCGGTGCAGGGTCGGCAGCGGTCGCAGCGCCTTGCTCGCCATCTGCCAGGAGCTGGCCAGCACCGACAGCTCGCCGCGCTTGCTCGAGATGACCCGCCCCTCGACGGCGACGTGGTCGCCGAGGTCGACGAGGGCCTTCCAGTCGGCCAGCGCCTGCTCGCCCACCTCGGCGAGACTGAGCATGACCTGCAGCCGGGTGCCCTCGCCCTCCTGCAGGGTGGCGAAGCACAGCTTGCCGGTGTTGCGGACGAACATCACCCGACCTGCGGTGCGCACGGTGGCCTGGGTCTCCTCGCCGGCCTGCAGTTGCCCCCACACGCGCCGGATGTCCGCGAGGCTGTGCGTGCGCTCCACGCTCACCGGGTATGCCGCGTGCCCGCTCGCGATGAGCCGCTCGCGCTTCTCGCGGCGCACCCTCAGCTGCTCGGGCAGGTCGTCGGCCGGCTCGTCCGCGGGGACGGTCGAATCGACCGGCGGCTCGCCGGGGGCTGGGGGCAGGTCAGTCACGAGGGTCAAGGCTACTCGCCGCTCGACACGCCGACGGAATCCCGGCCTCCGACGTCAGATCTCCACAGCCTGCACAGTTGACCAAGTCTTGACCAAGTCTTTGACATTGTGGGGGCGCGCGGGGGTTGGTCGGACCGTTACCGTTGACGCGACGGGGAGACCCCTCAGCCTCACCCGTCACGGTGGCCCACAGGGCCGGGGGCCGGGACTCTGAGGTTCCCACCCCTGACCGTTCGCTCGACCCCCGACGAGCGACGACGGTCCCGGGAATGCGCGGCCGGGCGGTCCTACCCCGAGGGACCGGCCGGCCGCGCACTCGCGTCCGGCGAGTGGGCGGCACACCGGAAGACTTGACGAAAAACTGACCGAGACCTGAAGAATCGCTTGCCCACTGCGGCATATCTCAGGCATACCGTGGTCGACGCCCGCCTCCCGACGGGTCTCCCAGGACGGTGCGCCTCCGTCCGCTGATGGAAGGATCCCCCGGCGGATGAACCCTCGTCGTCGCATTCTCTTCGCCGCCCCGCTGCTCGGAGCCGCCTCGATCCTCGCATTCGGTGTGCCCGCGGCGGCCGGGTCGGCATCGGCTGGCGACCCCGTCACCGCCACAACCGTCGCCGCCGAGTCGAGCGAGTGTGTCGAGCACATCGACGAGCTGAACGCCGCACGTGGCCAGGCGGGCGGCAACCGCTTCGATCCGCACACGCTCAGCGCCAGTGAGGCCGCTGCGCGCGAGGCCGACTTCCAGGCTCGGTTGAGCACCCTTCGGTCGCAACGCGGCGGTGCGCTCACCACCGCCGGCGCCGCTGCTGCATTCGCCGCGACCTCGGTCCCCGTCTACGTGCACGTCATCACCGACGGCGCCAGCGGCACCATCAGCTCGACGATGATCGCCAAGCAGATCTCGGTGCTCAATGCGGCCTACGCCAACACCGGGCTGTCGTTCAGCCTCGTCTCGACGAACTACACGAACAACCCCAGCTGGTACAACCTGTCCTACGGCTCGGCCGCCGAGACCCAGATGAAGAACGCGCTGCGCCAGGGCGGCCGCAATGCCCTCAACATCTACACCGCCAACCTGCAGGGTGGCCTGCTTGGCTGGGCGACCTTCCCGACCGGCAAGGTCGATCCGATGGACGGGGTCGTGCTGCTCGACCAGAGCCTGCCCGGCGGCACCGCCGCGCCCTACAACCTGGGCGACACCGGCACCCACGAGGTCGGCCACTGGGTCGGGCTCTACCACACCTTCCAGGGCGGCTGTAACGGCAACGGCGACTACGTCACCGACACGCCGGCCGAGCGCAGCGCTGCCTACGGCTGCCCCACGGGTCGCGACTCGTGCCGCAGCAAGCCGGGACTCGACCCCATCCGCAACTTCATGGACTACACCGACGAC
>DAOTIG010000094.1:0-13975 GCA_035448065.1 Dermatophilaceae bacterium
TGGTCCGCTCGGCGTGGGATGGTCCGCTCGGCGTGGGATGGTCCGCTCGGCGTGGGATGGTCCGCTCGGCGTTGATGGTCAAGCGCGCTTGCGGCGGATGTAGAGCTGCCGGCGCACCCGTGCCACCACCGCACCGCTCGCGTCGAGGATGTCGCACTCGAACCAGCGCAGCACCTTCTCGCCACTCACGGCCGCGGCCCGCGCCTCCTCGATCTCGGCCTCGGTCAGCATGAGCTCGGCGGTGACCTCGGTGCGACCTGGCGCGACGTACTCGATCTCACCGCGCTGATCCCACACGACGTGGTCGGGCCCGAGGTTGCGCAGCAGCATGATGCAGAAGAACGGGTCCACCATCGAGTAGAGCGACCCGCCGAACTGGGTGCCGAAGTAGTTGCTGGTCAACGGACTTCGCGCCAGCCGCACCCTCGCCCGGCGCCAGTCCGGCGCGATCTCCAGGACCCGCACGCCAGCGAAGAGGTAGGGCGGCCAGAGGCTCATCCCCCAGCGCAGTCCGGCGGGGGTGGAGAGCAACGCCTTGATCCGGCCGACCCGTTGACTCATATCCGCACTGTATGCCGCGTGCTCACCGACGTCGGTCGCCCGTCTCCTTCGGCGGCAGCCCGAGGACGTGATCGAGCCCCACCGCGACCCATTCGCGCAGCGACTCGTCGGTCTCGACCGCATCGTCGGAGACCCGCAGCCACCCGTCCATGGCCCGCCCGCGCATCTCCATCCGCGCCACCCCGGGCTCGGCGACCAGTCGCTCGGTGTCGCTCGGCGCGCAGCGCAGCAGCACCCCACCCTGGCCGGACGCGGCGGCCGCCAGGTGCCCGTGGACGAGGAAGGCATGGCCTCCGAACATCCCGCGCTCGGTCGCAAGCACCCCTTCCGGGAGCTGCTCGGCAACGGCGGCGCGGATCCGGTCGGCGAGGTCGGCGTCGTAGGCCATGACTGACTCTAGCCAGCCCACCGGAGGCGGGCGGCTTCGGGAGGCCGGCTTCCGCGACCCGCCAACCCGCCCGCCGGCGGTTGCGCGGCATACATTGACGGTATGCCGCTGCCCCGCCCCGAGATCGATCCCGACGGCCTGCTCGAGTACTCCGTCGTCTTCACCGACCGCTCGCTCAACCACATGTCGGCGCGCTTCGTGCGCGTCATGCAGGACCTGCTCGACGTGCTGCGCACGACCTACCACGCCCAGACCGTGGCCGTCGTCAACGGCGGCGGCAGCTATGCGATGGAGGCCGTGGCGCGCCACCTCGGCACCGGCCGGCGGTGTCTCGTCGTGCGCATCGGCTTCTTCTCCTACCGCTGGAGCCAGATCTTCGACGCCGGCTCGATCGCGGCCGATGTCGTTGTCTGCCAAGCTCGTCCGGACTCCGGCGCGGTGGACGCCCAGTGGTCGCCGCCGCCGGTCGACGAGGTCGTCGAGACGATCCGCCGCGAGCGTCCCGAGCTGGTCTGCGCGGCGCACGTCGAGACCGCCGCCGGCCTGGTGCTGCCCGACGACTATGTGCGATCCCTGGCCGCGGCGACCCACGAGGTGGGTGGCGTCTTCGTGCTCGACTGCATCGCCTCGGGCGCGCTCTGGGTCGACATGACCGATCTCGGCGTCGACGTGCTCGTCAGCGCCCCGCAGAAGGGCTGGAGCGGCACTCCCGGTGCGGGCTTCGTCATGCTCGGCGAGGCGGGCCGGGCCGCCGTCCAGGCCGGCCGCGCGACGAGCTTCGCGCTCGACCTCGGTGCGTGGCTGCGGATCACCGAGGGGTATGCCGCGGGCACGCCGGGCTATCACGCGACGATGCCGACCGACGCGCTCGCCCACGACGCGGCCGTCATGCTCGACACCCGCGACCGCGGCCTCGACACGCTGCGAGCGGCCCAGCTCGACCTCGGGGGTCGGGTGCGTGGCCTGCTCGCCGAGCGCGGCCTCCGCTCGGTGGCTGCCGACCCGTATGCCGCCGCCAGCGTCGTCGTCGTCCACACCGCCGACCCGGAGGTCAAGAGCGGCGCCCGGCTCAAGGCGGCCGGGTTGCAGGTGGCCGCCGGGGTCCCGCTCATGTGTGGCGAGCCCGAGGGGTACTCGAGCGTGCGCTTCGGGCTCTTCGGGCTGGACAAGCTCGACGACGTCGAGGGCACCGTGTCGCGGCTGGCAGCCGGCCTGGACCGGGCCGGGCTCTGACCGCGTCCGCGACGCCCCAGCAGGTCGCGGCATACCGGGCAAGTGTCCGGACGGGGGACCCAACGCGTCCGACGGCACCGTAGGGTTGGCAGGGTGCGTCCGTTTCCCCCGCGGGCCCCGTCAGAGAGGACTTCGTCGTGACTCAGCGCGTCGAGCGGGTCCTCGCTGACCTCGACGACTTCCAGCCCGAGGTCGAGGCCCTCTACCGCCAGCTGCACGCCCACCCCGAGCTGTCCATGCGCGAGCACGAGACGGCAGGCCGGATGAGCTCGTGGCTCGAGCGGCTCGGCTACGAGGTGCATCACGTCGGCGGTGGGGTCGTCGGCATCCTGCGCAACGGGCCCGGCCCGTGTGTGCTCTTCCGCGCCGACATGGACGGGCTGCCGATCACCGAGAACTCCGGCCTCGACTACGCCTCCACGCACGTCACGACCGACGACGAGGGCAACACCGTCGGGGTGATGCATGCCTGCGGGCACGACGTCCACATGGCCGCCGCCATCGGGGCTGCCGAGGCGCTGGTCCGGCGACGCGACGCGTGGTCGGGCACCTACATCGCGCTCTTCCAGCCGGCCGAGGAGACGCTGACCGGCGCGCAGGCGATGGTCGACGCGGGTCTGGCCGAGGTCATCCCGAGGCCCACGGTGGCGCTCGGACAGCACGTGCTGCCGGTGTGCGCCGCCGGCGAGGTCGCCACCTCGCCCGGCCCGGTGATGTCGACGAACACCTCGGTGCGGATCACCGTCTACGGCCTGGGCGCGCCCGGCGCGATGGCCTATCTCGGGGTCGACCCGATCGTGCTGGCCTCCTCGATCGTCGTGCGACTGCAGTCGATCGTCGCGCGGGAGATCCCGCCGGCGCAGTTCGGCCTGGTGACCGTCGGCGCCATCCACGCCGGCTCGAAGAGCACGATCATCCCCGACCACGCCGAGCTGCTCGTCAGCCTGCGGGCCTATCAGCCGCACATCCGGCAGACCCTCATCAAGGCGATCGAGCGAGTCGTGCGCGGGGAGTGCATGGCGGCCGGCACGCCGATCGAGCCGGTCTTCGAGTACTACGACAGCTGCCCCGGCACCGACAACCACCCGCGGATCGAGGCGGTCGTCCGTCGGGCCTTCGTCGAGCACTTCGGCACCGGCCGGGTGCACCCGCTGCCGCCGGCCCCGGCGAGCGAGGACTTCAGCGTCATCCCCGACGCGCTCGGGGTCCCCTACACGTATTGGGCGATCGGCAGCCACCTGCCGGGCCAGCCGGCCGTGCCCAACCACGACCCGACCTTCGCCCCGCCGCTGCAGCCCACGCTGCGCAACGGGGTCGAGGCTGCCCTCGTCGCCTCGCTCGCCTTCCTCGCCGAGCCTGCCGAGCCTGCCGAGCACGAGCAAGCGCCCGCCTCGTAGGTTCCCAGCGACCTGCGACGCTCGCGACAGGGTCCGGACAGGTTCGCCCCGGATCGTCCTTGTCATGACGGATCGGCCACTCGGCCGGCCCACGACACGACAAGGAGCACCACCATGGCGATCACCAAGATCGGCCTCGCCGCCGTCGCCGCCGCTGCAGCAGCCGCGGTCGGGCTCGGCGGTGCAGCTCTCGCGAGCGCCCAGCCGACCCAGACGGCATACTCCACCGACACGACGACGACCCAGTCCGCGTCCGGCACGACCCAGGGCGCCCAGGGCAAGGCCGGCCAGCGCCAGCAGGGCCAGCAGGGCGCCGGACAGCAGGGCCAGTCTCAGGACACCCCGGTGACCGGTGACGAGGCCGCCAAGGTCTCGGCCGCGGTCACCGCGAAGGACGCGGCGGTCACCGTCGAGTCGGTGCGCAAGGACCCGGACGGCTCCTACGACGTGCTCGGCACCAAGGACGGCGCAAAGGTGATGGTCGAGGTCTCGGCCGACCTGGCGACGATCGAGGTCAAGACCGGCGGCCCCGGCGGCCCCGGTGGCAAGGGCGGGATGGCCCCGCACGACCACACCGACGTCACGGGTGCGGAGGCGGACAAGGTGAAGGCCGCGGTCACCGCGAAGGACGCGGCGGTCACCGTCGAGTCGGTGCGCAAGGACCCCGACGGCTCCTACGACGTGCTCGGCACCAAGGACGGCGCGAAGGTGATGGTCGAGGTCTCGGCCGACCTGGCCACGATCGAGGTCAAGACCGGCGGTCCCGGCGCCGGGCACGGCCCGCAGGGCCAGGGCGGCCAGCAGGGTCAGGGCGGCCAGCAGGCGCCGCAGGGCTCGACGCCGTCGGCCACCAACTGACCACTCCGGTATGCCGCCCGGCCGGGTGACGCGCGCGCGTCACCCGGCCGGCGCACGGCTCTTCAGCCAGGGTCTGGGCTCGTTCCAGCGATACGGCACTGCCGGCACAGCGCGAGCACTGCCGTCTCGCCGCGACCAACCCCCATGGCGCTGCCGGCCCAGCCAGGCCAGCCGACGGCTCAGGTGTAGAGGCAGAAGGGGTGCCCGGACGGGTCGAGCAGCACCCGCACGTCGTCCTGGGGCTGGTGCTCGGGCAGGGTCGCACCGAGCGCGACGGCTCGGTCGGTCTCGGCCGCCAGATCCTCGACCTCGAAGTCGAGGTGGAGCATCATCTGCTGCCGGCCCGGCTCGCCCGGCCAGGTGGGCCGCACGTAGTCGGGGTTGAGCTGGATCGCGAGGTAGGCCACCCCCTCGCCGCAGTCGAAGGCCGACCCGGCCTCGTCCTGCTTGTAGACCGCCCACCCGCGCAGTCGCGCATAGAACTCGGTCAGTCCGGCGACGTCGTCGGTGTCGAGCACGACGCCCCACCAGTCGTGCCGCTCCCACCGGTCTCTCGGCTGCATGGCCCCATCCTCGCTCAGCCGCCGCGTGGCCGCATCGACTCCGGCGGCAGGGCGACGAACAGGGCCTCCGCATCGGCACACAGCACGTCGCCGTGCATCACGCGCCCGGTGACAAAGGTCTTGCGCCCCTCCACCCGGTCGATCTGCCCGGTGAGGCGCAGATCGGTGTCCAGTGGGGTCAGCGCCCGGAAGTGCACCGTCAGGTATGCCGTCCGCGACGGCGGGCGCGCGCCGAAGTTCGTGAGGGTGCCGAGCAGCTCGTCGAGCACGAGGGGGATCGCCCCGCCGTGCACGGCCTCGCCGCCGCCGAGGTAGTAGCGGCCGAAGCGGACGTGCGCGCCGATCGTCTCGCCGTCGACGTGGTCGACGACGTAGTCGGGCAGCATCGGGTTGCCGCGGCTCGGCAGGTCTGGGCGGCGCCCGAAGACCTGGCCGTGCTCGCCGATCTCGCTGCGCTGCAACCGGTCCCGCCAATGCCTCAGCTGCTCTGCCAGCTCGGCCGACTCGCTCGGCTCGGGCCTCGCCGAGGCGAGTGCGTCGAGGAAGCCGCGCACCTCGGTGAGCAGCGCGGCATACTCGGGGTCGCCGTCGGTGACCCAGGTGAGCGGCACGTTCGTGCCCCACGGCGGATGTTGCGGCGGGATCGGTCGCTCGGTCACCCTCCCATCCTCGCGCGCCCCGGCTGTCATGATCGAGCCGGTCCTGCGTCGTATCTGCAGCACCACCCGCTGGCTCTCCAGGGGTGACGGACGAAGGGACGACTCCCATGGACGAGCTGCACGAGCGCACTGCCGGACTGCCGAGGCTGCGCGGCGACGAGCCGGGCGCGCTGCGCCACTACGTCGTGTCCTGCCGGACCTCGGCCGTCATCGCGGCCCGCCAAGGCCGGGCGGACCTGCAAGCCCGGCTCGAGGAGGCGGCCTCCCGCGTCGAGCGTCGGCTCGACGACCCGCGGCGGGCCGATCTCGCCGCGCTCGCCTGACCCTCAGCTCAGCGGACCCGGCTGAGCCGCCCCTCGTCGAGGTGCAGCTCGGCGTCGGCCTGCTCGGCGCACCATGCGTCGTGGGTCGCCATGAGCACCGCCGCTCCATCGGCCGCCTCGGCCGCGAGCCGCCCGATGATCGTCTCGCGGGTCGCCGCATCGAGCTCGCTCGTCGGCTCGTCGGCGAGCAGCACCCGGGGCTGGGTGGCCAGCCCGAGCGCCACCGACACCCGCTGCTGCTGGCCGCCGGACAGCTCCTCGACGAGCTGGCCAGCGGCCTCCGCCAGACCGACCGCGGCCAGCGCGGCATCCGCGCGCGCGGCCGCCTCGGCCGCCGGCAGCCCGAGCGTGAGCAAGGGCACCACGACGTTCTCCCGGCCGGTGAGCGGCGCCACCAGCGCGAGCCCCTGCGCCACGACGACGACCCCGGCAGCGGCAGCTGCGGCACGATCGGTCAGCGCCGCACCGGCATACCGCACCGTCCCCGAGGTAGGCGCGAGCGCACCGGCGAGCACCCACAGCAGGGTCGACTTGCCGGCTCCCGAGGCCCCGGTGAGCGCGACGAAGCGCCCCGGATCGAGCTGCAGGCTCACCTCGTCGAGCACGCGGCGCCCGCCGAGCTCGACGGTCACATCCGTCGCCACCAGCGGCAAGGGCACCCGCGACATGAGCGGCACGCTAACAGCCTCAGGTATGCCGTGTAGCGTGCGAGCGTCGGGCCGCACCACCCGTGCGCGGCCGGGAGGCAAGGATGCTGGCGGCGGTGCGCTACCGACGGGCCCAGGCGCTCGTCCTCTCCGTGCTGTCGACGCTCGTCATCACCTGTCTGGCCCTCGCCCCCCTCTATACCCGGGCACTCGAGCAGGCCTCGGTGCGAACTCTGCTGGCCGGTGCGTCGGCCGAGCAGACCGGCCTGCGACTCGCCTCGGCCAGCGCCTCGCAGCCGAAGCTCGCGCTCATCCCGGATCGGCTGCTCGAGCTCGTCCCTGCGCGGACCCGCGCGTTCTTCGGCCAGCCGGTCCGCCAGACCGCCGTCGAGGTCCGGCGGATGCCGCTGCTGGGGCAGCCTGGCGGGCGGCTGCTGGCGCGTGAGCAGGCCTGCGACCACGTGCGATTCGTGGCCGGCAGCTGTCCCACCGCGGCGGGTGAGATCGCCGTCTCGACCGACCAGGCGGCGGCCTTCCAGATGGTGGTCGGCAGCTCGCTCGAGGTCGGCGAGTGGGACGGTGCAGTCAGCAGCGTCGAGGTGTCTCCGCGCGCGACGCTGCGCGTGGTCGGCGTCTACTCCGTTGTGCCGGAAGGATATTGGGCCGGGGATCGACTGACCGGCGACGCTGCCACGGGCCTCGGCTTCGACGCCATGCTCACCTCGCCCGAGACGCTGACCAAGTCGGTGCGCACGCCGAGTGGCGGGTCGACGCCGTGGTTCGGCCCGCAGCATGCTGTCGATCTCGCGCTGCGCACTGAGGCGGTCGGCATCGACGAGATCGGACCCCTCGGGTCCGACCTGCAGCGGCTGGCGACCAGTCCGATGACGGGCGAGCTCGCGAGCAGCCCTGCGGCGCAGACGATCACGGTGCGGACGGGAATCCCGGCGATTGCCGACGAGGTGCGGCTGGGCGCCAGTCAGGCCGGCACGACGGTGCCGCTGCTGATGGCACAGCTCGGGCTGCTGCTGGGCTGCGTGCTGTGGCTCGTCCTCGTCGCCGCGGCCGACCAGCGCCGCGGCGAGGTCGCGGTGGCGCGGCTGCGGGGCCGTGGCGCACGAGGTGCCCGTCGGCTGTTGCTGCGCGAGACGCTGCCGCCGGTCCTCGTCGGCGTCCCGCTCGGGGTGCTGGCGGCCGTCGGACTCACCGACGTCGCGCGGCATACCGTGCTCAGTGGGGAGGGCGCGACGACACCCCCGCTCGACGTCCCGCCGGTGGTCCTCGGCGTGGCGGCGGTGGGGCTGGCCCTGCTCGCGGGTCTCGCCGTGCTGTCGGTCCGCCGGGTATGCCGCGAGCCGGTCGCCGCGCTGGTGCGCACGATCCCCGCGCGAGCAGGTGGTGCTCGCCTCGGCATGCTCGAGGCGATGCTCGTGGCGGTCGCCGCGGTGGCCCTGGGCGGGGTGCTGCTCGGCTCGGCCGGTGAGGGGATCGGGCAGGTCGCCCCCACCCTGCTCGCGCTGGCCGTCGGCGTGCTGGCCGCGCGGGCCTTGCCGGTGCTGCTCGCCTGGCGCGGCCGACGACTGCTGAGCCGCGGTCGGGCGACCGCTGCGGTGGCCCTGTTGGCGGCGAGTCGCCGCGGCACGACGCGCTGGGTCGTGCCGGTGGTCGCCGTCACCCTGTGCCTCGTCGTCGTGACCGCCGATGTGCTGGCGGTGGCCACCCGCAACCGCGAGGGTCGGGCGGCTGCCGAGGTCGGCGCGCCCACCGTGCTCGCGCTCGACTCCACTGACCTCGTCGCGGTGGCGACCGCGCTGCGCGGCCTGGACCCACGGGGCGAGACGGTGACGCCGGTGGCCTTCGTCGCCGCCCCCGGCGCGGACGGCGCGACGACCGTCGGCGTCGTGCCCGACGCCTTCCGCCGGATCGCGCTGTGGCCCGGCGCCGACGCCGGCGCCGCAGAGTGGCAGCGCCTGACGGCGCCCACCGTGGCGCCGCTGGTCATCACCGGAACCCGGGTGAGCTACCGCGTGCACGCTCCGGCCTGGCAGGTGGAGTCACCGGCCATCCGGCCCCCGCCGACCGACGTCGTGCTCGCGCTGCGCATCGTGCGTGCCGACGGCACCGTCGGCACGGTGCCGCTCGGCACCGTCCCCGCGGGCGGACTCGACACCGAGCAGGCCGTCGCCGTCGACTGCGTCGGGGGCTGCCGGGTCACCGGGGTCGGGCTCCTCGCGCCGCCGTCGTCGGCTGCCATCACCGGGTCGGCGCGGCTGTCCGGGCTGGCCATCGACGGCCGGGCGCTCGATCTCGGGACCGCCACGGACTGGCGCGACACCCGCGAGGACGTCGAGGTCACCGGCTCGGTCGCCGGCACCTCGGTCGAGATCCGCTACCGGACCAACGGATTCGACAAGATCTTCCTCACGCACCAGTCCGTGCCCGGGGTGGTGCCGGCGCTGACCACGCCGCAGGCCAGTCCGGCCGCGAGCACAGCGACGATCGGCGGCCGGTATGCCGATGGGTCCCAGCTGCTGGTGCGCTCCGAGGGCCGGCTCACCTACGTCCCCGGCGCGCCGCCCCGCGCCAGTCTCGTCCACCTCTACAACCTGCTGGCCCAGGGCTGGCGCGGACGAGGAGCGGTGCGGGTCGCGGCATACCTGCCGGTGCGCGATCAGGCGACCCTCGACCGGGTCTCGACCGCGTTGGCGGACAAGGGGATCCACGTGACGTCGACGACGCACCCGGAGGACGTGGCCGCGGCATACGGGCGGAGCGCGGCGTCGTGGAGCCTCCAGCTGGCCGCCGCCGTCGGGGTGCTCGCGGTGCTCGTCGCGGCGGTGGCGCTGCTCGTGCTCACCTCGACATCGTGGCGAGCCCGCAGCCGCGACTATGCCGCGCTGCGGCTCGCCGGCCGCACGCCGCGCGGGCTGAGCCGGGTCGCGCTCCTCGAGACGGTGCCGGCCGTCGTCGTCGCGGCGCTGCTGGGCCTGGCCGTCGGCCTCTGGACGGCTCCGGTCGCGGTGGGGTTGATGCCGCTGTTCACCCGGCCCCCGCAGACCTTCCCCGTCGACCTCGGCACGGCCTGGGCGCCGGCACTCGGCGCCGCGGCGGCAGCCACCGTGGCCCTGGTCGGCGTCGCTGCGGCGGCGAGTGTCTGGGTGGCCCGGCGCTCCACCCTCGATCGGCTGCGGGAGGCCGGATGACCCGGGCCCTCGCGATCACCACCATCGGCCTCGTGCACATCTATCGCTCCGAGGGCCAGGACATCGCGGCTCTCAGCGGCGTCGACCTCAGCGTGGCCGCCGGCGAGGTCGTCGGGCTGCTCGGGCCGTCGGGCTCGGGAAAGTCGACCCTGCTGTCCTTGCTCGGCGGGCTGTTCCGGCCCAGCGCGGGCAAGATCTTCGTCGGCGAGCACGAGCTGTCGGGTCTGTCGGCCGGCGCCCTCGACGCCTTCCAGGCCCGCGAGGCATCGCTCATGCTGCAGGGCGCGCGCCGCAACCTCGTGCCCTATCTGTCGGTGCGCGACAACGTCGGCTTCGCCGGCGCCGAAGCACGTCGGCTCGGTCAGCCGGTCGCCGAGGTCGGCGAGGTGCTCGCGCTTGTCGGGGCGGAGGGCTTCGCGGACGAGCCGCTGGGGCGACTGTCGCAGGGTCAGCTGCAGATGGCTGCGCTCGCCGTCGCCATCGCCCCTGGGCCGGGCGTGCTGCTCGCCGACGAGCCGACGAGCGCCCTGGATCGCGGTGCGCGCGAGCGGATCCTCGATGCCCTGCTGCGGGTCAACGCCGAGCAGGGCACGACGGTCGTCGTCGTCACCCACGACCCCGAGGTGGCGGCGCGCCTGCCCCGGACGGTGACCATCCGGGACGGCCGGATCGGTGGCGAGGGTCGAAGCGGACGCGAGTATGCCGTCGTCACCGCGGACGGCTTCATCCCGGTGCCGGTTCACCTGCGCGACGAGCTGCCCCCGGGCACCCTGCTGAGGCTGGACCGCGGTGCCGACGGCCGGATCGTCGTCGTCCCGGAGGTGCTGGGCGGTGATGCGGGCGAGCCGACCCGCTGACCCGCTGAGGAGCGGAGAAGCTGAGCCGGGCCGACGCTGAGCCGCGCACGCGGCATACCGGGATCGCGATGACGGCACGGGTATGACACCTGACATAGTGGTGGCATGACCCATGCCACGCCGCCGCCCCCCGCGGGGCAGGACGTCCTCGTCGCGAGCCGCACCATCGCGGCGCCCCCTGAGGCGGTCTTCGCCCTGCTCGCCGACCCCGCTCGACACCACGAGACCGAGCCGGGCGACTGGGTGCGGGACTCGGTCGAGGCGGAGCCGGCGCCGATCACCGAGGTGGGGCAGACCTTTGCGGTCAAGATGTTCCTGCCGGCGCTCGGCGGCGACTACACGATGGTCAACCGGGTCACCGACTTCGCCGCCGGCCGGACCATCGCGTGGGCGCCGGGCATGCTGAGCCGCTCGGGGCGGGTGCACGAGGGTGGGCACATCTGGCGCTACGACCTCGAGCCCGACGGCGCGGGCACCCGGGTGACGCTGACCTACGACTGGCGGGAGATGAGTCAGGGCACCCGCGACTGGATGCCCAGCGGTATGCCGCCGTTCCCGCCCGAGTTCCTCGACGCCTCGCTCGCCGCCCTCGACCGTGCGGTGGGCGGGACAGCCGGGTGACCCGCTGACCCGTCGCCGATGAGGAGGGGACTCAGAGCCGCCGGGGATCCGGCCGGCCCGAGTCGGCGCAGTCGGTGGCCACGGCGAGGGCCGCGCACACGGCATCCATCCGAGTGCTCGAGAGCTGACCGATCCGGTGAGTGAGCAGCCCGACCGCGACCGACTCGAGGGAGTCGAGGCTCGCGACGCATGACCGCGGGACCGGGTCAGCGTCAGGATCCAGGGACACCTCGCTCGGCAGCCCGCGGACCACCGTCGTGCACGGGGCGACGACGACCCGCCGTCGGCCGGCGATGGCGGCGTCACGGGAGAGGACGACCACCGGTCGGCGCGGTATCTCCGGCAGCTCGCACCACCACACCTCTGCGTGGCGGGGCAGGTCCGGGCGGGTCACTGGCGGCCCGCCGCGGCGCCGAAGGAGGCCAGGTCGCCCCACGCATCCGGCTCGTCGACCGGATGCTCGCTCCAGGCGGCTGCGTAGGCGGCGTCGACCTCGGCGCGCCGGTGAGCGGCCAACAAGGCGGTGAGCGCGCGCTCGAGCAACGAGGCGTCGCTGCCGCCGGGGCTTAGCGCGCGGGCCTGGGACAGCAGCCTCTCGTCGACTGTCGTGCTGACTCGGACTCGTGCCATGCCACGATGATGCCACAGACATGCCATTGCTGGCTGTCACTCAGGCCGGGATCACCACGACATGCTTCCGGTCGGCGGGGGCAAGCCAGGTAGGGATGGCCGCGTCGAAGGTGGCGAGGACGCAGGAGGTGCGTGCCGCCAGGTTCACCAGGGCCACGTCGGTGACCTGCTGATGGCCGGTGAGGACGGTGACGTCGATGTGCGGCGACGCCAAGGACGTGTCGTCGATCACCAGCGTCCACCGGGCGTCGCGGCGGAGGCCATCGAGGATCGCCAGGACCTCGGCCGAGGTGGTCTGGCGACCGGAGATGGCTGGGTTGAGCAGCAGTCGCACCAGGCTGCTCTCGGTGGTCGGGCAGGTGGACCAGGTGCCCGACAGGCTCGCCAGGTAACGGTGCGCGGCACGGTGGTGCTGGTGAGTCGTGACGACCAGAGCAAGCAGGGCGTTGACGTCGAAGAGGACCCCGGGCATCTCAGCCGTCACGCAGCTCGGCCACGAGCTCGTCGGTGACGACGATGTCGGGGTCGCCGATCAGCACCGGGAAGGGGCTGTAGGAGACATCGACGGCGATCACGCTCTGAGCGCCAGCCTGAAGACCGCGCCGGGCCAGCTCGGACACCGCTGCCCCGAGCGACGTGCCTCGGGAGCGGGCGAGAGAGCGCGCCGCCGCCAAGACCTGGTCGTCGAGCTCGAGCGTGGTCCGCATCTGCGCATCATAGCATCATGACATCGTCGAGCCTTCATTCGGCGACGAGGGCGGCGTACTCCGGGTGCTTGTCGATCCAGCCCTTGATGAACTCGCACCGGGGCGCCACCCGCCGGCTCCCCTCGTCGCGCACGTCATCGAGCGCGTGGCGTGCGAGGGCGCTGCCGACGCCCTTTCCCGCGTATGCCGGGTCGACCTCGGTGTGCGTGAAGGTGATTACGCCATCGGCGAGGCGATACTCGGCGAAACCGGCCAGCGCCTCGCCCAGCCTTGCCTCGTAACGGCTTTCGCTCGGATTGTTCGTGACCTTCAGGTCGCTCATCGACTCACTGTGGCACAGGCGGTGACCCGTCGGTCGCCGGAACGGCCGGCTATCTGCCGGCAACCGCCCGGCGGACGAGGTCCGTGAGGGCCGCCCGGGTCGCCGTGGTGAGCGCCTGCACGGCATACGCGGTCGGCCAGAGGTCGCCATCGTCGAGGCGCGCCGCGTCGTTGAATCCGACTGTCGTGTAACGAGTCCCCAACCTCGACCCCGGCTGCACGAAGGCCAGCACCTTGCCGTCCTGGGCGTAGGCCGGCATGCCGTACCAGGTGCGCGGCGCGAGGTCCGGTGCTGCGGCGGTGACGAGCGCGTGCAGGCCCTCCGCCAGCTCGCGGTCGCCCTGGGGCAGCTCGGCGATCCTGTCGAGCACCCCTTGCAGATCGGCAGCTCCTTCTCTCCGGCCTTCTTCCCCGCCTTCTCCGCACGGAGCTCGGCGGCCCGCTCCTTCATCGCGGCGCGCTCCGCCGCGGTGAAGCCGTCGCTCGTCTCCGTCGCCATGATTGTCCCGATCTCGTTGGGGCTCAGCGCTGTTGGATGCGGATGAGGTTGCCGGCCGGGTCACGCACGGCGCAGTCGCGCAGCCCGTAGACCTGGTCGGTCGGCTCCTGGACGACCTCGGCCCCGGCGGCCTGCAGCCGGTCGAAGGTCGCGTCGAGGTCGGCGGCGGCGAGGTTGACGCCGGCATACGTGCCCTTGGCCATCATCTCCGCGATGAGGGTCCGCTCGGCGTCGGTGACTCCGGGGTCGCACACCGGCGGCTGCAGCACGATGTTGGTGTCCGGTTGGCCGGGCGGGCCGACGGTGATCCAGCGCATCGGACCGCCGCCGACGTCGAGGCGCACCTCGAAGCCGAGGACGTCGCGGTAGAAGGTGAGCGAGGCGTCCGGGTCGTCGTGGGGGAGGAAGCTGGAGTGAATGGTGAGGTCCATGGCCTCACGCTAGGGGCGAGGTCACCGGTGCTGCTTCTTGATTCCTGACCGGTCAGGAATCAAGAAGCAGCACCGGT
>DAOTIG010000095.1:0-13840 GCA_035448065.1 Dermatophilaceae bacterium
CCATGCCGCGCAAGGAGGGCATGGACCGCGCCGACCTGCTCGCCGCCAACGGCAAGATCTTCACCGGCCAGGGCGCCGCGCTCAACAAGGTCGCGGCCGACGACGTCAAGATCCTCGTCACCGGAAACCCGGCCAACACCAACGCGCTCATCGCGATGAGCAACGCCCCCGACATCCCGCGCGAGCGCTTCAACGCGCTCACCCGCCTGGACCACAACCGGGCCAAGGCCCAGCTGGCCGCCAAGCTCGGCGTCGGCGTCGACGCGATCACCAACCTCGCGATCTGGGGCAACCACGACGACTCGATGTACCCCGACCTCTACCACACCAAGGTCGACGGCAAGACCGCCGCGGACCTCGTCGACGAGGCCTGGATCACCGACACCTACATCCCGACCGTTGCCACCCGCGGCGGCGCGATCATCAAGGCCCGTGGGCTCTCCTCGGCGGCGTCGGCGGCCAACGCGACGATCGACCACATGCGTGACTGGGCGCTGGGCACCAGCGACTGGGTGTCGATGTCAGTGCCGACCGACGGCTCCTACGGCATCCCCGAGGGCGTCGTGTCGTCCTTCCCGTGCGTGTGCACGGACGGTGTCTACCAGATCGTCCAGGGCATCGAGCTGTCCGACTTCTCCAAGGAGCGGATCATGGCGTCGGTCGCCCGGCTGCAGGCCGAGCGCGACCAGGTCAAGGAGCTCGGGCTCATCTGAGAGCCAGTCGCCCCGTTACGGTATGCCGCCCGCGCTCCTCGCGCGGGCGGCATACCGCTGCGTGGTCGGACAGCGCGTCCTGCCGCACTCACTCGTCGATCCGGACCAGGCTGAAGACCACGACGAGGGCGCCGGCCAGGCCGAAGAGGCAGAAGGCGTCGACCACCCGCCGCCGGACGGCGAGCCCGTTGGCCTTGCCCGAGGCGAGCCGAGCGACCGCGCCGACCGAGAGCGCTAGGGCCATCAGGTAGCCACCTGCCCGGAGCCGACCGAAGGCCGAGATCACCAGCCCGAGAGCGACGACCGCCGCGACGGCCCACCACAAGCCGAGCCGGCGCAGACCCTGCCACCTGGAGGGGAGCGCCATCGGATCGCGGGGCACTAGCGGGCGTCAGCGAGGGCGCGCTCGGCGGCCTCGACGACGTTCTCGAGCAGCCGGGCCCGGGTCATCGGACCGACACCGCCCGGGTTGGGGCTGATCCAGCCGGCCACCTCGGCGACGTCGGCGGCGACATCACCGGCGACGACGCTCTTGCCGGTCTGCGGGTCGACCCGACGGCTCACGCCGACGTCGAGCACCGCCGCGCCCGGCCTGACCATGTCGGCCGTGATGATGTCGGGGACACCGGCGGCGGCGATGACGATGTCGGCCAGGCGCACCTCGGTGGCCAGGTCGCGAGTCCCGGTGTGACACAACGTGACGGTGGCGTTCTCGCTGCGCCGGGTGAGAATGAGCCCGAGCGGGCGGCCGACGGTGAGGCCGCGGCCGACGACGACGACCTTTGCGCCGGCGATCGGGACGTCGAACTGGCGGAGCAGCTCGATGCACCCCATCGGCGTGCAGGGCAGCGGGGCCGGCTTGCCGAGCACCAGCCAGCCGAGGTTGGTCGGGTGCAGCCCGTCGACGTCCTTGGCCGGGTCGACGCGGGACAGCAACGCGAGCTCGTCGAGCCCGGTCGGCTGCTGGATGAGAAAGCCGGTGCAGGCCGGGTCGTCGTTGAGCTCGTCGATGACCGCCTCGACCTCGGCCTGGGTGGATCCGGCAGGCAGGTCGCGACGGATCGAGTGGATGCCGATCTCGGCGCAGTCCTTGTGCTTGGCCCCGACATACCAGCGACTGCCAGGATCGTCACCGACGAGCACGGTGCCGAGACCAGGCACGAGGCCGCGCTCAGCCAGCACCACGACCCGCTCACGCAGCTGGCTCTTGACCTGGTCGAGGGTGGCCTTGCCGTCGAGGATCCGTGCCGTCACGTCGCCATCCTTGCACGTCACCATGCGGGCGCTGAGCACCCCAGTGGGTAGCCTGGGCCACCATGCATCGGCAGCTCGCGGCCGCGGCGGTGGCAGCGCTCGCCCTGCTCACCGCCTGCTCGGCGAGCGCTCCGGCGCCGGTCGTCACGGGCTCGACGGCCGCGACACCGGCGACGCCCAAGACAGCTCGCGCCACCACGGGCGCAGGCGCGAGCCAGTCACCACTCCCGAGCGCCACGGCTCTGCCGACCACCTCGACCAGCCAGAGCGCATCGCAGCCCACGGCCGCCACCCCCGCTCCATCGACCGGCGCGGCCCGCGAGCTGCCGCGAGGCGGCACGGCGATCTTCCCCACCTATCGCCTCGTCGGCTTGTGCGGGGCACCCGGCTCCGCCGCGCTCGGTCGCCTGGGCGTCGGATCGCTCACCGATCGGGCCGCCGACGCTGACCGATTGGCCACCTCGTATGCCGCGGGCCGCCGCCCCATGCCGGTCCTCGAGCTCATCGCCACCGTCGTCACCGCCGGGCCGGGGCCCGACGGGATGCACCGCTTCCGGCAGAGCGACGAGACGATCGGCCGCTACCTCGCGGCCGCCCGGCAGGTCAACGGGCTGCTGTTGCTCAACATCCAGCCCGGCCGGGCCGAGTTCGTCGACGAGGTCCGGGCCTACGAGCGGTGGCTGCTCGAGCCGGACGTCGGCGTGGCCCTCGACCCGGAGTGGGCGATCCAGGCCGGACAGACTCCGGGGCGGGTCTTCGGCCGCACCACGGGTGCCGAGCTGGACGCCGTCGCGGCATACCTCTCCCAGCTCGTCGCAGCCAACCGGCTGCCCGAGAAGGCGCTCGTCTATCACCTGCTCTCGCCGTCGATCCTCGTGAATCCCGCTGGCCTGCAACCGCATCCGGGGGTCGCCGCGATCGTCTCGGTGGACGGGATCGGCCGGCCGGCCGCGAAGACGGGCACCTACACCAAGGTGGTCGGTGTCACCCCTGCCCACGTCCAGCGTGGCTTCAAGCTCTTCTACGACGAGGACGCCAAGGCGGGGCCGCTGATGACGCCCGTCCAGGTCTTGGCCCTCACCCCGCAGCCGGCCTACGTGATGTACGAGTGACGCCTCGGCTCAGTGGGCGAAGTGCCGTGCGCCGCTGAGATAGAGGCTCACCCCGGCGGCCGCGCAGGCGTCGATCGTCTCCTGGTCGCGCATCGAGCCGCCCGGGTGGACGATCGCCCGCACCCCGGCGTCGATGAGGATCTGCGGTCCGTCGGCGAAGGGGAAGAAGGCGTCGCTCGCCGCGACCGCGCCCCGCGCCCGCTGCTCACCCGCCCGGGAGACTGCGAGGCGGCACGAGTCGACGCGGTTGACCTGGCCCATCCCGATGCCGACCGAGGCCCCGTCACGAGCCAGCAGGATCGCATTGGACTTCACGGATCGCACTGCGCGCCAAGCGAACTCGAGGTCGGCGAGGGTCTGCTCGTCGGCTGCCGGGCCGGCCGCGAGCCGCCAGTATGCCGCGTCGTCCCCACCGACGGGAGCGTCACCGGATTCGTCGCCCACGACCGCGTCGAGCCGGTCGGCCTGCTGGACGAGCACTCCACCGCTGATCGGCCGGACCTCGACGGACGGCGCTGCGGCCAGCGCCCCGAAGTCGACGGTGAGCAGTCGGACGTTCTTCTTCGCCGTGAGCAGCTCGAGCGCGTCGGCGTCGAAGGCCGGCGCAACGACGACCTCGGTGAAGATGTCCTTGACGGTGTCGGCCATCTCCCGCGTCACCGGCCGGTTGACCGCGATCACCCCGCCGAAGGCCGACAGCGGGTCGCACTCGTGCGCCTTGCGGTGCGCGACGGCGATGCCCTCGCGCTCGGTGGCCACCCCGATGCCGCACGGGTTCGCGTGCTTGATCACGGCACAGGTCGGCCGGTCGCCCTGCTCCCGGCAGGCGCGCAGGGCGGCGTCGGCGTCAACGTAGTTGTTGTACGACATCTCCTTGCCGTGCACCTGGGTCGCCGTCGCGATGCCGGCAGATCCGTTGCGATACAAGGCAGCTCGCTGGTGCGGGTTCTCTCCGTAGCGCAGACCGGCAGCCCGCTCCCAGCTCGCGCCGGCCCACACCGGGAAGCCGGTGCCGTCCTCGGTGCCGGCGTAGTCCCCCCCCATCCACGAGGCCACCGCCACGTCGTATGCCGCGGTGTGCGCGAAGGCCTCGGCCGCCAGGCGGCGGCGCTGCGCGAGGGTGAAGCCGCCGTCGCGGACGGCGGCGAGCGCCGCGGCATACTGCGTGGGGCTGGTGAGGATCGCGACGCTCGGGTGGTTCTTCGCGGCGGCGCGGACCATCGACGGCCCGCCGATGTCGATGTTCTCGACGCAGTCCTCCGGGCTCGCGCCGGAGGCCACGGTCTCGCCGAAGGGATAGAGGTTGACGACGACGAGCTCGAAGGCCGCGACGCCGAGCTCATCGAGCTGGGCGAGGTGATCGGGCTTGCGGGTGTCGGCGAGCAGACCGGCGTGCACCATCGGGTGCAGCGTCTTGACCCGGCCCTCGAGACACTCGGGGAAGCCGGTGAGCTCCTCGACCCGGGTCACCGGCAGGCCGAGCCCGGCGATCAAGGCAGCCGAGCCGCCGGTCGAGACGAGCTCGACCCCCGCGTCGTGCAGGCCGCGCACGAGCTCCTCCAGCCCGCTCTTGTCGAAGACCGAGACGAGGGCTCGCCGCACCGGGCGGACGTCCTCGGTGGGGCCTGGGGCGGACACGGACACGGCCATCGAGATCTCCTGGAATGCTGCTGTGGCGGGGCACCCAGGCGGGCGATGCCCCTGACGTCACTCCCCGGTGGTCACCCACCCGCGCCAGTCGTGTGCCCCCAGCCTAGCCACCTGACCCGGGCGCCACCGCGCCGAGGCGGACCCGCCGGCCCTCGACGGTGAAGCCCTCGCGAGCCAGCCGGCCCACCCACTCGACGAGCTGCGGGCGCTCGCACTGCTTGATCCGCTCGGTGAGCGTGTCCGCGGTGTCCTCGTCGAGCACCGGCACCGCACACTGGGCGACGATCGCCCCGGTGTCCACCCCCTCGTCGACGACGAAGAGCGTGGCCCCGGCGATCTTGACGCCGTAGGCGAGGGCGTCGCGGGGACCATGGATGCCCGGGAAGGCGGGCAGCAGCGCGTTGTGGCTGTTGAGGTAGCGCCCGCCGAAGCGGGCGAGGAAGTGCGGTCCAGCGAGCTTGAGGAAGCCCGCCGAGACGACGAGGGCCGGTTCGTATGCCGCGACCGCTGCGGTGAGCGCTCGGTCCCACTCCGCGCGGGTGGCGTAGTCGGCCACTCGGCAGACGAAGGTCGGGATGCCTGCCCGCTCGGCCCGCTGCTGGCCCAACGTGTCGGCGCGGTCAGCGCCGGCCGCCGCGATGCGGACGCCGTAGGCCGGGTCGAGACATGCGTCGATGAGGGCCTGCAGCAGGGTGCCGCTGCCCGAGACGAGCACGACGATCGGCGTGAGGGGAGTCGACACGGCCTGGGTCACAGTCGCAACGCTAGCCGCCGGCCCGGACCACCCGTGAGGGGGTCAGCGCAAGAAGCGGGTGCGCACCTGGTCGGCCACGAGCGCAAGGGTTGCGCCGAGAAGGAGCTCGAGCAGCAGGGCCCCTGCGAAAGCCCACGGATTGGGGCCAAGGTGGGACAACCGAGCCCCACCGAGCGGGCCTGAACCCAGTAGCGCCAGCCCGAGCACCACGGCCGCACAACCCAGCACGGCGACTCCTGCGCTGGCCGCCTTGAGCCGCCATGCGGCCAGGCGGGTCCATTGCCGGCACGCGGACCAGCCGATCAACCCTCCCACGGCGACCGGGGTGAGCAGCAGCAGCGCCACCCAGCCCGGGTAGTGCGCATCACCGGGCACTGCGCCCAGAATCGGCACCATCGGCAGCAGCCCCGGGTGAGAGCCGGACACACTCACCGTGCCGTTCTGGGCGATCTGAAAACCGGGGCCGGCGAGGACCGACAGCGCCCACAGCACGAGGTCGGGCAGGTAGAGCAGCTGGGCCAGCGTGAGCGCCAGCCCGCTCCCCAGGCTCACGCCGGCTGTGGCGTAGAGACCCGACACCGTGCCCCACCTGGTGATCACCGAGCCGAGGACGACGAGCAGGCCGATCCCGGCCAGGGCGAGCAGTCCGCGCCGGGCCGGAGCGAGCGCACGCAGGGCCCAGGTGGGCAGCTGGTCCAGCAGGTCCACATCCCCAGCGGCGCTGACGAGCGCCGCGGCGACCGGCACGCTGAGGGTGGCGAGCAGTCCGACCACGGTCGGCCTGGCCGGGCCCAACAGCGCAAGCAGCGCCCCGCCGGCGATGCCCACGGCATACCCGGTGGAGACGTCCCGAGCCACGGCGAGCACCGACCGAGAGCCGCGGACCCGACGCGCTGCGAGCACGAGCAGCCACATCTGGGCGGCCCAAGCGAGCAACGGGACGACACCGAATCCACTCCCGCCTGCTGTGAGGGTGGCCCCCGAGCAGAGCAGCCACAGCGCACTGCCGAGGCCGAGGACCTGGCCCCAACCGCTGGTCCCCTCGGGGGTCAGCGCCCAGACGATGGTGGCGAGCAACACGACGGTCAGCCAGCCGGTCCCGGCCGCGACCCCGCCGGCGACAACGGCCCGCCGGCGCGGCTGGGGAGGACTGTCGGATGAGCCCCCCGAGGGATTCACCAGGCCATCGAGGGCCTCGAGGGCCGGGCGGACGCGGTCGAGCAGGCTCATCAGGCCTTCATCGTCCCCCGCCGCCCCCGATAACCCCGCAAGGCGCGCCGACAGCCCCGCCGGACGGTCGCCTCGCTAGGTTCACCCTTGTGGGGGCCAGTCGTCCGGCCCGAGCACCCCAGGCCGAATTGCCCTGGTGGCGCCGTTGGCGACCTGGCAGGCCTACAACGATTGGGGCGGACTCAGCCTCTACCACGGGCGGGGTGGGGGCGACGACTTTGCCGGGCGGAGCTTCGCGGTCTCGTTCGACCGCCCGTATGCCGCG
Source organism: Dermatophilaceae bacterium (assembly GCA_035448065.1). Classification (GTDB taxonomy): domain Bacteria; phylum Actinomycetota; class Actinomycetes; order Actinomycetales; family Dermatophilaceae; genus Phosphoribacter. The sequence goes on from DAOTIG010000095.1 coordinate 6,979, forward strand.
GGCGTCGGGGAGTTCTTCTTCACAGCGATGCCGTTGGTGGCGTTCTCGGAGCGCCTGGACATCCGCTATGCCTATCTGTCCGACCTCGACCTCGACCTCGACGCGAACGAGTCGGCCCTGCACGGGTCATCCGGAGCAGTCCTGTTCGGGCATGCGGAGTACCTCTCCACGACCATCCGCAGCCGGCTCACCCAGGCTCGCGACGGTGGCACCAATGTGCTGTTCACCGGGGCGAACTCGACGTACTGGCGGATTCGCCTCGCCGACGGCTTGGTCTCCGGCGCGCCACGCGGCCTCGTCATCAGCTACAAGAGCGCCGCATTGGATCCCCGGGCCGCTACCGACCCCGCCAATGCGACGGTGAAGTGGAAGGACGCCCCCGGCGCCAACCCCACCCAGTCCTTCCTTGGGATGCGCTATGAGTGCTACCCCGGGGACGCCGACCTGGTGGTCTCGGACGCCGCCTGGTGGGGCTACGCCGAGGCCATGGTGCGCAACGGCGACGCCTTCCCCCATCTGGTCGGCAGTGAGGCCGACCGGTTCTACCCGGGCGGCGCGACTCCCAGCCCGGTGCAGATCGTCGCGAACTCGCCATACCGGTGACCAGGGTCGTGCTCCAGGAGATGGCGAAGGGACCGTTGGCCAGAAGCCACCCGGCGACGGACAACGTCCGCTCGTACGGTCTGTCGCCGACCCGCACGGTCTACGCCAGCTGAAGACCCTGCATGATCTCGCGCATCAGCGCGGCCGTCTCGGACGGCGTCTTGCCGACCTTGACGCCGGCTGCCTCGAGCGCCTCCTTCTTGGCCTGGGCGGTGCCGGCCGAGCCGGTGACGATCGCGCCGGCGTGGCCCATCGTCTTGCCCTCGGGGGCGGTGAAGCCGGCGACGTAGCCGACGACCGGCTTGGTCACGTGCTCCTTGATGTATGCCGCGGCCCGCTCCTCCGCGTCTCCGCCGATCTCGCCGATCATCACGATCGCGTCGGTCTCGGGGTCGTCCTGGAAGGCCTGCAGGCAGTCGATGTGCGTTGTGCCGATGATCGGGTCGCCGCCGATGCCGACGGCGGTGGAGAAGCCGAAGTCACGCAGCTCGAACATCATCTGGTAGGTCAGCGTGCCGGACTTGGAGACCAGCCCGATCCGCCCCGGGCCGGAGATGTCGGCCGGGATGATGCCGGCGTTGGACTGGCCGGGGGTGATGAGCCCCGGGCAGTTGGGGCCGATGAGCCGGGTGGTGCCCTTGTCCTTGGCGTAGTTGAAGAACTCGGCGGTGTCCTTCACCGCGACGCCCTCGGTGATGACGACGGCCAGCGGGATCGCGGCGTCGACGGCCTCGAGGACGGCGGCCTTGGTGAAGGCGGCCGGCACGAAGATGACCGACACGTCGGCGCCGGTGGCGGCCATCGCGTCGGCGACGGTGCCGTAGACCGGGATCTGCTGTCCCCCAGGGAAGTCGACCGTCTGGCCGGCCTTCTTGGGGTTGACGCCGCCGACGATCTGGGTGCCCGAGGCGAGCATGCGGGTCGTGTGCTTCATGCCCTCGGAGCCGGTCATGCCCTGGACGATGACCTTCGAGTCGCGGTCGAGGAAGATTGCCATGGTTCGTCCTTCGTCTCTCGTCAGGGGGTCAGTTGGCAGCGGCGGCGAGCTCGGCGACGCGGCGGGCGGCGCCGTCCATCGTGTCCACCCGCTCGAGCAGCGGCAGTCCCGCCTCGTCGAGCATCTGGCGGCCGAGCTCGGCGTTGTTGCCGTCGAGTCGGACGACGAGCGGCTTGGGCTGCTTGCCGTGGCTGGCGAGGATGTCGTAGGCCTTGATGATGCCGCCGGCGACCTGGTCGCAGGCGGTGATGCCGCCGAAGACGTTGACGAACACCGCCTTGACCTGGGCGTCCTCGAAGATGACGTCGAGCCCGTTGGCCATCACCGTCGCGTCGGCGCCGCCGCCGATGTCGAGGAAGTTCGCCGGGTGCGGGTGGGTGCCGTCGGGGAGGGTGAAGTCCGCACCGGCGTAGGCGACGACGTCGAGGGTGCTCATCACGAGGCCGGCGCCGTTGCCGATGATGCCGACCGTGCCGTCGAGCTTGACGTAGTTGAGGTGCTTCTCGATCGCGAGGATCTCCAGCGGGTCGGTCTTGCTGTGGTCGATGAGCTCGGCGTGCTCAGGGTGGCGGAAGTCGGAGTTGCTGTCGATCGACACCTTGCCGTCGAGGGCAAGGACGGTGCCGTCCTCGGTCTTGACGAGCGGGTTGACCTCGACGAGGGTCGCATCCTCGTCTCGGTAGACCTCCCAGAGCTTCTTGAGCACCTCGGCGACCTGGCCCTTGACGTCGTCGGGGAACTCGGCCGCCTCGACGAGCTCGCTCGCCTTGGCGTCGTCGATGCCGACGTTGGGGTCGACAGCCATCCGGATCAGCTTCTCCGGCTGCTCCTTGGCCAGGGTCTCGATGTCCATCCCGCCCTCGGTGGTGAGCATGGCGAGGTAGGTGCGGTTGGCCCGGTCGAGCAGGATCGAGAAGTAGTACTCCTTCTCGATCCGGGCGCCCTGGGCGATCATGACCTTCTTGACCGTGTGGCCCTTGATGTCCATCCCGAGGATCCGCTCGGCGTGCTCGGCGGCCTCCTGCGGGCTCTTGGCGACCTTGACGCCGCCGGCCTTGCCGCGGCCTCCGGTCTTCACCTGGGCCTTGACGACGACGACCCCGCCGCTGCCGGCGCCGACGCGCTCGGCGATCTCGGCCACCTCGGTGGCGCTCGTCGCCACCTCACCCGCGAGCACGGGGACGCCGTGCTTCTCGAAGATGTCGCGTGCCTGGTGCTCGTACAGATCCACGGGCGGCCGTCCTCGTCGTCGAAGGGTGCCAGCGGATTCCTCGAGGCGACCGAACGATCGGTCGGCTTCGGCCGACCGCCGTCTGACGTGCCACGATGTCCCGCTGGCGGGCTCTCCGGACTCTAGTGCACGGCTCTGGCGCCGCCGTAGCCGCCAGGGCCGCGGATGACCAAAGTCACGCGGCATACCCACGATCCGGTATGCCGCCCGGGGCGCCCTCGTGCTGGCGGCGGCTCAGCCCAACGTGTAGGCCTGGCCGGCCGGCACGAGCAGCACCCAGACCGGGCCGGGCGCGAAGGTCATCGGCTGGCCTGCAGCGGTCGTGAACGTCGTCGGCGCCTGCGCGGACGGGCGCGCCCAGGTGCCGCGGAAGGCCTGGCCGCCGCGGAGCACGACGGCCTCCCCGGACCCCACCGCCTTGACGACGGGGGTCACATTGCCGAGCACATCCCGGTTGCCGGATGCGTAGGTCTGCACTCGCTGCACGACGACGGTGGCGGCCCCGACCTGGGCGCCGTCGGAGATCTCTGGACGGCCATCTGTGGTGACCAGGTACTGCGCGCGTTGGGGATTCCAGGCGAAGCTGAGCGCAGCGCCCGGGTATCGGGTGGCCAGCATGCTGGTGGGGGTGGCACCGGCGGGCGCCGGCCCATAGCGGAAGCCGTTGTCGCCGGGCGGCGCGCTGCCGCCAGCCCTGGCGAGGAGCTGGGCCGGAAATCCGATGACGTTGTAGGGGGCTGGGCGCGATCCGTCGCGGCGGAAGCCCTGGCTGGATGCGTCGTTGGAGAGGTTGACCTGGGGGCCGTTGCTGATTCGCGCCTGGGTGTAGGCCGAGACCCCGGAGTAGGCGAAGGCGATCCGGCCGAGATTGCCGAGAATCTCCGGGTCGGACTCGCGGGCGCTGCGCACCGGCCCGACCGTGGGAGGCATGGACGTGCTGTAGATGGCCAGCAATCGGGTGAGGCCGGCCTCGACCGGCTCGACGTAGACGATGTCTGCGGAGCTGAGGCCGATGCGCGGCCGGGCTGCCGACGTGTTGTCGATCTTCACGGCCAGCACCGGCCCGCCGGTGTACGGCGCGAGCGCACTGCCGGAACTGGTCGGCGACGCAGTGGCCGGCGGGGTCGGCGACGCAATGACCGACGGGGTCGGTGTCGAGGACGACAGGGTGGCCGAGGTCGTGGCGGCCCCGGCCGAGACGCTCGAGGTCGAGCCCGTCGGGGTCGGCGCCGGAGGCGAGGTGCAGGCGGCAGTGGCCGTCAGGAGCACCGCGGCGGCGAGCACGGCCGGGCGGGACTGTGGCAGGCGGCCGGATCGGTGCAGACGAGGCAATTGGGTGGCGCGAGCGATCACCCCGGCAGAGTAGACCCCTGCGGACGCTCGGCGGCGGAGGTCAGGTGGTGGGCCAGTCCGGTGCCGGGCTGCTGAGGGGCCCGGCCCGGACATGGTGGTGGGGCCGCAGCGCGATGCTGCGGCCCCACTCCCAACGTCGCGCAGCGGGGGCGCTGAGGTAGCGAGCGCCGTTGCCGGCACGAGGACAACCTCGGGATGCGGGAGTGCCGAAGGTCCGTCCCACCCACTTCACGACTCGACGGGTCGGCGCCTGGGGGGAGAGGTGTCGACGACGTCTGAATCCATGATGGACCGGCGCCGCGCTCAGGCCGAGGGCTCGAGCGTTTTCCTTACCAAGATTTTAATGTCGGCGCCCGCACGGGTCAGTGCCGCTGGACGTTGGCGCGCACCCAGTCGACGATCTCGTGGGTCGGGGCACCCGGGGTGAACACCTTGGCGACGCCGAGCCGGCTCAGCTCAGGGATGTCGTCGTCGGGGATGATCCCGCCGCCGAAGACGACGATGTCGGAGGCGTCGCGCGCGGCGAGCAGCTCGACGACCTTGGCGAAGAGGGTCATGTGGGCTCCGGAGAGCACCGACAGCCCGACCGCGTCGGCGTCCTCCTGGATCGCGGCCTCGACGATCTGCTCGGGCGTCTGGTGCAGGCCGGTGTAGACGACCTCCATCCCGGCGTCGCGCAAGGCGCGGGCGACGACCTTGGCGCCCCGGTCATGGCCGTCCAAGCCCGGCTTGGCGACGACGACCCGCAACGGTGACTCGCTCATGGCGCGCACTCTATGGCACGCGAGGGGCCCGGCAGCAGGTCCGTGGCACACGGCATACGCCAGCGGGCTCGACGAAGCGCTCGGCCCCGACCACGATCCGGGATGCCGCGCCGAACCGGTGGCGCGCGAAACGGTGACCTCGATCACACCGGGATGGGCATGTCGTGCGGTGTCCGAGCGGCGAACCCCGGGATCTGCCGGGGGCGGCCGGACGAGGATCGACCCAGGGGTTTGATTGTCACGAAACGATCACGCTACCCTCTGCGAGGCCGCCCGGATCCTGCCCCGGGCCCTCCCCCGTCATCGGCCGAGAGAGAGCACGTGTCAGACCGTAGATACCGCGGGCGTCACCGCCCGGCGCGGGAGGCTCGGCTCGCTCCGCAGCTCGTCGGCACTGCCTTGGCCCTGCCGGCCACGGCCACCTTGGCTGTCATCACGATCAGCGGATCGCCCGTCCACCTCGACAGCAGCGGCCTGGCGGCCGCGGGCACGACCCTGGCAGCAGACAACCGGGCGGCCGACGAGGCCGACCTGCAGGACCACAAGCTCGCGGACACGACGGCAGCCCGCGGCGTGCAGGACCGGGTCGCCCGCGACACCGAGCGCACCCGCCTGGACGTGGTCACGGCCGAGAACACCCGCCGCGCGCAGACCGAGGCAGCGCTCGCCGCAAACCAGGACGTCGTCGAGGTGACGACCACCGGACTGCCTGCGGTGGCGAGCACCGACGCTCCGTCGGCGACCGCCGACCCAGCACCGGCAGCGACGGCGGGCAGCAAGGCGTGGGTCAAGCCGATCACCGCGAGCTACGTCTTCACCTCCGGGTTCGCCTGGCGCTGGGGCCGGATGCACAACGGCCAGGACATCGCGGTGCCCACCGGCACTCCGGTCCGCGCGCTGTCCACCGGCACGGTGATCTTCGCCGGCTGGCAGCCGAGCTACGGCTACAAGGTCGAGATCGAGTACTGGGACGGCACCGTCTCCTACTACGGCCACAACAGCCGGGTCCTGGTCCGCAAGGGACAGCAGGTCGCGCCCGGTCAGGTCGTGGCGATGTCGGGCAACACCGGCAACTCGACCGGCCCGCACCTGCACCTGGAGATCCGCCCGGATGGCGGGAACCCGGTCTCGCCCATCCCGTGGCTGGCCCGCCACGGCGTCAAGATGTAGCCACTGGCTCAGCCAGCACTCCTGCTACAGCTTCTCCACCGGCGCATACCGCAGCAGCAGCCGCTTCACCCCGGAGCTGCCGAAGTCGACGTGCGCGAGGGCCTTCTCGCCCTCCCCCTCGACGCGGACCACCGTGCCCAGCCCGAAGGCGTCGTGACTGACCCGGTCGCCGGCGACCAGGCTGACCGCGGCCCGGCCCCCGGGCGAGCGCACCCCGGCCCGCGCGGCGAGGGCAGCCACCGCGGTGCCCTGCAACCGGCCGCCCGTGCGCACCGAGTCCGAGGACGCCTCGTCCCGCTCCCACTCGACAAGCTCGGCGGGCAGCTCGTCGAGGAAGCGTGACCCCGGCTGGTACTGGGGCTGACCCCAGGCCGAGCGTTGCGCAGCACGCGAGACGTGCAGCCGCTCGCGGGCCCGGGTGATGCCGACGTAGGCGAGTCGCCGCTCCTCCTCGAGCTCCTTGGGGTCCCCGAGCGAGCGCAGGTGCGGGAAGGTGCCGTCCTCGAGGCCGGTGAGGAAGACGACCGGGAACTCCAGGCCCTTGGCGGTGTGCAGGGTCATCAGGGTGACCACCCCGCCGGACTCGGAGCCGTCGTCGGAGGGCACCTCGTCGGCGTCGGCGACCAGGCTCACCTGCTCGAGGAAGTCCTCGAGCAGCGCCGGCTCGCCGGCCTCGGCGCGACCCTCGTCGTACTGCTGGGCCACCGAGAGCAGCTCGGCGAGGTTCTCGACCCGGGTCTGGTC
>DAOTIG010000096.1:0-13606 GCA_035448065.1 Dermatophilaceae bacterium
TCAGTTGGTTAGAGCGTTCGCTTCACACGCGAGAGGTCGGGGGTTCGAGTCCCTTCACATCCACCGTCCGGAACTGCCGTCTGACCTGCCAAAACGCGGGCACACTGTGCTTCGACGCAGCCACATGTGTCGGATACGTGTCGGATGGTTGCTCTCTGAAGCCAGATGACGAGCATGCTCATCGCCCCATGGACGATCCCGAGGCTGCTCGTGCGGACCGACGACGACCACAGGTCAGCTGCCCCGGTTTGCCCGGATCCAGTAGTCGGCAGTGACGGACGGCGGGCACCTAGGGAGGTTCGAGTCCAACCGGGGGATCGGGTTGAAGGGCCTCTGAACTGCGGAGACGCTGGGGTCAGAGGCCCCTCTCCTTTCTTGCAGCGGATATGCATCGTTCACGGTCATGTACAGCGTCGATCGCCGACGTCGACCTCGAGCGAACACCAGAGGCCTGCACGGCTGGATCGCCGAGACTTCGCCTCAACCTCGGGGCGCGAGTTCCTCCAGCACGCGCTCGGCGCGACGGAGCGCCTCGTCTGCCTGGATCTCGGGTGTTCCTACCCGGTGCGAGAGGTTGAGGTCGAGGAGGACCTCTGTGGCGCCTTGACGGCCGAGCGCCTCGATGTCGGCAAGCAGCTGCCCCGCAGTCCCGTGGAAGGGCGCCCGCCGGGAGCCTGGGTCGTCGTCGAGGAGCTCGGGCACGACTCGGACGAGCATCCGCAGGGCGTCTGGGTCGCGATCGGCGTCCACCGCGCCGGCGCGGACGGTGTCGACGCACGATCGCAGCGTGCCGTGGTCGTGGGCGCTGCTGGCGATCCAGCCTTGGGCGAGTCGCCCGGCTCGACGCAGTGCCGGTTCCGCGGTGCCGCCCACGAGCACCGGCGGGTGTGGGCGCTGCACCGGCACGGGGCTCAGGAAGGAACGCGGGACGGTGTAGAACTCGCCGGCGAACTCCGCGGGCTGCTGGGTCCACAGGACCTGGAGGCAGCGGAGGTACTCCTCGAAGCGGGCCCCGCGCCGCTCCATGGGCACCCCCGCGGCCACGTGTTCCTCGGGGAGCCAACCCATCCCCACGCCCACGGTGAGCCGCCCCCCGGATACCACGTCGAGGGAGGCCATCGTCGAGGCCAGCAGGGCCGGCGCGGTGAAGGGGGCGCAGACGGTGGCCGTGCCGAGGCCGATCCGCTCGGTATGGCCGGCGGCGAGGGCGAGCGCCACCACTGGGTCGAGCACCCGGCGGTGCGACGGCCCGAGCCGGCCGTCCGCGGGCCAGAGGGTGCGCTGGTACGCCCATAGCGACGCATAGCCGAGCTCCTCGGCCCGACGGGCGACGCGCACGACGGTGTCCCGCCCGGCCCAGGCGCCCGACACCGGGAGGCCGAAGCCCAGCAGTGGGCGGTCGGTCGTCATCCGCCCACTGTGGCAGCCGCGGGGCTCGGGGGTTCTCAACGGAGCCACAACAGCGGCGGAGGGGCCGTGACCTTCCCCGGCCGTTGTGGTACCCATCACGGGTGAGCCAGACCGCCCGCGAGCGGGCCGCCGACACCAAGGCCCCGGTGGTCCTCGTGGTCGACGACGACGAGGCCATCCGCACGGTCGTGCGCTGGCAGCTCGACTACGCCGGCTTCCGGGTGGTCGAGGCCGACGACGGGCCTTCGGCCCTGCGCCGCATCCGCGACGACCACCCGGCGCTGGTGGTGCTCGACCTCTCGCTGCCGGGCCTCGGCGGCCTGGACGTGCTGCGTGCGGTGCGGGGTGGTCGGACCGGGCGCACCGACATCCCGGTCATCGTGCTGTCCGGCCGCAGCGGTGAGACCGACCGCATCGTCGGGCTGGACCTGGGCGCCGATGACTACCTCATCAAGCCGTTCTCGCCCGGTGAGCTCGCTGCGCGCATCCGCTCGGTGCTGCGGCGCTCCGCCCCGGAGGCCGCGGGGGCGGCCCACGTGATCGGCGACCTGTGCGTCGACACTGCATCCCGGCGTGTGCTGCGCGGCGGGGAGGAGGTCGAGCTCACCCCGAAGGAGTTCGACCTCGTGGCGTTCCTTGCCGCGCACCCACGCCAGGTTTTCACCCGCGGCCAGCTGCTCGAGAAGGTGTGGAACTCCTCGTCGGAGTGGCTCGGGGAGGCGACCGTGACCGAGCACGTGCACCGGCTGCGGCTGAAGCTGGAGCAGGACCCGTCTCGACCGCGGGTGCTGCGCACTGTCCGGGGCATCGGCTACCAGCTCGTGGACGACGGATGAGCACCGCCGAACTCCCCGGGGTGGACGCGCCGGTCCTCGGCCCGGACGACGCCCGGGACATGCTCGACCGGCAGACCGAGGTGCTCGAGCTGATCGCGGCCGCCGCCCCGCTGCACGACGTGCTCGCCGAGATCCTCAGTTCGCTGGAGCGGCTGATCCCCGGAGCCCGCTGCTCGGTGCTGCTCCTCGACCGGGAGCGTCGCACGCTGCACCACGGCGCCGCTCCGAGCCTGCCGGTCGCCTACGTGGCCGCCATCGACGGGCTCGCCATCGGCGACCACGCCGGCTCCTGCGGCACCGCGGCTGCGCTCAACACCGCGGTGGTGACCGCCGACGTGCGCACCGACCCTCGGTGGGTCCAGTACCGGGCCCACGCGGAGTCGGCCGGCTTGCGGAGCTGCTGGTCCACCCCGATCCAGGGACGTGACGGGATGCCGGTGGGGACCTTCGCGGTGTACCACGACACACCGCACCGGCCGTCGGGACGCGAGCAGTTGCTCGTCGACCGGTTCACCCATCTGGCCTCCGTGGCGATCGAGCACGCCGGCCTCGTTGGCGACCTCGTGGCCAGCGAGGAGCGCTTTCGCCGGTCGTTCGACGACAACTCGCTGGGCATGGCCCTCGTCGGTCTCGACCGCCGGATCGCCCGCTGCAACACCGCCCTGGCGTCGCTTGCGCGCGGGCGCACCGGGCTGGTCGGCGCAGGGCTCGCCGACGTCGTGACTCCCCGCGAGGGGTCGCTCGACGCACGGCTGGACGAGCTCCACCCCGACGGCGCCGCGCCGGTGGTCTTCGAGGCGCTGCTGCGCCCCCAGGGCCACCGCGACGTCGAGGTCGAGGTGACGGTCTCGCTCCTCCACGACCGCGAGGGCGACCCCGCGCAGTACGTGGTGAACGTCTTCGACCTGACCGAGCGCCGAGCCGCCGAGCGGCACCGGCGCGCCCGGCTGGAGGCGGAGACGGCGCGCCGGACGGCCGAGGAGCACTCACGCGCCAAGTCGGACCTGCTGGCCGCCGTCGGGCACGAGGCGCGGACCCCGATCCAGGCCATCGTCGGCTTCGCCGAGCTGCTCGGCACCCTCGACCTCGACGAGGCCCGCCGCCAGGAGGCGCTGGACCGCATCAGCGCCGCGGCCGGCCACGTGATGGACCTCCTCGCCGACGTGCTCGACCTCAGCCGCATCGAGGCCGGCGCGCTCCCGCTCGCCGTCGAGCGGGTGGTCGTCGGCGAGGTGGTGGCTGAGGTCTTCGGCCTCCTGTCGACGAAGGCGGAGCAGCGGCGCGTCGAGCTCTCGCACGACGTCGCCGACGAGACCGTGCTCGCCGACCGTCGCCGGCTGCGGCAGGTGCTGCTCAACCTGGTCGGTAACTCCATCCGGCACGGCCGGCCGGGCGGCCACGTCACGGTGCGGTCGGGCCTGACGAGCGACCGCGGCTGGGTGGTGACGTACGTCGACGACGATGGGCCCGGCATCCCTCACGACTTGATCCCGCGGGCCTTCACCGCGTTCGCCCGCCCGAAGCGCCCTGCCGCACAGCGCGGTTCGCGCATCGACGGTGAACCCGGGGCAGACGAGGGCATCGGGCTCGGGCTCGGCCTGGCGCACGGGCTGGCGGAGGCGATGGGCGGCGAGCTGTCGGTGGGCCGATCCCGGCCCGATGGCACCTCGATGGTGCTGCGACTGCCCACCGGGAAAGCAGACGCCCGGTGACCACGGTGACCGCCGTCATGCCGGTGAAGCGGCTCGGGGCGGCCAAGTCGCGTCTGGAGCTCCCTGACGCCCGGCGGCGCGCCCTGGCCCTCGCGTTCGCCGTCGACACCGTCACCGCAGTGGCGGCCTCGCCCATGGTCGGCGACGTCGTCGTCATCACCTCCGACCCCGTCGTCGCATGGCACCTGCGTCGCCTCCCGGTGCGTCTGGTGCCCGACGAAGGCGGTGGGCTGGATGCCGTGGTGCGCGACGGCACCCGCGTCGCGTCGTCGTGGCGACCGGGGTCGGGCGTGGCGGTGTTTCCCGCCGACCTGCCCTGCCTGCGCCCGGCCGACGTCACCGACGTGTTGACCCGGGCGGCCGTCGCGCCCGCGACCTTCGTGCCCGACCGCTCGGGCACCGGCACGACGGCGGTCGTGCACCAGCCGGGGTCGGTGCCCGCGACGGGCTACGGGCCGGGCTCGGCACGCCGGCACCTCGCCCTCGGGCTGCTGGCCCTGCCCGAGGCCCCTGCCGGCGCGCGGCACGACGTCGACACGCTCGCCGACCTGGAGGCCGCACGGCGGCTCGGGGTGGGGGTGCGGACCGCCGCGGTGCTCGAGACTGCCGAGCCCGCGGTGGCGGCCGGGGTGGCGGCCGGGGTGACGGACCCGGGGGAGGGGGCGCTCAGGCCTCCTCGCTGGCAGCCCACCCCGTGACGCCGACGATGCGGCACACCAGCACCCGGTGGAACGGCTTGTCGGCGTACTGCGGCACGGTGTGCGCCAGGCGGTCGGCGAGGGCGTCGATGACGTGCCGGGGCGGGTCGGGCACGTGCTCCAGCTGCGCCCGGGCCCACCACAGCCGCGACCAGTCCTCGGTCTCCCACCACTCTACGAGCAGCGAGCCGCGCGGGTCGGCGGCGAGGTTGTCCTCGCGCTGCAGCCGGGATGCCCGCTTGGGCTTCACCGTGTCGATGGGCACCCCGACGTAGTCGTCGTCGCTCACGGCGAACACGACGGGCTGGGGGTCGGGGCCGCGCTCGGGGTGCAGCGTGCACAGCACCCCGTGCACCTGGCCGGCCAGGCGTCGGCGGGCCTCGTCGGCGGACAGCCTCATTGGGGTCCTCCCTAACGGGGTCGGCAGGGGTGGGCGACCGTGGACCCGTCACGCTACGACGGCTTTCTCACCGTCGGATCAACGCGGGCGGGAGCGCCTTGACGTCGAGGTCGAGGGCGGAGAGGTTGGCCGCATGAACCTGGCGACCTGGGTCGAGCGCAACGGACGGCGACGGCGTGACGCGCCCGCCCTGGCGGTGGGGGACGAGGTGCACGCCACGTGGGCGCAGTTCGCCGAGCGTGTCGCCGGAGCGGCGACCGGCCTGCGCGACCGCGGCCTGGCCCCCGGCGACCGCGTCGCAATCCTCATGCGCAACCGGCCCGAGTACCTCGAGGCACAGTTCGCCGCCTGGCACGCGGGGCTGGTCGCGGTGCCGGTGAACGCGCGGCTGCACCGGGAGGAGATCGCCTACGTTCTGGGCCACAGCGGCACGAGCCTCGTGCTCACCGACGAGGAGCACCTCGACGACGTCGGCCCGCTGCAGGAGAGCGTGGAGTCGGTGCGGTCGGTGGTGGTCGTCCCGGGTCCGGGGTGGGACGCGCTCCTCGGCGCAGACGCAATGCCCCTGGTGGACCGTGCCGCGGACGACCCGGCCTGGCTCTTCTACACGAGCGGCACCACCGGACGCCCGAAAGGGGCGACCCTCACCCACGGCAACCTGCTCATGGCCTCGCTCAGCTACTACGCCGACATCGGGCCGGTCGCGGAGGAGGACTGCGTGCTGCACGCGGCGCCGCTCTCGCACGGTTCCGGCCTCTACGGCCTGCCCCACGTCGCCAAGGGAGCGGCGAGCGTGTTCCCGGCATCCGGCGCCCTCGACGGCCCGGAGCTGCTCACTCTGCTCGCGCGCTGGCGCGGCATGTCCTTCTTCGCCGCGCCGATCATGGTCACGCGGCTCGCCGGCGACCCGGCCCTCGCCGGTGCCGACCTCTCGGGGCTGAAGACGATCATCTACGGCGGCGCCCCCATGTATCTCGCCGACCTCGAGCAGGCGCTGGAGACGTTCGGCCCGCGCCTGGCCCAGATCTACGGGCAGGGCGAGACGCCGATGACGATCACCGGCCTGTCGATGGCCGACCACGCCGACCGGGACCACCCCCGATGGCGCGCACGGATGCAGGGCGTGGGGTTCCCCCGCACCGACGTCGAGGTGCGGGTCGTCGACCTGGACGACGGCGAGCTTCCCCCCGGGGAGGCCGGCGAGGTCGTCGTGCGCGGGCGGGTGGTCATGGCGGGCTACTGGGACCAGCCGGAGGAGACCGCCGAGACGATGCGCGGTGGTTGGCTGCACACCGGCGACGTCGGCAGCTTCGACGACGACGGGTTCCTCACCCTCCACGACCGCTCGAAGGACCTCATCATCAGCGGCGGGATGAACATCTACCCCCGCGAGGTGGAGGAGGCTCTGATGACGCACCCGGGTGTGCGCTCGGTCGCCGTCGTCGGCCGGTACGACCCGGAGTGGGGCGAGGCGGTGGTGGCGTTCGTGGTGCCCGACGACCCGGCCCCCACCGCCGCCGACCTCGACCGCACCTGCCTCGACCGCATCGCTAGGTACAAGCGCCCCAAGGAGTACCACTTCGTCGAGGCGCTGCCCACGAACAACTACGGCAAGGTGCTCAAGCGCGAGCTGCGGCAACGCTTCACGGACGGGCCGCCCACGCAGCAGCGTTGAGCAAACCATGATGACGGCGCCCCTTGTCGAGGCCCTCGCCCCCTGTGTTGTCTACCTCACAAGGGCCTGACGGAAACGCAGTACCACCCCACCGGCCCGGCCACGACCGCCCCGAGGAGATGTGACCGATGAAGCTCGCCCTCTACCTGCCCACCTTCCGCAACCACGTCACGGTCCAGGAGCTCGCGGACCTCACCGACCTCGCGGAGGAGCTCGACTTCGACTCCGTGTGGACCCTCGACCGGGTCGTCGTCCCCGAGGCGTCCGACCGCGGCGAGCTGCAGTACTCCTTCGGCATGATGAAGGAGTTCCCGACGCAGCTGCCGGTCGAGTCGCGGGGCAAGTGGTTCCAGGGATGGCCCCTGCTGCCCTGGCTCGCCGCCCGCACCGAGAAGGTGCGCATCGGCATGAGCATCACCAACACTCCGTTCCGCGGCCCCGGGGTGTTCGCCGCGGAGTGCGCCACCATCGACCAGCTCTCGAACGGCCGCCTCAACGTCGGCATCGGGTCGGGGTGGATGCCGGAGGAGTTCGCCGCCGCGAGCGCCGCCGACAAGTTCCCCCGCCGGCACGCACACGTGCGCGAGACCATCGAGATCTGCAAGGGCATCTGGACCAACGACCTCTTCGAGTACCACGGGGAGTTCGCCGACTTCGAGCCCTGCGGCTTCGGGCACAAGCCGGTCCAGTCGCCGCACCCGCCCATCTACTTCAGCGGCCTGCGCGACCCCAAGCGCTCCGCCAACCGCGTGGCGAAGTACGGACTCGCCGGCTGGATCGGCATCCAGGACACTCCCCGCGAGTTCACCGAGTGGCGCACCGCCATCGCCCGGGAGCTGGAGGCGCTCGGCAAGTCCATCGACGACCTCGACATGTGCAGCATGATCTGGTTCACCATCACCGACACCGAGGTCGACCAGAGCGACAACGGCAAGGTCTCGAACATCCTCGTGGGCACGGCCGACCAGATCACCGACATGCTCAAGCGGTACAAGGAGGCCGGTCTCACGATGCCGCTGCTGTGGCCGCCGTTCGCCGACGTGCCGGTCTCCAAGACGCTCGACGACCTCAAGCGGCTCAAGGAGGAGATCATGCCGAAGGTCGACGCCTCCTGACCCACCTCCTGACCCGCGCGACGCCGAGGAGCCCGACGCATGAGCACGACCACGACCACCTCCGGACGCGGAGACCGCACCTGGCTCGTCGCGGTCGCGGCGTCCCTGTGGGGCATCTCGTCGCTGTGGCGGGGCCCGTTGGCCAAGGAGTACCCGTCCCTGACGATCGTGTTCTGGGAGCACCTGGTGCTCACCGTGCTCACGCTGTGGTGGCTGGTGCCCGCGGTGCCCCGGGTGGTGCGGGCCTCGACCCGCACGAAGGTGAGCGTGCTCGTCATCGGCGTCGGCTCCTCGGCCCTGGCCACCGTCATGTTCACCGCGGCCTTCCGCTTCGGTGACCCGGTGACCCCGCAGGTGCTGCAGAAGCTGCAGCCGCTCATCGCGATCGCCCTGGCGGCGCTGCTCCTCGGCGAGCGGCTGCGACGCAGCTACCTGTGGTTCGTCGTGCCGGCGATGGTCGGGGCCTGGCTGCTGGCCTTCGCCGACCCGCTGGGCGTCACGGTCTCGAGCGCCCAGGCGGCGCTGCTCGCGATCGGTGCCGCGGCGCTGTGGGCGGCCGGCACGGTGCTCGGCCGGGCCGCGAGCGCCGAGCTGACGTTCTCCGACCTCACGGCGCTGCGGTTCGCACTGGGCTTCGTGGCCCTGGCGGTGACCGCGATGGTGACGGGCACCTCCCTCGCGGTCGGCGGCGACGCCGTCGTGAACATCGTCCTGCTGGCGCTGTTCCCCGGGCTGCTCGCCTTGCTTCTGTACTACCGGGCTCTCGGCCACACCCCCGCATCGCGCGCCACCCTCGCCGAGCTCGCCTTCCCGCTGTCCGCGGTGGTGGTCGGGGTGGCTGCGCTCGGCGCCCGGCCGACCGCCTCGCAGTGGGTCGGGTTCGTCATGGTGCTCGCCTCCGTGGTCGGACTGGCGCTGCACGAACAGCGCAGCCGCAGGCCCTCGGTGGCCGTGCCCGACGACGCCCGCGAGGCGCTCGGTGCCCACGCGGGTGCCACCACGCCATGACGAAGCCGGACGGTCCGCGGGTCGGGTACAAGGCGTCGGCGGAGCAGTTCGCGCCCGGGGAACTCGCGTCCTACGCGGTGCTCGCGGAGGAGCTCGGGCTGGACTCGGTCACCATCTCGGACCACTTCCAGCCCTGGCGGCTCGAGGGTGGGCACGCCCCCAACTCGCTGGCGTGGATGTCGTGGGTGCTGGCGCGCACCGAGCGGGTGCTCGTGGGCACCTCGGTGATGACGCCGACCTTCCGCTACAACCCGGCGGTCGTGGCGCAGACCTTCGCGACGATGGCGTGCCTCGCGCCGGGTCGGGTGATGCTCGGGGTCGGCACGGGCGAGGCGCTGAACGAGGTGGCGGTCGGGTCGGTCGGCGAGGGCCAGTGGCCGGAGTTCAAGGAGCGGTTCGGGCGGCTGCGCGAGGCGGTGCGGCTGATGCGTGAGCTGTGGACGCAGGACCGGGTGACCTTCGAGGGCGAGTTCTACCGCACCGAGGACGCCGCGGTCTACGACCGGCCGGACGAGCCGGTGCCGGTGTACGTGGCGGCGGGCGGCCCCGTGGTGGCGCGCTATGCCGGGCGGGTGGCCGACGGGTTCATCTGCACGTCGGGCAAGGGGCGCGAGCTCTACGCCGACCAGCTGGTCCCCGCGGTGGACGAGGGGCTCGACAAGGCGGGCCGCGCGCACGACGACATCGACCGGATGATCGAGGTCAAGGTGTCGTGGGACCCCGATCCCGAGCGGGCGCTGGAGAACACCCGGTTCTGGGCGCCGCTGTCGCTGACGGCCGAGCAGAAGCACTCGATCCACAGCCCCGCCGAGATGGAGCGGGCGGCCGACGAGCTGCCGATCGAGCAGGTGGCCGGGCGCTGGGTGGTGGCCTCCGACCCGCAGGACATCGTCGACGCCCTGAAGGAGTACACCGACCTCGGGTTCGACCACCTGGTCGTGCACGGGCCGGGCCACGACCAGGAACGCTTCCTGTCCACCTTCGCCGACCAGGTGCTCCCCGGCCTGCGCGAGCTAGTCCCTGCCACCCGAGGGCCCGGCGTCGTCGCCGCCCGCCAAGGAGTCTGAGAAACCTGTAGGCGGCTGCCAGGCACGGGGCGGCAAACCTCAGGCGTGCGGTGACGACACGGCCAACACGCCCCGAAACCATGGCCTGTTCAATCCTCAGTTCAGGCTGCCCACTCGAGTCCGAGAAGCGGGGGCACCACCAGCTGCCCGGCGACATGGGACCAGGCTGTTCAGCGCCCGGGCGAGATCGCGTTCTGGACCAGCGACACCGGCGTGGACGATGAGAACCCGTCGAGCTCGACGAGTTGGATCGCATTCTCATCGATCCCCTTCCTCCGTACGTCTGGTGCCAGGACGTGGCCGACTTCGCGGACGGCATCAGTGACAGGGCCGCCGAAGAGGGCCCTGCACCGCGCTCTGCAGGGCAAGGGCGCGTTCCGGCGTTTCAAGCACGAGCTTTACCAGCGCCATCCCGACCTGATCTCCCCGTGGCACGGCTTCAGGATGCCCGGGCGCACGGCCGAGCCGTGAACTGGCTTGCTGAGGAGGGGCTGATCGACGACAGCGCTGTTCAGGAGTTCGAGCGAGCGCACCCAGAACCCGAGCTGCCGTAACGACATGAAGGCTGCCCGGCTGCGCCCTCGCTCGCCGGTCGACCTGCGTCGTCCACGTCGGTGTGGATGACGGGCGCGTGTTGCCGCCGCCATAGGTGTCAACTACAGTTAACACATGGCCGAGGTCATCCGATCCGGAACCTTCGACCGATGGCTCAGAAAACTGAAGGACCCCCGCGCCCGGGCACGGGTACTGGTCCGGATCAACCGACTTGCGGCCGGCAACCCCGGAGACGTCAAACCCGTCGGCCGCGGCGTCTCCGAACTGCGGATCAGCTACGGCCCCGGCTACCGCATCTACTACCTCCAGGATGGCGACCGGGTCATCCTGCTGCTCACCGGCGGTGACAAGTCCAGCCAGGACGCCGACATCCGAGCCGCGCACCAGATCGCCGACGAGTGGAGAGGAAGCCGACCATGAGCAACGAGACGTTCGCCCCCTTCGACAGCGCCGACTACCTGAACAGCTTCGAGGACGTCACCGCCTACCTCGAGGCCGTCCTCGACGACGCCGACGACGACCCCAGCGTCATCGCCGCCGCCCTCGGCGCGATCGCCCGATCCCGCAACTTCAGCCAGATCGCTCGCGAGGCGGGGATGAGTCGCGAAGGCCTGTACAAGGCCCTCTCCGCGGACGGCAACCCCTCTCTGGCTACGGTCCTGAAAGTCGCCCACGCACTCGGGCTACGGCTGCACTTCGAAGCCACCGCCTGACGCCGCCACGGCCACATTCGAGGCCAGGACTAGGTGCCCGAGCTGTCAGTGGTGGTCGACGGTCTCGACGTCCTCCGGCCGCGGCTGGCCACTGAAATGAACCCGCCACTGGTGGTCGCCGAGGGGCCTCGCCGACGGATAGTAGCGGCGCTACTCCCAGGGTTCGAACCGCCCCCGCCACCGCACCCGCTCGGCCAGCGCGTCGCTGACCATGTCGAGCGCGGCAGCGACGCCGTCGAGGTCGTGGTCGGCGACCACGGCGGGTCCCTGCCCGAGGTGACGCGCGAGCAGACCCAGGTGCTCGACCCAGCCGGCCGCGTCCCCGGGGACCACGAGCACCTGCCGGTCGACCACACGCACCGCGGCGCTGCCCAAGGCCGCGGCCCGGGATGCCTCCCACGCGCGTTGCCGACGCGACGCCGAGCACCACTTCGGAACCGGCCCCCGCAGTCGGCGAGGACCGACCCGGGGGAGGAGCCATGACCGATCGATCAGACACACCCGACACGGGGCGGGCCGGCCCCCGGAGACGGTCGTCCCCCCGCGCCCCGGGACAGGTCGTCGCCTGCGGCTGGTGCGGAACGTGCTCGTCCCGCCACGAGGGCGGGTACCGAAATGGTGCTCACCCGCGTGCCGCCACCGAGCCTGGGAGCAGCGCCGCGCGGCCGACAGCGGCCTCGCCGCGGTCGAGGTCAAGGACCGCGCCATCGAGACCGTCAAGACGGTCACCGTGGTGCAGCACCACACCACGGAAGTCCCGGTCCCCGTCCTCCCCGGAAACGTCGCCGAGTTCGTCGAGGTCCTGGCCGACCTCACCCGCCGCCTCGACACCGGGCGCATCTACGACCGCGACCTGCCCGGGCTCACCCCCGCGGTAGCCGAGCTGGTCGCAGCCCTGGACCGCCGCACAACCAGGCAGTGGCGACCGCCGTGGGAACGCTGACGGCAGGTCCGGGACGTCCCCAGACGCAGGTCCCGGTAACTCAGGAAGTGCCCAGATGCTCCGGAAGGGAGGAGACGGTGTCAGCTCGCGCGGCCTTCTCGATCGTCTCCTGGAGCCGGTCGGCGATCACGCGGTCACGCTCGGCGGTCTCGCCCTGGTAGTACAGAGCCATCGCCGGGGTGGCGTGCCCGAGGCGGTTCTGCATCTCGCGGACGGTGGCGCCCGCCTGGGCGCCGAGGGTGGCAGCGGTTCGCCGCAGGTCGTGCCAGTTGAGGGTGGGCTTGCCGATGGCCTCGCGTGCGCGGGTGAAGCCGAACGCCTCCTTGCGGTAGGTCCGGCCGTTGCGGTGCTCCACACGCGTGCGTCGACGACGAGCTGAGGCATGGCCACGGTTCGGCTGCCGGCGGCGGTCTTCGGGGCGCCAACGGTCTTCTCGCGTCCGTCCTTGGTGGCGGTTCGGGTGACGTGGACGAGCCCGCGGTCGAGGTCGAGGTCCCGGCGCCGCAGGGCGACGGCCTCGCCGAACCTCAGGCCGCAGAGCCCGCACAGCAGCGTGAGGGCCCGGTGGTGTTCGGGCATGGCCTCGGCCAGGGCGAGGAGCTCGGGCAGCGTCAGCACCTTGGGCTCTCGTCGGACCTTGGACTTGCCGCCACCCCTGACCCGGCAGGGGGTCCTCACGATCAGCTCGTCCTCGGCTGCCTGACCCATGACGGCCGTCAGGACGGCGTAGGCGTGAGCCCGGGCGGTCTGTGTCTGTTCGCCGTAGGAGGCGAACCACGCCCGGACATCGTTGACGGTGATCTCGTCGATGGGGGAGTCGCCGAACCACGGCACGAGGTGCCGGTCGAGGGCGGTCTGGTAGCTGCGCCGCGTGCTGGGTCTCAGGTCGTGCCGGCCCTCGAGCCAGTCCTGGGCATAGCGCCCGAAGACGCGGGAGCGCCGGGCGGCCTCGGCCCGTTGCGCCACCTCGGCGCGGACCTTCGGGGGAGTCCACCGCACGGAGGAGATCAGGCGGCGCTCGTCGACGAGCCACGCCTCGGCGTCCCCGCTCGTCTCGAAGGTCCACGGGGCGCTGTGCAGGGCACCGTCGGGGCCGGTGTAGCGAGCCCGATAGCGCGTGCTCGGGAGCCGGGAGACCTGCCCGAAGGTGCGCTTGGCGCACATGCCGCGAAGGCTCCTCGTGTCGGATACGTGTCGGATACGTGTCGGATGAGGGTACCGACGTGTCCACTCACGTCCACTCCTATCCTGGGGTGCTGTCGATCGTATCCGCAGGCCAGAGGCGTATGTGTGCTGGTGGGGACGGGCAAGTCAATCCGACACGGATCGTGGGGTGGGATGTTTCGAGTCCCTCCACATCCACCAACCAGCCGGCACGACTCCGTCGTCGCCGGGTGTTGTCGTCTGTGCTGGGGCCCACCTCCACATCCACCAACCACCCGAAATGCACCAGAGTGTCGTCCGTGACCGCTGA
>DAOTIG010000097.1:0-13416 GCA_035448065.1 Dermatophilaceae bacterium
GAGGTCGACGGATCGGCGCCGCTCTCGGCTGCTCATGTGTTTCCGGTGCCGCTCGTCGGCGAACGGCGAGCGGTGCCCGGGGCGCTGGAACACTTGAGCGGCCGACTGGGTGTGGTCGTGCGGCGGGGTCGTCGTGAGGTGTGGTCGGGCGAGTCGTCGATCGCCGGCCTCGAGCACGGCGGTCTCGAGCTCGCGGCGGCCGAGCAGCGCCGGCGCGGCGGGTGACCCCGGGACCCGGAGGGTGGCTAGCCGGCGGGCGGAGCGCTCGGGAGGGGCGAGGCGCGTCTGACTCAGCTGGCACCCGAGGCTGTCCGTGCCGGTCTGGGGCCGAGCGGCGAGGGGCCGGGGAGCCCTGATGGTGGGTCGCGCGACTATTGGATGAGTCACGCCGATCCCGATCGTGATGCAACCACGGTTGCATCACGGGGCGCGCTTTCGTGGGGCATCCACGGTTGCATCATGGCTGCGCGCTTTCCTGGGGCATCCACGGTTGCGTCAGGAACTCACCCTCGCTAGAGCATCCACGATTGCACCACGAACGTCCGCTCGGTGATGCATCCGTTGGTTGCGTCAGGAATCGACGAGGGGTGGAGCATCCCATAAGCGCGGCGCATGCCTTGGGATTCTGCGGCGCAAGTGACGTCGCAGGCTGCGGCGCACATGCCTTCGGAGCCTCCCGAGCTCCCGCTCGGCTCCGACCCCCTCGAGGTCAGCCGGCGAGGTGGCCCCAGTCGGCGGCCAGGGCCGGCCACGGGCCGACGGCAACGACCCGGCCCTCGTCGAGGACGACGACCCGGTCGGCCTGGGCGAGGGCGGCCCGCTTGGAGGTCGCGCCGACGACAGTGGCCGAGCGCTCACGCAAGGCCTGCCAGAGCTCGATCTCGGTGCGGGCGTCGAGAGCGCTGGACACGTCGTCGGCCAGCAGCAGCTCGGCGTCGGCCGCCAGGGCACGGGCCAGGGCGAGCCGCTGCACCTGACCGCCGGACAGCCGCACTCCGCGGTGGCCGACCAGCGCCGTGGCGCCCCCGGCCGACTCGACGTCGACCTGCAGCCGCGCATCGGACACCGGACCCTCGAAGTCGCGGCCGAAGCCGAGCTGGACGTTCTCGGCGAAGGTGCCCGAGAGCACCCGTGGCACCTGGGCGACGTAGGCGACCTGCCCTGGACGGAGGAACACCTCGGCGTCGTCGACCTCGGTGTCGTTCCAGCGCAGCGACCCCGTGTAGTCGGTGAGCCCGGCCAAGGTGCGCAGCAGCGTCGACTTCCCGGACCCCACCTGGCCGAGCAGCAGGACCAGCTCACCACGGTCAATCGCGAGGTCGACGTCCTCGATGCCGATCGTGCCGTCCTCGTGCACCGCCGTGAGGTCGGTGAGGGTGAGTCGCCGCAGCGGCACCCGATCGACCTCGGGCGGCGGCGGGGCAGCCCCGGTGACCAGGTCCACGCCCTCGGGCAGCTGCATGAGGTCGACACCACCGGCCATCCGGCTGGTTGCCTTCTGCCACGAGCGAGTGCCCGGCGCCTCGGTGACGACCGCGCTCGCCACCCGCCCGAACCACTCGAAGCCGTTGACGGCGTTGACGACGAGCAGGGCGGTGGCCAGACCCCACAGGTCGGCGAGCACAGCCGCCCAGGCTGCGACCGCCCCGACCCGGACCATGACCCCCGGCACTCCGTCGAGCACCGCCTGCACCCGATGCTCGCGGACTGCGGCCTCGACCCGGCCGTGGTCGACCCGACGCAGATGTCGGGCGACCTCGGGTGTCCGGGCGGCCAGCTTGACCGTCTGCGCCGACTCGAGCACCGACACGAGCGCGCGCCCGAACCGCGCGCGAGCGGCCGCTGCCACGGTCGCGGACCGGCCGGCGATCGGCCGGCCGATGAACGAGGTGATCGACGCCGCCACCATGACGGTGAGCAGCACGAGGCCGGCCCACACCGACCGAGCGACCAGCGCCGTGATGATGACGATCGCGATCCCGTTGACGAAGTCGACCCAGCGGTCGGCATAGCGGGCATAGCGGTCGGAGTCCATCGCCCGCGCGACGACCTCGCCGGCGGGCACCTTCTCCAGGCGGTGCGTGCGGGTCTGACCGACGAGCACGTTGAGCCGCACCCGCAGCAAGGTCTCGACCCACCAGCGCGGATAGCGGGAGACCGCCTCGGCGAGGACCACCGGCCCGACCAGGACGGCGGCCACGGTGGCCACCCCCCACCACCACGGGTTGCGGCCCGCTCCGACCGCCTCGACGGTGTGCCCCCACACCAGGCCGGTGATCGCGCCCATCGCGCCGGTGAGCGAGAAGATGAGGAACAGCCCGACGGCATACAGCCCCCACGTCGGGCGCACCGAGACCAGGCTGATCACCCCGCGCGCCAAGGACGGGCCGGGCCCGGTCGCCGGCCGATCCGGCACCGGGCCACGGCGCCGGGCGGTGCCCACCGCGAGCTCGCCCTCCGATCCCGAGGGATCCAGATCGCCGGCCTGGTATGCCGCGTCCGCCGCTCGCGGGGCAGCCTCACCAGCGCCCGACCGCAGGCCGTCGAGCCGACCCTGGGCGTCGTGGCCGGCTGACGTCAGCAGGTCGCGGAACGGACCCGGCAGGACGGCCAGCTCCGACTGCGGCCCGAACTGGCGCAGCCGACCGGCGCTGAGCACCGCGACCAGGTCGGCCCGGCCGATCGTCGAGAGCCGGTGAGCCACGAGGATGCCGGTCCGGCCGCGGAGCAGCCGGTCGGACGCGGCGACCACCCGAGCCTCGGTGAGCGGGTCCATCCGGGCGGTCGCCTCGTCGAGGACGACCATCCGCACGTCGCGGATGAGCAGCCGGGCGAAGGCGACGAGCTGCTCCTCGCCCGCGGACAGCGTGGTGCCGCCCGGGCCGAGCATGGTGTCGAGGCCGTGCTCGAGACCCTCGACCCACTCGCTGAGCCCGAGCTCGGCGACGACCGCCTCGACCCGAGCGCGCGGCTCGTCGGCGAACATCGTGATGTTGTCGTGCAGCGACCCGGCGAGGATGTCGGTGCGCTGGGTCACCACGCCGACCGCCCGGCGCAGCGCCTGCAGGTCGAGGTCGAGGACGTCGACCCCGCCGATGAGCACACTGCCCCGCTCGGGCTCGACCGCCCGCGACACCAGGGAGGCGAGGGTCGACTTGCCCGACCCGGTGCGCCCCACGAGGGCCAGGGTCTGCCCCGCGGGCACCGTGAGGGTCACGCCCTCGAGCGCGAAGGTGCCCTCGGTGTAGGCGAAGTGCAGGTCCTCGAAGCGCAGGTCGACCCGCCCGTCGGCCAGCGGCGCCCCGCCGCTGGGCTCCGGGGTGAGCGCGAGCATCTCGCGCAGCCGCAGCACCGCGCCCAGCCCGGCCTGCAGGTCGGGCAGCTGCTGGGCGACGTGCCCGACGACCCCGACGAAGCTGCTCGTGACGAGGAAGAGGGTGACCAGCTGGGCCACCGACACCCCGCCGCCGACGGCCATCGCGACGCCGAGGATCGCGACCCCGGCGAGCAGGGCGTTGAGCAGCAGCACTGCCCGCAGCAGGATCCGCCGCTCGACGAGGACGACCGCGCGGAATCGCTCGTGGACGACCGACGAGAGCCGCGCGAGCCGGCCGATCGCGAAGGCCTGGCCAAGGCTCGTGCGCAGGTCGTCCCGCCCGGCGATGCCCTCTTCGAGGGCCGCCGCGTGGTCGGTCCAGGCGGCCTCCTCGCGGACCTTGAGCGTGGCGATGGTCGGCAGCAGCGAGCGCATGGCGAGCCAGGCGACCCCGACGAAGAGCGGGAAGAGCAGCCAGGCCGGCCACCAGGTCAAGCCGGCGATGACCCACATCGGCAGCGCACCGGTGACCGCTCGCAGCGCCTGCCAGATCTGCCAGCGCACCAGCGCGCCGACCTCGCGGGTGTCGTCGTCGACCCGGTCGAGGACCTCGCCGACGGCCTGCTCGCTGAGCTCCGCGAGCGGCTGGGAGAGTGCGGCGTGCAGGACGTCGTCGCGCAGCGCCCCCTCGGCCCGGTCGGACACCCCGGCCCAGACGAACTTGCCCGCCGTGTCGAGCAGGGCACCGCCGACCAGGCAGGCCGCGAGCCACCACACGAGCGCGGCGGTGGGACGCTCGGCGAGCCAGCCGGCGACGAGTGAGCCGAGCGCCTGCGCGAAGGAGCCGAGGACGAGCGCGGTGAGCGCGATCAGCGCCGCCGGGCCGCGCAGCCGGCGCCAGCTCACCTCCAGCCGCGCGTCCCGGCTCAGCTCGGCAGCGGAGGGAGGTCGGTCGGCAGGCAGGGTGGTCAGGACTGGTGAGAGGCTCATCGCCATCCACGGTAGAGCCCGGCACTGACAGCCCACATCCCGTTTTCCGCCGGCCAGCACGCACCCACCGGTCCGTATGCCGCGCCTCACACGGCCCCGGGGTGGGGCGCGGTCCGGGCCGCGCGGCATACTCGGCAGTAAGTCCCCACCACCCTCGAAGGCGAGGAAGCCCCATGTCCCGGCTGCAGACGACCGACGGTCTCTCCGAGGAGCAGCGTGAGCTGCTCAAGCTCGTCAAGGAGTTCGTCGACGAGCAGATCATCCCGGTCGCGACCGAGCTCGAGCACCGCGACGAGTACCCCCAGGACATCGTCGACGCGATGAAGGAGATGGGCATCTTCGGGCTGATGATCCCGGAGGAGTACGGCGGCCTCGGCGAGAGCCTGCTCACCTACGCCCTGTGCGTCGAGGAGATCGCCCGCGGCTGGATGAGCGTCAGCGGCATCATCAACACCCACTTCATCGTCGCCTACATGCTGCTGCAGCACGGCACCGAGGAGCAGAAGCAGAAGTACCTGCCGCGGATGGCCACCGGCGAGGTTCGCGGCGCCTTCTCGATGAGCGAGCCCGGCCTCGGCTCGGACGTCTCGGCGATCCGCACCAAGGCCGTGCGGCAGGGCGACTCCGACGAGTGGGTCATCAACGGCCAGAAGATGTGGCTCACCAACGGCGGCTCGTCCAACCTCGTCGCCGTGCTCGTCAAGACCGACCTCGGCGAGGACTCGGTCTACAAGAACCTCACGACCTTCCTCGTCGAGAAGGAGTCCGGCTTCGGCGAGACCGCGCCCGGGCTCACCGTGCCGGGGAAGATCGACAAGATGGGCTACAAGGGCGTCGACACGACCGAGCTGGTCCTCGACGGCTATCGGACCACCACGGCGCAGATCCTCGGCGGGGAGCCCGGCAAGGGCTTCTACCAGATGATGGACGGCGTCGAGGTCGGCCGGGTCAACGTCGCGGCCCGCGCCTGCGGCGTCTCGATGCGCGCCTTCGAGCTCGGCATCGCCTACGCCCAGCAGCGCGAGACCTTCGGCAAGAAGATCGCCGAGCACCAGGGCATCCTCTTCCGGCTCGCCGACATGGCGACCAAGGTCGAGTCCAGCCACCAGATGATGGTCAAGGCCGCCCGGCTCAAGGACGCCGGCCGGCGCAACGACCTCGAGGCCGGCATGGCCAAGTACCTCGCCGCCGAGAACTGCGCCGACGTCGTCGAGCAGTCGTTCCGGATCCACGGCGGCTACGGCTACTCCAAGGAGTACGAGATCGAGCGGCTCTACCGCGAGGCGCCGATGCTGCTCATCGGCGAGGGCACGGCTGAGATCCAGAAGATGATCATCGGCCGGCGGCTGCTCGAGGAGTTCAAGCTCAAGCGCTGACCCACCCGCATCCGGTATGCCGCGTGGCCGCCTCGGCCACGCGGCATACCGTTGCGTCGGTGGGCTCGTGATTTCGTGTGAGGATCGAGGCATGACGACCCAACCCGCCCGGGGGCCCTTCGGGGCGCTGCAGCTGGACTACCCGATGTCGATCGGCACCTTCGACCGCTACGAGCAGGCACAGAAGGCGGTCGACACGCTGTCGGACGCCGGCTTCCCGGTGCAGAACTGCCTCATCGTCGGCACCGAGCTGCGCCAGCTCGAGCGGGTCACCGGCCGGCTCACCTGGGGTCGGGTGCTGCTCGGCGGCGCGCTGTCGGGCATGTGGCTCGGGCTCTTCGTCGGGCTGATCTTCTCGCTCTTCGAGCAGGGCATCAGCACGCTCGCGGTGGTGGGCTCGACGGTGCTCTTCGGGGCGATCTTCGGGATGGTGTGGGCAGCGCTGGGCTACGGCGTGACCCGGGGGCAGCGCGACTTCACCTCGGTGAGCCGGATCGTGCCTGGGCGCTTCGAGGTCCTCGCCGAGCACAAGGTGGCCGCCGATGCGCGGGAGATCCTGCGCAGCGCCGGGGTGATCGCCCCCGGCGTGCCCGGCCCGCCGACCCCGCCGATGCCGCCGACGCCCCCGTCCCCGACGAGCTGACCGCCTCCGCCTACAGTCGGGCTGTCACCGGGTCAGCCGGGCGCCGAGCATGCTGCGCAGCGCGGCATAGGCATCGGCGACCTCGGTGGTGTCCCCGGTGACCTGCAGCTCGATCGTGTCGACGCGGGTCACCAGGGTGATCGGGCCGCGATCGGCGGCCCCCGTGGCCGAGACGATGTCCGAGGTGTCGATCCAGCGGCCACCGGCCCAGGTCCGCACGTCGGGAGACTGGTCGAGGAAGGCCACGACCGCCCGCGCCCGCTCGGGCACCGACTGCCCGGGCCCGGCCACGACGTCGAGGACGAGCACTCCGGTGCCGCACACGACGAGATCGATGACCCGCGTCGGGCCCTTGCCGCCGCCCGGTGGCGGCACCCGCAGCTCGAGAATCATGCCGAGCACCGTCGGGGCCGCCTCGGCCACCGGGGCGATCTGGTGGGTGGGTTCCACGCCCGCGCCGGCGAGCTCGGCGACAAGTGCCTGCGCCGCGTCCGGGCGGTCGACCGCCTCCTCGCATCGGCGGGTGAGCTCGAGATCCGACCCGTCCGGGCGGACCAGCCGCACCCCGTCGCGCCAATCGGGGACGAACCGCGCGCGGCCGGCGTCGATGAGGGCCGTGGCGACGGTGGCTGCCAGCGTGTGCGCGAGGACAGCCCGGTCGGCCGCCGGGCGCTCCTCGGGCGGCAGGCCCGGGTTGACGAGCGGCCCGACGAGTCCGCGTGCCGTGCCGGCGGCCACCCGGCCGAGCAGGTCGCCGACGCTGAGCGCAGGGGCCAAGCCGGACTCGGCAGCCGCCCGGCTCAGCGCGCCCGCCTCCAGCCGGGCCCGCTCGGCGCCGCCGACCCGAGCCACCTCGTCCCACTCGGCTGCCGGGTCCTGGTCGCCGGTGAGCGCCTGCTCGAGATCCCACAGCTCGGCGCCGCCCGCACCGAGCAGGACGGTCGCCGGCCGGTCGTCGCTGGGCACCGGGCTGGCCGGCAGGCCGGCCAGGGCGGTGAGCCGTGCCGCGAGGGTGGGGTGGGTCGAGGACCACGGCCCGCGCTCACCTGAGGCGGCCATCTCGTCGACGGCGGCGTCGAGCTCGGTCCGGTTGGCCTGGGCCACGCAGCGCAGACCGTGGACGAGGGGGGCACGCAGCTTGGCCAGGGCGGCATAGCGCAGGTGCTCGCCGACGAATCGGCTCCACGCGAGGTCGATGGCCGAGACCTCACGCAGCGCGGTAGCGAGGGCGGCCGGGCCGGCGACCTGCGCGGCATACCGGTCGGCCTGCAGCTCCTGCTCGCGGGTGGAGGCGGCCGACACCAGGCCGTAGAACGCGGCATACGGGCGGATGAGCCACGAGGCGAGGCCTTCGACCGACTGGGCGACCGTCGTGAGGACGGCGCGAGCCCGCCAGGTGAGTGCGGTGAGCCGGGTGTGGCCCGCGCCGTAGTGCCCGAGCTCGTGCGCCAGAACACCGCGCAGCTGCGACACGGTGAGCCCGCCGAGCAGCGGCAGGCCGATGAGCATCTCGCGCTGGCCGGCGACCTGGGTCACGGCGGCGTTGACGTCGGGGACGAGGACGATCCGGGCCGGCCCCTCCGTGCGCAGGCCGCCGGCGAGCGCGTCGACCTCCGCCCAGAGCGCCGGATGCGCCGCGCGGGTCAGCAGCGGCCCCTCGGTCGGCTGCGGCCGGGCCTGGAGCACCTGCTTGATCGCGACGACGAACGACCAGATGAGCGGGATCGCGACGAAGAGGATGAGCTTGGCCCCGACGGCGCTCGACTTGGTGCCGATGGCAAGCGCCCCGACGACGATGCCGAGGAAGACGACGAGGACGAAGACGGGGAACAGGGCCAGCACCAGCAGCGATCCGGCAGCTTTGAGCACGCGCACGAGGCAGGAGTATGCCGCGTCGCGGGGACGCGCACATCGACCGGTCCGCTCCCCGCACCCTGTCGTCGCTGCGCGCTAGGTTGGGCCGCAGCGGGCCCGTCGGGGGTGCGCTTCGCGCGAAGGAGCTCTGACTGAGAAGCAGACGTCTGCGTCTGACGGCGGTGACCGCGATGTCACTTGCCGCCGCGGTGGTCGGGCCGGTGGGCCTGGCCGGTTCCGCCGATGCCGCCCCGGGCGGCAAGGGGGGCAACCCCAACCTTGTCTCGGTCCAGCTGCTGTCGTTCAACGACTACCACGGTCACCTCGAGGCGACCGACAAGCCGCTGAGCCCCACGCTCGACCCGAGCCAGACGCAGGCCGGCGGAGCCGAGTACCTGGCGACGACGCTGGCCAACCTGCGGGCCAAGGCCCCGGGTGGCAACACGCTCACGGTCGCTGCCGGCGATCTCATCGGCGGTTCGCCGTTCCTGTCCGGCATGTTCCACGACGAGCCGTCGGTCGAGTCGCTCAATGCGATGCGCCTTGACGTGAGCAGCGTCGGCAACCACGAGTTCGACGAGGGCACCACCGAGCTGTTGCGCATGCAGAACGGCGGCTGTCACCCCAAGGACGGCTGCTACTTCCCCGAGGCGCCCTACGCGGGGGCCGACTTCCAGTGGCTGGCCGCCAACGTCGTGCGCAAGGACAACGGCCAGACCCTGCTGCCCGGCACCTCGATCAAGACCGTGGGCGGCGTCAAGATCGGCTTCATCGGGATGACCCTCGAGGCGACACCCACCCTGGTCAACCCGGCTGGGGTCGCGTCGGTCGACTTCAAGGACGAGGTCGAGACCGCGAATCTCAAGGCGGCTGAGCTCAAGAAGCAGGGCGTCAAGGCGATCGTCGTGCTGCTGCACGAGGGTGGCTATCAGACCGGCACCTTCAACTCCTGCCCCGGCATCTCCGAGCCGATCTCGACCATCGCCGCGACGATGACCCCCGAGGTCGATCTCATTGTCACCGGGCACACCCACCAGCCCTACATCTGCTCGATCGCCGACCCGGCCGGCAACCCGCGGCTGGTCACGAGCGCCGCCTCCTACGGGCAGGTCGTCACCGAGACGACGCTCGTCGTCAACGCCCGCAGCGGCGAGGTGATGCGCGACCGGACGACCGCGACCAACCACCTCAACGCCCGCAGCGTCGCCAAGGACCCGGCGCAGTCGGCGATCATCGCCAAGTGGCAGGCGCTCGCCGGCCCCACGCAGAACCGGGTCGTCGGCACGAACGTCGAGGACATCGTCGGCGACGCCTCGGGCAACCGCGGCATCGAGACGCCGATGGCCGACCTGGTCGCCGACGCGATCCTCTATGGCACGTCCGGGCCCAAGGGCGGCGCGCAGATCGCCTTCATGAACGTCGGCGGGGTGCGGGGCAGCCTGACGCTTGCCCCGAAGTACGCCGAGGGCCCAGGCCAGGTCATCTACAAGGAGGCCTACGACGTCGCGCCGTTCGGCAACATCCTCGTGTCGGTCGACCTCACCGGGGACCAGATCCGGCAGATCCTCGAGCAGCAGTACCAGGACATCCCCGCTCGGGGATCGCGCAAGATGCTCGCCCTCGGCGTGTCCGCCGGGTTCACCTACGCGTGGAATGCGACTGCTCCGGCAGGCTCGAGGGTTGTTGCCGGCTCGGTGAAGCTCAACGGGACGCCGATCGTGATGACCCAGACCTACCGGGTCGGCACGCTCAACTTCCTCGCCGACGGTGGCGACAGCTTCACCGCCTTCACCCAGGGCACCAACCGACTCGGTGGAGCCGAGGATCTGGCGAACCTCGTCGACTTCCTCGAGCACACGCCCGGCCTCAAGGCGCCGGCCAGCCGGGTCGACGGGCTGTGACCGTGCCGGTGAACGACGCCGGCCGCTGAGCGGCTGACCAGGCGGCAGGGCCGCACCCCATCGGGGTGCGGCCCTCGTCGCATGTCCGCACCGGCGCAACCAGTCCCGTCGCGAACCGGGAAACGCATGCGTTTCCCGAGTCGTCATGGGATCCCGTCGAGAATCGGGAAACGCATGCGTTTCCCGATGCAACCCCAGCCGCCGCTCGTCCGGTTGACCGCTCTGAGAGGCTGACTGCGAGAGAGGAGGTATGCCGTGGCGTTCGCCGAGCCGGAAGGCTTCCGCGAGTTCGTCAGCACGAGGTCCCCGCGACTGGTGCACACGGCATACCTGCTCACCGGCGACGCCCACCTGGCCCGCGACCTCGTCCAGTCGGCGCTGGCCCGGACCTGGCCGCACTGGGAGCGGGTCCGAGACGGCAATCCGGACGCCTACGTGCGGACCGTCATGGTCCGGCTCGCCACGTCGTGGTGGCGGCGCAAGTGGCGCGGCGAGGTGCCGACCGAGGTGATCCCGGAGGCGCGCACCTCCGGTGCGCCGACGTCGATCGAGCTGCTCGACGAGCGGCTCAGCCTGGCGACCGCGCTTGCGACCCTGCCGCCCGGGCAGCGTCGGGTCGTCGTGCTGCGCTACGTCGAGGACCTGTCGGTCGAGCAGGTCGCGGCGCTGCTCGGCATGAGCGAGGGAACGGTCAAGAGCCAGGCCTCCCGAGGCCTGGCCAAGCTGCGCGAGGTGCTCGGCGAGGATGCCGCAGCCGGAGGAGGGGACCGATGAGCGAGCCGACCGAGGACCCGCTCGTGCAGCGGCTGCGCGAGGCCGGGCCGCTGGGCGCCGGCGGGGTGGACTTCGAGGGCGTGCGCCGCGAGGCGCGCCGACGGCACGGCCGGCGGCAGGCCGGCCGGGCCTTGCTCGCCACGGCCGGGGTGGTCGCGGTCATCGGGATCGTGCCGCAGATCGTGCGGGTCGGCGTGGCGCCGAGCAGCGCCGGATCGGCGGCGGCCGGTCCCGCGACGAACGCCGGCACGGGGGTGGCCGCTGCGGCGGCCGACGGGCAGACGCCGCCGCCTGGCTCGGAGCGAGCGGGCGCGACACCTGCGGCGGTCCCATCTGCGAAGCCCGTGGGCGGCGCGCCGGGCGCGTCGGCCAGCGCCTTCCCGACGACGGTCGCGCCGGGCAGCGACTGCCCCACTGCGGTCCCGACCGCACCCCAGGGCAGCTGGACGACCGTGCCCGCGCCGCCGGCCGTCCCGGGCGCGACGGGCAGCCTGGTCCCGAGCGGCACGCCGCGCGCGGCATACGTCTGTCGCTATCCGCAGCCGTCGCTGACGCCAGGAGTCGACCCGCAGCCGGCGCCCACCGTGCCGCGCTCCGGCGCGGTGGCGGTGGCCGGTGATCTCACCCGGCTGGTCGCCGACCTCGCCCTCGTCGACCGCGGACCCGCCACCCGGGCCTGCACGGACATGGCCGGGCCGTCCACCTACTACCTGCTGGCCCTGGACTACCCGCAGGGTCGGGTCTGGGTGGCCGCCGAGCTCGAGGTCAACGGGTGCGGTCAGGCGGGCAACGGGGCGTTCACCGCTCGGGCCGACCTGGCGCCGAGCCTCGAGGCCGCCTACCGGGACGGGAGGTGGCCGGGCTTGGTCGGCCGGGTTGTCGACGCCTCCTGCGGCGGGCCGGGGATGACTCGGGTGGGCACGGCGAGCCAGCTGGTGCCGGGTCAGGTCCAGGGGGTGCGGGTGTGCCGGTTCGACGGCTCGACGCTGCAGTCCCGGGATCTCACCGACAACGCCGCGAAAGCGGTGATCGACGCACTCCGGACGGCCGCGACCCGCCGGGGTGACGGGTCCTGCCAGGGGCCGTCGCGGGAGAGCCTTGTCATCCTGTTGCGGTATGCCGCCGGCCCGCCGGTCCTCGTGCACATCGAGCTGGGCTGTCGTCCGGAGGTGCTGGGCGACCAGCTCGTTGCCGACGACGGATCGGCAGTGGTCGCGGCGATCCGGGCCGCGACCGGGTGGTGAGGCTCAGCGGGACTGGATCTCCCGGATCCAGGCCTCGACGTCCTCGGCCCGGCGCGGCATACCGGCCGAGAGGACCTCGCACCCCTCGGCGGTGACGACGATGTCGTCCTCGATGCGAACTCCGTTGCCCCGGAACCGCTCTGGCGCGAGCAGGTCGTCGCTCTTGAAGTAGAGCCCCGGCTCGACGGTGAGCACCATGCCCTCCTTGACCTCGGCGTCCATGTACTGCGCGCGGGTCGCGAGGGCGCAGTCGTGGACGTCGATGCCGAGGTGGTGGCTCGTCCCGTGCACCATCCAGCGCCGGTGGTACTGCCCGGTCTCCTCGTTGAGCGTGCCCTCGACGTCGATGCCCTCGGGCAGCAGGCCCCAGCGCTCGATGTGCTCGGCGATCACCCGGATCGCGGCCTTGTGGATGTCGCTGAACGTGATGCCGGGCCGGATCGCCTCGATCGCGGCCTGCTGGGCGGCATACACGGCGTCGTAGATCTCGCGCTGCGCGTCGGTGAAGGTGCCGTCGACCGGCAGGGTGCGGGTGATGTCGGCGGTGTAGAGCGACTCGACCTCGACGCCGGCGTCGAGCAGCAGGAGGTCGCCGGTGCGCACCTCGCCGGTGTTCTTGATCCAGTGCAGCGTGCACGCGTGGTCGCCGCTGGCGCAGATCGAGTCGTAGCCGACGCCGTTGCCCTCGTGCCGGGCGTGCAGCCCGAAGACACCCTCGACCCAGCGCTCGCCACGCCCGCGCGACACCGCGTCGCCGAGCTGGGCGATGACCGCCTCGAAGCCCACCTGGGTGGCCGCGCAGGCGTCGCGCATCTGCTGAATCTCCCACTCGTCCTTGATCATCCGCAGATGCGAGAGGTATGCCGCGAGCGCGGCGTCCGCGGCGGCGGCCTCAGTCTGCTCCTCGGTCTCGCCCTCCTGCGCGACGACGTCCTGTTGGATCCCGGCCTCGTCGCGCACCTGGTCGACGAGCGCGGCGACGTCCCGATCGGCGTCACGGACGACGGCGAGCCGCACCTGGCCGGCGTCCTTGGCGAGTGCGTCGCGCAGCTCGTCGATGTGCCGGGCCGGGATGCCGAACTCGGCCTCGAGCTCCTCGAGGGTAGGGCGGCGGCCGACCCAGAACTCGCCGTAGCGGGCGTCGGCGAAGAACTCCTCGGTGTCGCGGCCAGCCATCGGCCGGGTGTAGACGACCGCCTCGTGGCCGCCACCGTCCTCGGGGCTGCGCGGGTGCAGGACGAGCACGGCGTCCGGCTCGCAGTCGCCACGGAAGCCGGTGAGGTGAGCGAAGGCCGAGTGCGGGCGGAAGACGTAGTCG